>NZ_JAZAQP010000001.1:0-334686 GCF_036231725.1 Pseudomonas sp. JH-2 | reverse complement strand
TGGTTGCGGGAGCTGGATTTGAACCAACGACCTTCGGGTTATGAGCCCGACGAGCTACCAGACTGCTCCATCCCGCGTCAAAGCTGGTGCGAAATTATACGGTTACACCTTATCCAGGTCAACCGACGCACCGGAAACGAAAGCCCCGCATGCGGGGCTTCGTATATGGTACCGAGGAGGGGACTCGAACCCCTACAGCCTATGGCCACTACCACCTCAAGGTAGCGTGTCTACCAATTCCACCACCTCGGCAAAAACCTTTGCCTTACTTCTGCTCAGGAGCTGCCGGCACGTCACCGTTGCCAGCTGCCGGGGCTTGTTGCTGCCCCTGGGTCGCCGGCACGTCGGAGGTTGCCGGGACCTTCTCCTGCTTCTGCTCCATCACTGCCGGATCAGGAAGTCCGATGTGACGTATCATATCAGCTTTTTCTTTAGCGAAATACGCTAAACCCAAGCTGGTAATGAAAAAAACTGCAGCCAGTACAGCAGTAAAACGACTGAGGAAGGTCGCGGAGCCCTGGCTACCGAAAACGGTACCCGAGGCACCGGCGCCAAAGGAAGCACCGGCATCCGCACCCTTGCCATGCTGAAGCAGGACCAGTACAACCAGACCCAGCGCCATCAGCAGGTGAATCACGATTACAACTGTTTCCAGCATCTTCAGCTTCCCGCGGCGCGACAGATCGCACCGAACTCATCCGCATTCAGGGAGGCACCACCAATCAGCCCCCCATCGATGTCCGGCATGCCGAACAGCTCGACCGCATTCGCCGCCTTGACGCTACCGCCATACAGCAGGCGAACCCCGCGGGCGACCTCGGCATTTTCCGCCGCCAATTGCGCACGGATGGCCGCATGTACTTCCTGAGCCTGCTCGGGCGAAGCGGTCAGCCCCGTCCCGATGGCCCACACGGGCTCGTAAGCCACTACGGCGCGGGAGAAAGCCCCGACGCCCAAATCCTCTATCACCGAACCCAGCTGGCGCCCCACGACCTCGAGGGTCTTGCCGGCTTCGCGCTGCTCGCGGGTCTCACCCACGCACAACACCGGAACCAGGCCACAGGATTGCGCCGCCGCGAACTTGCGACCGATGACCTCGTCGCTTTCGCCCAGAACCTGGCGGCGCTCGGAGTGCCCCACCAGAACCAGGGAACAACCGGCATCGACCAGCTGGCTGGCTGCAACCTCACCCGTGAGGGCACCTTGCATCGGCTCGACTGCGCAATTCTGCGCACCAACCGCAACCGACTTGCCATCCAGCCCTTGCAGGACCTGGTTGATGTACAGACAGGGCGGCAGAACCGCCACGTCGACACCTGTAGGCAGAGCCAGTTGTCGCAAGCCTTTGATCAGCTCCGCAACACTGGAGCGGGTACCGTGCATTTTCCAGTTCCCGGCCACTAAGGGTCGACGCATGCTGTACCTCGCTGAGCAAAGTGGGCGCAGATGTTACTCGACAAAAAGCAGACTGACAAGAGAAATCAAGCACATACCTCGGTAACGACCTTCGCCAGCTGTTCGGCGTAGGCACGCACCCTGCTCTCTTCGTCGCCCTCGACCATAACCCGCACCAGCGGCTCGGTGCCGGACTTGCGCAACAGCACGCGGCCGCGGCCGGCCATGCTTTCGGTGACGCGCGCGCAGGCTTCCTTGACCGCCGGATGCTCGATGGGATCGACGTCCTTGCCCTGGTAGCGCACGTTGATCAGCACCTGCGGGAACTTGCGGATGCCCTGGCGCGCCTCGGCCAGGGTCTGGCCGCGGCTCTTCAGCGCCATCAGCACCTGCAGCGCGGCGATGATGGCATCCCCGGTGGTGGTGTGCTGGGCGCAGACCACGTGGCCGGAGTTCTCGCCACCCAGTTGCCAGCCGCGCCCCAGCATTTCCGCCATCACGTAGCGGTCACCGACCTTGGCGCGGGTGAAGGGGATCTGCAGGTCGGCCAGGGCCAGCTCCAGGCCCAGGTTGCTCATCAGCGTGCCGACCACGCCGCCCTGCAGGCGGTTGCGCTCCTGCATGTCGCGGGCGATCAGGAAGAGGATCTCGTCGCCGTCCACCACCGCGCCGGTGTGGTCGACCATCATCACGCGGTCGCCGTCGCCGTCGAAGGCGATGCCCATGTCGGCCTGCTCGGCGATGACCGCCGCCTGCACCGCGGCGACGTGGGTGGAACCGCAGTTGTCGTTGATGTTCAGGCCGTTGGGCTGCACGCCGATCACCGAGACCTGGGCACCCAGCTCGCGGAACACACTGGGCGCGACCTTGTAGGTGGCGCCGTGGGCGCAGTCGACGACCAGGCGCAGGCCGGAGAAGTCGGTGCTGGTGGGCACGCTGCTCTTGCAGAACTCGATGTAGCGGCCGGCGGCGTCGTTGATCCGCGAGACCTTGCCCAGGCGCGCGGAATCCACCACGGTCATGGGGGTGTCGATGAGCTCCTCGATCATCAGTTCGACTTCGTCCGGCAGCTTGGTGCCCTGGCCGGAGAAGAACTTGATGCCGTTGTCGTCGTGGGGGTTGTGCGAGGCGCTGATGACGATGCCCGCCTCGGCGTGGAAGGTGCGCGTCAGGTAGGCGATGCCCGGGGTCGGCATGGGGCCGAGCAGCATCACGTCGGCGCCGGCGGCCGACAGGCCGGCCTCCAGGGCCGATTCGAACATGTAGCCGGAAATCCGTGTGTCCTTGCCCACCAGCACGCGGCACTTGCCCTGCTGGCGGAAGGCCATGCCCACCGCCCAGCCCAGCTTGAGCACGAAGTCCGGCGTGATCGGCGGCGTGCCGACGCGGCCACGGATGCCATCGGTACCGAAATATTTCCTGCTCATGCTGTCTGTCCTTCTTCCTTAGCTTGTTCCACCGCATCGATCATGCGGACCACATCCACCGTTTCGGCGACGTCGTGCACGCGGATGATCCGCGCACCCTTGGCCACGGCCAGCGCCGCCAGCGCCAGGCTGCCATACAGGCGGTCACCGACCTCGCGCCCCAGGGCGCGGCCGATCATGCTCTTGCGCGACACTCCGACCAGCAGCGGGCAGCCCAGTTCCAGCAGACGCTCCATGCGCTGGAACAACACCAGGTTGTGCACCTGGGTCTTGGCGAAGCCGAAGCCGGGGTCGAGCACCAGGCGCTCGCGCGCGATCCCCGCCGCCTCGCAGGCAGCGATGCGTTCGGCGAGGAAATCATGCACCTCGGCCAGGATGTCGGGGTAGCGCGGGTCATTCTGCATGGTGCTCGGCTCGCCGCGCATGTGCATCAGGCACACGGCCAGGCCGGCATCCACCGCGGCATCCAGTGCGCCGTCGCGCTGCAGCGAGCGCACGTCGTTGATCAGCCCGGCGCCCAGGCGCGCGGTCTCGCGCATCACGGCGGGCGTCGAGGTATCGACGGAAATCACCACGTCCAGTTCGCGGGCGATGGCTTCCACCACCGGCGCCACGCGCTCCAGTTCCTCGGTCGGCGACACCAGGCGCGCCCCCGGGCGGGTCGACTCGCCGCCCACGTCGATCAGGCTGGCGCCGGCCTCGACCATCTCGGCGGCATGGCGCAACGCGACGTCGCGCTGGCTGAAGCGGCCGCCATCGGAGAAGGAGTCCGGGGTGACGTTGAGGATACCCATGACATGGGTACGCCCTAAATCAAGAACCCGGTTGCCGCAAGGCAACCGGGTCGGGTACAGCTCGAAACTCATCTAGTGCTCTCAGTGCTCGCCGGCGGGGCCCCCGATGGGGTTTTCCTTGCGGCCACCCTCGTCGCGGCTGGCGCTCGCCGAACCGGAGGAACCGGAACCGCCGCCCTGCCAGTCGCGCGGCTCACGCGGCACGCGGCCGGCCATGATGTCCTCGATCTGGTCGGCGTCGATGGTTTCGTACTTCATCAGCGCGTCGGCCATCATGTCCAGCTTGTCGCGGTTCTCGTCCAGCAGGCGCTTGGCGGTGCCGTAGCAGTCGTCGATGATGCGCCGCACTTCCTGGTCGATCAGCTTCGCGGTCTCGCCGGAGACGTTGGCATGCTGGCTGCCGGCGCTGCGGCCGAGGAACACCTCGCCCTCCTCTTCGGCGTACATCAGCGGGCCGAGCTTCTCGGACAGGCCCCACTTGGTGACCATGTTCCGCGCCAGCTGGGTGGCACGCATGATGTCGTTGGAGGCGCCGGTGGTGACGCCTTCGAAACCGAGGGTCATCTCTTCCGCGATACGGCCGCCGAACAGCGAGCAGATCTGGCTTTCCAGGGCGCGCTTGGACAGGCTGTAGCGGTCCTCCTCAGGGAGGAACATGGTCACGCCCAGGGCGCGGCCGCGGGGGATGATGGAGACCTTGTAGACCGGGTCGTGCTCCGGCACCAGGCGGCCGACGATGGCGTGGCCGGCCTCGTGGAAGGCGGTGTTCTTCTTCTCTTTCTCGGACATGACCATGGTCTTGCGCTCGGCGCCCATCATGATCTTGTCCTTGGCCAGCTCGAACTCGCGCATGTCGACGATGCGCTTGTTGGAACGGGCGGCGAACAGCGAGGCCTCGTTGACCAGGTTGGCCAGGTCGGCGCCGGAGAAGCCCGGGGTACCGCGGGCGATCACCGCGGCGTCGACGTTGTCGCCCAGCGGGACCTTGCGCATGTGCACCTTGAGGATCTGCTCGCGGCCGCGGATGTCCGGCAGGCCGACCACCACCTGGCGGTCGAAGCGGCCCGGGCGCAGCAGCGCCGGGTCGAGCACGTCCGGACGGTTGGTCGCGGCGATGACGATGATGCCGTCGTTCATCTCGAAGCCGTCCATCTCCACCAGCAGCTGGTTGAGGGTCTGCTCGCGCTCGTCGTGACCGCCGCCCAGGCCGGCGCCACGATGGCGGCCGACAGCGTCGATCTCGTCGATGAAGATGATGCAGGGTGCGTGTTTCTTGGCCTGGTCGAACATGTCACGCACGCGGGAGGCGCCCACGCCGACGAACATCTCGACGAAGTCGGAACCGGAGATGGTGAAGAACGGCACCTTGGCCTCGCCGGCGATGGCCTTGGCGAGCAGGGTCTTGCCGGTACCGGGCGGGCCGACCATCAGCACGCCACGCGGGATACGGCCGCCCAGGCGCTGGAACTTGCCCGGATCGCGGAGGAACTCGACCAGCTCGCTGACCTCTTCCTTGGCCTCGTCGCAGCCGGCGACGTCAGCGAAGGTGGTCTTGACCTGGTCTTCGGACAGCAGGCGCGCCTTGCTCTTGCCGAAGCTCATCGGGCCACCGCGGCCACCGCCGCCGCCCTGCATCTGGCGCATGAAGAACATGAACACGGCAATGATCACCAGGATCGGGAAGCTCGCCACCAGCAGTTGCGTCCAGATGCTCTGCTGCTCGGGCTGCTTGCCCTCGATGACCACGTTGTTGTTGACCAGGTCGCCGATCAGGCCGTTGTCCTGGATCGCCGGGCGGACGGTCTTGAAGGTATCCCCGTCCTGGCGCTTGCCAGTGATCACGTAGCCGTCGACGGTAACCCGCTCGACCTTGCCTTCCTTCACCTGCTGGATGAAGTCCGAATAGTTGAGCGTCTGCGGCTCGCTCGGACTGGAGAAGTTGTTCATCACGGTGACCAGCACCGCCGCGATGATCAACCACAGGATCAGGTTCTTTGCCATGTCGTTCAATTGATTACCCTCTGAAGCCGGCTCCGCCCTGGAAACCGCTTCACACGACGGCCAGACTCCTTCCGGCCAAATTACTACACAACCCCTAGCGACGTAGGAGGCGTCTGTAACCCTTTATGAACCCCGGCGCAAGCCGGTACAAGCCCTACTTGCGTGGAGTGGACGGGCAGACGGCCCATTCGTCGCAGTCTAGGCTCCGCGGAAGCCCCGCGCGAGCAGATATTGCTCGCGGGAACGGTCGCGGGAGGACAGCGGCTTGCGCATCTGCACCTTCTCGAAATTCTCGCGGACCATCTTCAGGTAAGCGTCGAAGCCCTCGCCCTGGAAGATCTTGATCAGGAAATCGCCACCCGGGCGCAACACCCGGGTGCACAGGTCCAGCGCCAGCTCGCAGAGGAACATGGCCCGGGGCATGTCCACGGCGGGCAGTCCACTCATATTGGGGGCCATATCGGAAATCACAAGGTCCACCGGATTTTCGCCGATGGCCTGGAGCAGTTGGGCGAACACCGCATCCTCGGTGAAGTCGCCCTGGATGAAGGTGACGTCCGGGATGCTGTCCATCGGCAGGATGTCCGAGGCGATCAGCGTGCCCTTGTCGCCGATCACCCGGCTGGTGACCTGCGACCAGCCGCCCGGCGCGGCGCCGAGGTCGACCACGGTCATGCCCGGGCGCAGGATGCGATCCTTCTCCTGGATCTCCAGCAGCTTGTAGCTGGCGCGCGAGCGGTAGCCGTCGCGTTGCGCCATCTTCACGTAAGGATCGTCGAAGTGTTCTTTCAGCCAGCGATGGCTAGTCTTGGAACGGGCCACGTATTACCTCGTCTGAGCGGCACCCGGTCGAACCGTAATTCGGGTAAGATATCCGCCTTTTTTCCCCAGGGGTCTGATTATGGCGCTCACTCAGGAGCAGAAGAAACAGTTCAAATCTATCGGCCACCACCTGAAGCCTGTATTGACCGTTGCCGAAAACGGCCTTACCGAAGGCGTCATGGCCGAGCTTGAGCGTGCGCTCAACGATCACGAACTGATCAAGGTACAGTTCCGCATCACCGAGCGCGACGACCGCCGCGCGCTGATCGACGAACTGTGCAGCAACGGCAGCTGCGAGCTGGTCCAGGCCATCGGCAAGATGGCCCTGGTCTACCGCCGCAATCCCAAGCCGAACCGCAACCTGTCGAACGTCAGCCGCTACAGCGGCCTGTGACAGTGCAGGCCGGGCGCCCAGGCGCCCTGGCCAAGGCCCCGCCGGCCGGCGCTCAGCGCGCCGCGTCCCGCCCCGGCACCGGTTGCAGCACCAGCAGCACGCCGCACAGGGCCAGCACCAGGTAGTTGAACAGCAGCCAGCGCTGGGCATCCGGCGCCAACTGGTTCACCACCAGGTAGCTCGCCACCATCGCCAGCACGGTCAGCAGCAGCTGCCCGCGCATCTCGCGCCAGAGGCTGCCCAGGCCCTGCGCCGTCACCAGCACCAGCGCCTGCAGCAGCGCGCAGAAACCGGCGAAGCCGACCAGCAGCGGCGTCAGCGCATCGGCCACCGACTGCACCAGCAGCGGCGCCAGGCCGACCTTCTGCAGTGCCGGCAGGACCACGAAACGCAACAGCCAGAGGCCGCCGACCCAGAAGGTCTGGGCCAGCAACCAGCTGGCTGCGGCGGCTTTCAGCGGACGCGACTCAGGCGTGGCGGACTTCAACGATCTCGTACTCGACGTCGCCGCCCGGGGTCCTGACCAGCACCGCGTCGCCCTCGGTCTTGCCGATCAGCGCACGGGCGATCGGCGAGTTGACCGAGATCTTGCTGCGCTTGATGTCGGCCTCGTCGTCGCCGACGATCTGGTAGGTCACGGTCTCGTCGGTCTCGACGTTGGCGATGTCCACGGTGGTCCCGAAGATCACCTTCCCGGTATGCGGGATGGTGGTCACGTCGATGATCTGCGCGTTGGACAGCTTGGCCTCGATGTCGCGGATGCGCGCCTCGGACATGCCCTGCTGCTCGCGGGCCGCGTGGTACTCGGCGTTCTCCTTGAGGTCGCCCAGCTCACGCGCCTCGGCGATGGCCTGGGTGATCTGCGGGCGCAGAACGGTCTTCAGGTGTTTCAGTTCTTCTTCCAGGGCGCGGGCGCCCTGGACGGTCATCGGGAATTTGCTCATGCGTTGATTCCTGCATGCAGATCCTGCAGCCGGCGAACGGTCTTCTCGGGACCGAACTTGAGCGCCTCGCAGATCGCCTGCCCCGCCGCGATGGTGGTGGTGCAGTAGATCTTGTGCTGCAGGGCGTTACGACGGATCGAATAGGAGTCGGCGATCGACTGGCGACCTTCGGTGGTGTTGATGATCAGGGTGACTTCGTCGTTCTTGATCATGTCGACCACGTGCGGACGGCCTTCGGTCACCTTGTTCACCCGGCGGACCGGCAGGCCGGCCGCTTCGATCACCTTGGCGGTACCGGCGGTGGCGACCACCTCGAAGCCCAGCGCGACCAGGTCACGGGCGACCTGGACGGCCTGCGGCTTGTCGTCCTCGCGGACGCTGATGAAGGCGCAACCGGCGTTCGGCAGGATTTCGCTGGCGCCCAGCTGGGCCTTGGCGAAAGCCTCGCCGAAGCTGTCGCCCACGCCCATGACCTCGCCGGTGGACTTCATTTCCGGGCCGAGGATGGGGTCGACGCCAGGGAACTTGGCGAACGGGAACACCGCTTCCTTGACGCTATAGTACGGCGGGATCACCTCTTCGGTGAAGCCGACTTCGGCAAGGCTCTTGCCGGCCATGACGCGGGCCGCGATCTTGGCCAGGGACTCGCCGATGCACTTGGAGACGAACGGCACGGTACGCGAGGCGCGCGGGTTCACCTCGATGACGTAGATGTCTTCGCCCTGTACGGCCATCTGCACGTTCATCAGGCCGACCACGCCCAGCTCCAGGGCCATTTTCTTGACCTGCTCGCGGATCTCGTCCTGGATGTGCTTGGGCAGCGAGTACGGCGGCAGCGAGCACGCGGAGTCACCGGAGTGCACGCCGGCCTGCTCGATGTGCTGCATGATGGCGCCGATCACCACGTTCTCGCCGTCGCAGACCGCGTCGATGTCGACTTCGATGGCGCAGTTCAGGAAGCGGTCCAGCAGCACCGGGCTGTCGTTGGAGACCTTCACCGCCTCGCGCATGTAGCGCTTGAGCTCTTCTTCCTGGTAGACGATTTCCATCGCCCGGCCGCCCAGCACGTAGGACGGGCGCACCACCATCGGGTAGCCGATGTTCTTCGACAGGCTCAGGGCCTCGTCTTCGCTGCGCGCGGTGGCGTTGGCCGGCTGGCGCAGGTTCAGGCGCTGGACCATCTGCTGGAAGCGCTCGCGGTCCTCGGCGCGGTCGATGGCGTCGGGGCTGGTGCCGATGATCGGCACGCCGGCTTCTTCCAGGGCGCGGCAGAGTTTCAGCGGGGTCTGGCCGCCGTACTGGACGATCACGCCCTTGGGCTGCTCGACGCGGACGATCTCCAGCACGTCTTCCAGGGTCACCGGCTCGAAGTACAGGCGGTCGGAAGTGTCGTAGTCGGTGGAGACGGTCTCCGGGTTGCAGTTGACCATGATGGTCTCGTAGCCGTCTTCGCGCATCGCCAGCGCGGCGTGCACGCAGCAGTAGTCGAACTCGATGCCCTGGCCGATGCGGTTCGGACCGCCGCCCAGGATCATGATCTTGTCGCGGCCGGACGGGTTGGCCTCGCACTCTTCCTCGTAGGTCGAGTACATGTAGGCGGTGTCGGTGGCGAATTCGGCGGCGCAGGTGTCCACGCGCTTGTAGACCGGCAGCACCTTCAGCTTGTGGCGGTGGTTGCGCAGGTTCTTCTCGGTCACGCCGAGCAGCTTGGCCAGGCGCGCGTCGGAGAAGCCCTTGCGCTTGAGCTTGCGCATCAGGTCGGCGTCGATGCCGGACAGGCCGAGGGTCTTGACCTTCTCTTCTTCCTTGATCAGGTCCTCGATCTGCACCAGGAACCACTCGTCGATCTTGGTCAGGGCGAAGACTTCTTCGATGCTCTTGCCGGCGCGGAAGGCGTCGGCCACGTACCAGATGCGCTCGGCGCCCGGCACGGTCAGCTCGCGGCGCAGGATGCCCTCGGCTTCCGGGTCGGCCAGGTCGAGCTTCGGATCGAAGCCGGCAACGCCCACTTCCAGGCCGCGCAGGGCTTTCTGCACCGACTCCTGGAAGGTACGGCCGATGGCCATGACCTCGCCCACGGACTTCATCTGGGTGGTCAGGCGGGCGTCGGCTTTCGGGAACTTCTCGAAGGCGAAGCGCGGCACCTTGGTCACGACGTAGTCGATGGCCGGCTCGAAGGAGGCCGGGGTACGGCCGCCGGTGATGTCGTTCTGCAGCTCGTCGAGGGTGTAGCCGACGGCCAGCTTGGCGGCGATCTTGGCGATCGGGAAGCCGGTGGCCTTGGAGGCCAGGGCCGAGGAGCGCGACACCCGCGGGTTCATCTCGATCACGACCATGCGCCCGGTGTCCGGGCAGATGCCGAACTGCACGTTGGAACCGCCGGTCTCCACGCCGATCTCGCGCAGCACCGCCAGGGAGGCGTTGCGCATGATCTGGTATTCCTTGTCGGTCAGGGTCTGCGCCGGGGCCACGGTGATGGAGTCACCGGTGTGCACGCCCATGGGGTCGAAGTTCTCGATGGAGCAGACGATGATGCAGTTGTCCTTCTTGTCGCGGACAACCTCCATCTCGTATTCCTTCCAGCCGATCAGCGATTCGTCGATCAGCAGTTCGTTGGTCGGCGACAGGTCCAGGCCGCGGGCGCAGATCTCCTCGAATTCCTCGCGGTTGTAGGCGATGCCGCCACCAGTGCCGCCCATGGTGAAGGATGGACGGATGATACAGGGGAAGCCGACCTGCTCCAGCACGCCGTAGGCTTCTTCCATGCTGTGGGCGATGCCCGAGCGCGGGCAGGCCAGGCCGATGGCCTTCATGGCCTTGTCGAAGCGCGAACGGTCCTCGGCCTTGTCGATGGTGTCGGCGTTGGCGCCGATCATCTCGACGCCGAACTTCTCCAGCACGCCGTGGCGTTCCAGATCCAGCGCGCAGTTCAGCGCGGTCTGGCCGCCCATGGTCGGCAGCAGCGCGTCGGGGCGCTCCTTCTCGATGATCTTGGCCACGGTCTGCCACTTGATCGGCTCGATGTAGGTGGCGTCGGCCATGGCCGGGTCGGTCATGATGGTGGCCGGGTTGGAGTTCACCAGGATGACGCGGAAGCCTTCTTCCTTCAGGGCCTTGCAGGCCTGTGCGCCGGAGTAGTCGAACTCGCACGCCTGGCCGATGACGATGGGGCCGGCACCGAGGATCAGGATGCTCTTGATGTCTGTACGCTTGGGCATGGGACTCTCGTTGCAATATTCAGGAAAGGGTTGCGCTGGCCAGCTTCACGCCGAAGCCGACGAACAGGGCGCCGACGCCACTCGAGGCGCCGGCCGCCAGCCGCTGCCGGCGGCGGAACCAGGCCGCCAGGCGCACACCGGAAAAGATCAGGAAGCTGAGGTAGAGGGCGCTGATGACCTCGAGGATCGTGCCCAGCACCAGGAACGACACGCCGGGGTAGGCATAGCCGGGGTCGACGAACTGGATGAAGAAGGACACGAAGAAGAGGATCGCCTTGGGGTTGGACAGGCTCAGCAGCAGCGCCTTGCGGAACGGCTGGGCGACGTCCACGTCCTTCACCGGGGCGGCCTGTTCCAGCGGCTGGCGCAGCTTCTGCAAGCCGCCGCGGAGCATGCCCAGGCCCAGGTAGAACAGGTAGGCGGCGCCGGCGTACTTCAGGCCGAGGAACAGCATCGGCTCGGCCTTGAGCAGCGAGGCGATGCCCAGCGCCGACAGCAGCATCAGGATGGCATCGCCCAGGAACACCGCGCTGGCCGCCCGGTAGCCGCCGGCGACGCCACGCTGGGCGGCGGTGGCCAGCACGAACAGTGAGTTCGGGCCCGGCAGCAGGACGATGAACAGCGTACCCAGGACGTAGGTCCAGAGGTCGGTGATTCCCAGGGTCGGCATCATCTTCGCTTACCTCTTCGCAGATCTCAGCGACGCTCGGCCATGGCCGAGATGAAACGGTCGAACAGCGGCGCCACGTCGTGCGGGCCGGGGCTGGCTTCCGGGTGGCCCTGGAAGCTGAAGGCCACCTTGTCGGTGCGCTCGATGCCCTGCAGGGTACCGTCGAACAGCGACTTGTGGGTGGCGCGCAGGTTGCCCGGCAGGGTTTCCTCGTCCACCGCGAAGCCGTGGTTCTGGCTGGTGATCATCACCACGCCGGAATCCAGGTCCTGCACCGGGTGGTTGGCACCGTGGTGGCCGTGGCCCATCTTCAGGGTCCTGGCGCCCGAGGCCAGGGCCAGCAACTGGTGGCCGAGGCAGATGCCGAACACCGGGATCTCGGTGTCGAGGAACTCGCGGATGGCCTGGATGGCGTAGTCGCACGGCTCGGGGTCGCCGGGGCCGTTGGAGAGGAAGATGCCGTCCGGGTTCAGCGCCAGCACTTCGCTGGCCGGGGTCTGCGCCGGCACCACGGTCAGGCGGCAGCCGCGGGCGACCAGCATGCGCAGGATGTTCAGCTTGACGCCGAAGTCGTAGGCGACCACGTGGTAGGGCAGCTCGGCGGCGGGAATTTCCGGGTGGCTGTCGGTTTCCAGGTTCCACACGCTGGAGCGCCACTCGTAGCGCTCGGTAGAGGACACCACCTTGGCCAGGTCCATGCCTTTCAGGCCGGGGAAGGAGCGCGCCAGTTCCAGCGCCTTTTCCTCGGTGGCGTCGTCGCCGGCCAGGATACAGCCGTTCTGCGAGCCCTTCTCGCGCAGGATGCGCGTCAGGCGGCGGGTATCGATGCCGGCGATGGCGACGGTACCGTTCTCTTTCAGGTAGTCCGGCAGGGACTGCTTGTCGCGCCAGCTGCTGGCCAGCAGCGGCAGGTCGCGGATGATCAGGCCGGCGGCCCAGACCTTGTTCGACTCGGCGTCTTCCGGGGTGGTCCCGGTGTTGCCGATGTGCGGGTAGGTCAGGGTGACGATCTGTTGGGCATAGGAAGGATCGGTAAGGATTTCCTGGTAGCCGGTCATGGCGGTGTTGAACACCACCTCTCCGACGGTCTGGCCGTCGGCACCGATGGCTTCACCGCGAAAAATGCTGCCGTCGGCAAGTGCAAGTATGGCTGGCTTAGTCAAGAAGACCTCCCGTGAATCAAGCCTGGCTGGGCGTGCGCAGGTTGTAAAAAAGCGGGATGACATCTAGAAGAGGTCATCCCGCTTTTTGTATGGTTCATGCTGCGCTGCTTTTAGTGGACACACTAAATCTGTAGTTTACAGAAACGCGACATATTGGTCCACCTTATGCACGACGTATGGCGCTACCACCGGGTCGGTTCGGACCCCCGCCATGCCGACGCGCAGCATTTCGCCGGCCGGCTCTCAGCGCAGGCCGAGCACGTCCTGCATGTCGTACAGGCCGCTGCCCTGCCCTTCCAGCCACAGCGCCGCGCGCACCGCGCCACGGGCGAAGGTCATGCGGCTGGAGGCCTTGTGGGTGATTTCCACGCGCTCGCCCTCGGCGGCGAACAGCACGGTGTGGTCGCCCACCACGTCGCCGGCGCGCACGGTGGCGAAGCCGATGGTCTCGCGCTCGCGCGCGCCGGTCTGGCCCTCGCGACCGTAGACCGCCACCTTCTCCAAGTCACGCCCCAGGGCATTGGCCACCACCTCGCCCATGCGCAGGGCGGTTCCGGACGGCGCGTCGACCTTGTGCCGGTGGTGGGCCTCGATGATCTCGATGTCCACTTCGTCGCCCAGCACGCGGGCGGCGGTGTCCAACAGCTTCAGGCAGAGATTGACGCCGACGCTGTAGTTGGCGGCGAAGACGATCGGGATGTCCTTCGCGGCCTCGGCCAGCAGGGCCTTCTCTTCCACGGAGAAACCGGTGGTGCCGATGACCATGGCCTTGCCGGCCTTGCGGCAGACTTCCAGGTTCTTCAGCGTCACGGTGGGGTGGGTGAAGTCGATCAGCACGTCGAACTCGTCGACCACCTTCGCCAGGTCGCCCGACAGCGGCACGCCGATGCGGCCCAGGCCGGCCAGCTCACCGGCGTCGGCGCCCACCAGGGTGCTGTCGGGACGATCGATGGCGGCGGTCAGGCCGGCACTGCCGTTGGTCTGCTGCACCGCCTCGATCAGGTTCTTGCCCATGCGCCCGGCGGCGCCCATTACGGCTATACGTCGCATAAAAACAGCTCCAGGCTGCAGGCTACAGGCGGCAGGCGGCAGCTCCTGAAGCCTGCCGCCTCCCGCCTGCCGCCGTGGTTAGAGATCGTCGAAGAAGCGCTTCATGCCTTCGAACCAGCCACTGGCGCGGGGCGAGTGGGAGGTGTCGCCCTGCAGGCTGCTGCGGAACTCCTCGAGCAGTTCGCGCTGGCGCTTGTCCAGGTTCACCGGGGTCTCGACCACCACGCGGCACATCAGGTCGCCGGCACCGCCGCCGCGCACCGGGGCCACGCCCTTGCCGCGCAGGCGGAACAGCTTGCCGGTCTGGGTGCCCTCGGGGATCTTCAGCTTCACCCGGCCATCCAGGGTCGGCACTTCCAGCTCACCGCCCAGGGCGGCATCGGCGAAGCTGATCGGCACTTCGCAGTACAGGTGCTTGCCGTCGCGCTGGAAGATGTCGTGCTCGCGCACGTTGACCACCACGTAGAGGTCGCCCGCCGGGCCGCCATGGGCCCCGGCCTCGCCCTCGCCGGTGAGGCGGATGCGGTCGCCGGTGTCGACGCCGGCCGGTACCTTGACCGACAGCGTCTTCTGCTCTTCCACGCGGCCCTGGCCGTGGCAGGTGCCGCAGGGGTCGCTGATCATCTTGCCGCTGCCGTGGCAGCGCGGGCAGGTCTGCTGCACCGAGAAGAAGCCCTGCTGCATGCGCACCTGGCCGATGCCGCCGCAGGTGGTGCAGGTCACCGGCGAGGTGCCGGGCTTGGCGCCGCTGCCGCTGCAGGTCTTGCAGCCGACCAGGGTCGGTACGCGGATGGTCACGGTGGTGCCGCGGACCGCGTCTTCCAGATCCAGGTCGAGGGTGTAGCGCAGGTCGGCGCCGCGCTGCGGGCCGCCGCGGCCGCCCCGGCCACCGCCGCCACCACCGAAGAAGTCGCTGAAGACGTCGCCGAAGATGTCCGAGAAGCTCGCGCCGCCGAAGCCGGCCCCCGCGCCGCCGCCCATCTGCGGGTCGACACCGGCATGGCCGTACTGGTCGTAGGCCGCGCGCTTGCTGGCGTCGGACAGGATCTCGTACGCCTCGTTGGCCTCCTTGAATTTATCCTCGGCCGCCTTGTCGCCGGGATTGCGGTCCGGGTGGTACTTCATGGCGAGCCGGCGGTAGGCCTTCTTCAGGTCCGCGTCGCTGGCGCCACGCTCGACACCCAGTACCTCATAGAAATCACGTTTGGCCATAAATTCTTTGCACCTTGAAAACCTCTCCCCCAGACACGCCGACGCGGGAGCAAGCCCCCGCGTGACGTTTCATGCGCACCGACACGCTGGTCGGTGCGCCGGAGCGCAAGCTTGCACGAGGCTTACTTGTTCTCCTTGACCTCTTCGAACTCGGCGTCGACCACGTCGTCGCCGGCCTTGTGGTCAGCCTCGCCGGACTGGGCTTCGGCGCCCGGCTGCGGCTGTTCGGCGTACATCTTCTGCGCCAGCGGGGTGGACGCCTGGGACAGCGCGTTCATCTTCGCTTCGATCTCGGCCTTGTCGTCGCCCTTCACGGCGGCTTCCAGGTCGGCCAGCGCCTTCTCGATGGCAGCCTTCTCCTCGGCGGTGGCCTTGTCGCCAGCCTCGGTGACCATCTTGCGGGTCGCGTGGACCAGCGCGTCACCCTGGTTGCGGGCGGCGGCCAGCTCCTCGAACTTGCGGTCTTCCTCGGCGTTGGCCTCGGCGTCACGCACCATCTGCTGGATCTCGTCCTCGGACAGGCCCGAAGAGGCCTTGATCACGATGGACTGCTGCTTGCCGGTGGCCTTGTCCTTCGCGCCCACGTGCAGGATGCCGTTGGCGTCGATGTCGAAGGTCACTTCGATCTGCGGCACGCCGCGCGGGGCCGGCGGGATGTCGGCCAGGTCGAACTTGCCGAGGGACTTGTTCTGCGCAGCCTGCTTGCGCTCCCCCTGCAGCACGTGGATGGTCACGGCGCCCTGGTTGTCGTCGGCGGTGGAGAACACCTGGGACTTCTTGGTCGGGATGGTGGTGTTCTTGTCGATCAGCGCGGTCATCACGCCACCCAGGGTCTCGATGCCCAGGGTCAGCGGGGTGACGTCGAGCAGCAGCACGTCCTTGACGTCACCGGCCAGCACGGCGCCCTGGATGGCAGCACCCATGGCCACGGCTTCGTCCGGGTTGACGTCCTTGCGCGCTTCCTTGCCGAAGAACTCGGCGACGGTCTTCTGCACCAGCGGCATGCGGGTCTGGCCACCGACCAGGATCACCTCGTCGATCTTCGACACGTCCAGGCCGGCGTCCTTCAGGGCCACGCGGCAGGGCTCGATGGTGCGGGTCACCAGGTCTTCGACCAGGGACTCCAGCTTGGCGCGCGACACCTTGACGTTCAGGTGTTTCGGGCCGCTGGCGTCAGCGGTGATGTACGGCAGGTTGACGTCGGTCTGCTGGGTCGAGGACAGCTCGATCTTGGCCTTCTCGGCAGCTTCCTTCAGGCGCTGCATGGCCAGCGGGTCGCCCTTGAGGTCCATGCCGGTTTCTTTCTTGAACTCGTCGACGAGGTAGTCGATCAGGCGCAGGTCGAAGTCTTCGCCGCCGAGGAAGGTGTCACCGTTGGTGGCCAGCACTTCGAACTGGTGCTCGCCGTCGACTTCGGCGATCTCGATCACCGACACGTCGAAGGTACCGCCACCCAGGTCATAGACGATGATGGTGTGGTCGCCCTTGGCCTTGTCCAGGCCGTAGGCCAGCGCGGCCGCGGTCGGCTCGTTGATGATGCGCTTGACGTCCAGGCCGGCGATGCGGCCGGCGTCCTTGGTGGCCTGGCGCTGGCTGTCGTTGAAGTAGGCCGGAACGGTGATGACCGCCTCGGTGACCGGCTCGCCCAGGTAGTCCTCGGCGGTCTTCTTCATCTTCTTCAGGACTTCGGCGGAGACCTGCGGCGGGGCCATCTTCTGGCCTTTCGCTTCGACCCAGGCGTCGCCGTTGTCAGCCTTGACGATGCTGTACGGCACCATCTTGATGTCTTTCTGCACGACGTCTTCTTCGAAGCGACGGCCGATCAGGCGCTTCACCGCGTACAGGGTGTTCTTCGGGTTGGTGACCGCCTGGCGCTTGGCCGGCTGGCCGACCAGGATCTCGCCATCGTTGGCGTAGCCGATGATCGACGGGGTGGTGCGAGCGCCTTCGGCGTTCTCGATCACCTTGACGCTGCCGTTTTCCAGGATGGAGACGCAGGAGTTGGTGGTCCCCAGGTCGATACCAATGATTTTGCCCATATTCACTCTCCAGAAATTAGATTCCGTGCTGATCCCGCTGCGGACCTTGTGCTCGGTTGATTACCCAGATGGGGACCGGGTGGCGGATTTCAAGCCTTCTCGTCGATCGAAGGCGGGGTTTGCTCGGGTGCCTTGCTGACCACGACCATGGCCGGGCGCAGCAGGCGACCGTTGAGCAGGTAGCCCTTCTGGAACACCTTGACCACACTGCCGGGCTCCAGGTGCACGCTCTCCTCCATCGCCATCGCCTGATGGTGCTCGGGGTTGAACGGCTCGCCGTGGGGGTCGACCGGCTCCAGGTTGTAGCGCTTGAGGGTGTCGTGGAACATCTTGAGGGTCAGCTCGATGCCTTCGCGCATCGGCTTGATCGCCTCGTCGTCCGGGCTGGACATCTCCAGCGCGCGCTCCAGGGTGTCGACCACCGGCAGCAGGTCGCCGGAGAACTTCTCCAGGGCGAACTTGTGCGCCTTCTCCACGTCCTGCTCGGCGCGGCGACGCACGTTCTGCAGCTCGGCGGCGACGCGCAGGCTCTGGTCCTTGGCCGCGGCCAGCTGTTCCTCGAGGTCCAGCACGCGGGCGTTCAGGTCGTCGCCGGCAACCGGTTCCGGCTGCTCGTTCAGGTGCGAACCCTGAGTCTGTTGCTCGTCAGACATGCCACTCTCCTAAAAAAGAAAAAGCCTTTGAAAACAAAGCGAACCCAATGGCTCGCGGCTCTGCCGGCTATATGGGGGCCATTTGCGCGGGTTCAAGGGGGTGCGGTGAATTGCCAGCGGCAAAAAATACTGTATAAATAAACAGACCTTTTCACCGGAGCCGCCTTCCATGCTGGTTCATCTCTCCGTGCACAACTACGCCATCGTCGAGCACCTCGATCTCGAGCTCGCCGCCGGCATGACCGTGATCACCGGCGAGACCGGCGCCGGCAAGTCGATCATGCTCGACGCCCTCGGCCTGGCCCTGGGCGACCGCGCCGACAGCGGCGTGGTGCGCCCCGGCGCGGACAAGGCGGACATCCTCGCCAGCTTCGACGTCGGCGCCATCGCCGAGGCCCGCGACTGGCTCGCCGAGCGCGACCTGGAGCAGGACGGCCCGTGCATCCTGCGCCGGGTGATCACCACCGAGGGCCGCTCACGCGGCTACATCAACGGCACGCCCTGCACCCTGGGCGACCTCAAGGCCCTGGGCGAGCTGCTGATCGATATCCACAGCCAGCACGAGCACCAGTCGCTGCTCAAGGCCGACACCCACCGCCGCCTGCTCGATGAATACGCCGGCAGCCAGGACCTGGCGCGCCAGGTACAGCTGGCCGCGCAGCGCTGGAAGCAGACGCGCCACGAACTCGACCGCCTGTCGCGCAGCGGCGACGAGCAGCGCGCCCGCCACCAGTTGCTCAGCTACCAGCTGGACGAACTGGAGAACCTGGCCCTGGGCGAGAACGAACTGGAAGAGCTGGAGGCCGCGCACAAGACCCTGAGCAACGCCGGCGCCCTGCTCGGCGCCTGCCGCCAGGTGGTGGACATGTGCAGCGAAAGCGACGCCGGCAACGTGCTGTCGGTGCTGACCGCCTGCCTCAACCGCCTGACCGCCTTCCAGAGCCAGCCCGCCGCGCTGGCCGAGGCGGTCAACCTGCTGTCCAGCGCGCAGATCCAGGTGGAGGAAGCGGTGGGCGAGCTGAACCGCTTCGTCGACAACTTCGACGCCGACCCCGGCCGCCTGCAGCAACTGGAAGAACGCATGGACGCCATCTACGGCCTGGCCCGCAAGCACCGCGTGCAGCCCCACGACCTGCAGGCCCTGCAACAACGCCTGCTGGAAGAGCTGGAAGCGCTGAATGCCGACGACGAAGCCGCCGAGCGCCTGGCCGAGGAACTGGCCGCCTACCAGCGGCACTACCAGGAAAAGGCGGCGGAACTGAGCACCCTGCGCCGCCAGGCCGCCCCGCAGCTGGCCGCCTCGGTGGAAACCGAGATGCAACGCCTGGGCATGCCCGGCGGGCGCTTCGCCATCGAACTGGACGACACCCCCGCCGCCGAACCCCAGGCCAATGGCCTGGAGCAGTTGGAATTCCTGGTCAGCGCCAACCCCGGGCAGCCGCTCAAGGGCCTGGCGCGGGTGGCCTCCGGCGGCGAACTGTCGCGCATCAGCCTGGCCATCCAGGTGATCACCGCACAGACCTCGCGCGTTCCCACCCTGGTCTTCGACGAAGTCGACGTCGGCATCGGCGGCCCCACCGCGGAAGTGGTCGGCCAACTGCTGCGCCGGCTCGGCGAAGGCGGCCAGGTGCTGACCGTCACCCACCTGCCGCAGGTCGCGGCCCAGGGCCACCAGCACCTGTTCGTGCACAAGGAACGCGACAGCAGCGAAACCCGCACCGCGGTGGCCAACCTGAAGAAGGCCGAACGCATAGAAGAGATCGCCCGCATGCTCGGCGGCGTGGACATGACCAAGGAATCCCTGGCCCACGCCCGCAAGATGGTGGACCGGGCGCTGCACAGTTGACGCGCGCCTACACGGGGAATGGCTTGGCGTAGGGCGAATAACCGTTCGCGGTTATCCGCCACCGGCCAACGCACCGCTGCCCGATGAAAACGGCGGATAACGCCGTAGGCGTTATGCGCCCTACGAGGGCACGGCGTATGGGTAACCTGCAGGAGCGGATCTCATCCGCGAATCGCGCCGGAACCTCCGGCTATCGCGGATGAGATCCGCTCCTACGCGCCAATCTCACCTGAAATCCCCTCTGAAAATGAAAACGGCGACCCCAGGGCCGCCGTTTTCCGTTCGTTGCAAGGCTTTATTTCTTCTTGCGCACGTACAGGACCAGGTTGTGGTCCACCAGCTCGAAGCCGCGTTCCTTGACGATTTCCTTCTGGCGCTTCTCGATCTCGCTGTCCATGAACTCGATGACCTCGCCGGTATCCACGCAGACCATGTGGTCGTGGTGGCCGCTGTCGGCCAGCTCGAACACGGCGTGGCCACCGTCGAAGTTGTGGCGTACCACCAGGCCGGCTGCCTCGAATTGGGTCAGCACGCGGTACACGGTGGCCAGGCCGACATCCTCACCGGCCTCCATCAGCGCCTTGTAGACATCCTCGGCGCTCATGTGGCGTTGCTCGGCGGAATCGAGCATCTGCAGGATCTTGACGCGCGGCAGGGTGACTTTCAGGCCGGCCTTGCGCAGTTCGCTATTTTCAACCATGTGTGCTTTCTCGGCGCGGAATGCTTCGCAGCATCCTTCAATGCGGGTATGATCGGGGTTTCGTCGCCCAGCCAAGATAGTGGAAGTCACCCCCCGATGCAAAACACCAAGCTCATGCTGACCAGTCTCGCATTCGCAATGGGACTAGCCGCACTCGCCGGTTGTTCGTTCCCGGGGGTCTACAAGATCGACATCCAGCAAGGCAACGTCGTAACACAAGACATGATAGACCAACTGAAGCCGGGAATGACCCGTCGGCAGGTGCGTTTCATCATGGGCAACCCGCTGATCGTGGATACCTTCCACCCCGACCGCTGGGACTACCTCTACAGCATCCAGCCCGGCGGCGGCCAGCGCCAGCAGGAGCGCGTCAGCCTGATGTTCAACGGCAACGACCAGTTGATCGGCCTGAACGGCGACTTCCGCCCGGGCGTCAGCCGCGACGAGGCCATCCTCGGCAAGGAAACCACCCCCGCCTCGCCCGAGCAGCCGCAGCAGCAGAAGCCGGAGCAGCCCAGGGAAGAGCCGGCCAAGCCGGGCTCGGTGGAAGAACAGCTGCAGCGCGAAGTCGACGAGGCCAAGCCGGTCGCCGTGCCCACGCCGGAACCGCTGGAAACCAACCCGCAGTAACCCGCGTACCCATGAAAAAGCCCGGCATCGACCGGGCTTTTTCATGTCCACGTGTTTCGCTCAGCCCTTGCTGGCCCTGGCGCGGGCGGCGCGCTGCTTGCGCACCTCCTTGGGGTCGGCGATCAGCGGCCGGTAGATTTCCACCCGCTCGCCCTCTTCCAGCACCCGCCCGTCCGGATCGGCGACCGCCTTGCCGAAGATGCCCAGCGGGCTGTTGAGCACGTCCAGCTCGGGGAACTGCGCGGCGATGCCGGACAGCCTCACCGCCTCGCGCACCCGCGTGCCGCAGGGCACGCTCAGGCGCAGCAGGCGCTGGCGCTCGGGCAGCGCGCAGACCACCTCGATGGCGATGCTGCGCCCTTCAGCCATACAGCTGCTTGGCGCGCTGGCAGAAGGCGTCGACCATGGTGTTGGCCGCCTGGGTGAACAGCGGGCCGAGGGTCGCCTTGACCAGGGCGCCGGCGTAGTCGAAGGTCAGGTCCAGGGTGATCTTGCAGGCCTTGTCGCCCAGGGCCTTGAAGGTCCACACGCCATGCAGCTCGGAGAACGGGCCGTCCTCGAGGTTCATCTCGATGCTCTGCCCGGGCACCAGCACGTTGCGCGTGCTGAAGCGCTGCGACAGGTTGCCCTTGGCCACACTGAGCTCGGCGCGCATCGCCGTTTCGCTTGCTTCCAGCACCTTGCTCGCCGAGCACCAGGGCAGGAACTCCGGGTAGCGCGCCACATCGTTGACCAGGTCGTACAGCGCCTTCGCGGGATAGGGCAGCAGGGCCGAACGCTGGATATGCGTGCTCATAGAGGTCTCGCTTCTTCAGTGGAAGGGCGCCAGCGGCTCCAGGGCGATCCGGCGTCCCTCTGTGCAAAAAAACAGCGCGCATTCTCCGAGATTAGCCACGCCCTCTCAAGCGCGCATCCCGCCGCACCCGCAAATGCGTCCGCGTCGCACACCGACTTCGGCATCGCGGAATCCAAAGACAGCCATTCCCCCGATGGCGGCGCGGCGAGCGACTCCCTATAATGCGCCGCCTATGGCTAAACAGAAGAAACACCCCCAGGGGACCATCGCGCAGAACAAGAAGGCTCTGCACGACTACTTCATCGAGCAACGCTTCGAGGCGGGCATCGCCCTGGCCGGCTGGGAGGTCAAGAGCCTGCGCGCCGGCAAGGCCCAGCTGGTCGACAGCTACGTCCTGCTCAAGGACGGCGAGGCCTGGCTGCTGGGCAGCCACATCACCCCGCTGACCACCGCCAGCACCCACGTGATCGCCGACCCGGTGCGCACGCGCAAGCTGCTGCTGCACAAGCGCGAGCTGGGCAAGCTGTTCGGCGCGGTGCAGCAGAAGGGCTACGCCTGCGTGGCGCTGTCGATGTACTGGAAGAAGCACCTGATCAAGTGCGAGATCGCCCTGGCCAAGGGCAAGAAGGAATACGACAAGCGCGACACCGAGAAGGAACGCGATTCCAATCGCGAGATCCAGCGCGCGATGCGGCACGGCAAGGAAGACTGAAAGCGGCTGCAGGCGGCAGGCTACAGGCGGCAGGTAAGAGCCGCTCTTGCCTGCTGCCTGTAGCCTGTAGCCTGTAGCCTGTAGCCGCTCTTAAACCCCCAGCCTGCGCTGCGCCCGCTGCAGGCGTCGTGCCTCGTCCTGCGCCTCCTCCAGCACTTCCCGCACATAGGAAATGTGCCGGTGGGATATCTCCCGCGCCTCTTCCGCGCGGCCCTGCATGATCGCCTCGTACAGCTCGCGGTGCTGGCTCATCAGTTGCTCGCGGGTTTCCGCGCGCTGGGCGTACATGCCGCCGATGTTGGTCACCACGTTGTGCTTGAGCAGGTCGAACAGGCCGCGGATGGTGTGCAGCAGCACGGTGTTGTGGCTGGCCTCGGCGATGGCCAGGTGGAAGCTGGCGTCGGCCGCCCCCTCCTCGTCGCTGACCTTGTCGTTGTGCTGGTAGCAGGCCTGCAGCGTCTCGAAGGCGCTGGTCAGGCGCTGGTGGTCCACCTCGGTGGCGCGTAGCGCGGCGTAGTAGGCGCAGGAGCCCTCCAGGGTGTGGCGGAACTCCAGCAGGTCGCGCTGCGCCTCGGGATTGGTCTCCAGCAGGTGCAGCAGCGGGTCGCTGAAGGTCGAGCCCAGGGCCTGCGCGACGTAGTTGCCGCCGCCCTGGCGGCTGACCAGCAGCCCCTTGGCCACCAGCTTCTGAATCGCCTCGCGCAGCGACGGCCGCGACACGCCGAACTGCTCCGCCAGCAGGCGCTCGGCCGGCAGGCGCTCGCCCGCCTTGAGCGTGCCCTCGAGGATCATCGCCTCGAGGCGCTCGACGATATCGTCCGACAAGCGGCGCTGCCGTACCTGATTGAAAGCCATCTTTTCCCCACCTCTCGGCCCCCGCCTGGCGGAAGGCCCCGTTCCACAGGCGCGGCAGCCTAACCAGCGGCGCCGGCCACAACAAGCCCGGCGATCGCCTGGATCGCCCGGTCCGACAAAAGTTGTAGCCCCGCAAATTGACAGGCTACAGGGATGCTTTTACTCTGAGCGCTCGCTTTTGTAAATTGGTATTACCAATTTTGCGAGATACGCCGAGACGGTCGTCCGCCTGCCGCCAACCCTCGCCGGGGCGGCGCAAAACCCACGACACGGCGCAACACCAGACTCCAATCAAAAAACAATTAGGAGCCAAAACAGCATGCAAACCTGGCAGCAGATCTATACCCCGCTCGGCAGCCTCGGCCTGTCCGCGCTGGTCGCCGTGATCCCGATCGTCTTCTTCTTCCTCGCCCTCGCCGTGTTCCGCCTCAAGGGCCACGTCGCCGGCACCATCACCCTGATCCTCTCCATCGTCGTCGCCATCGCCGCCTACGGCATGCCGGTCGGCAAGGCCCTGGGCGCCGCGTTCTACGGCTTCCTCTACGGTCTCTGGCCGATCGCCTGGATCATCGTCGCGGCGGTGTTCCTGTACAAACTGACGGTGAAGAGCGGGCAGTTCGAGATCATCCGCAGCTCGGTCCTGTCGATCACCTCCGACCAACGCCTGCAGGTGCTGCTGATCGGTTTCTCGTTCGGCGCCTTCCTCGAAGGCGCGGCCGGCTTCGGCGCCCCGGTGGCGATCACTGCCGCCCTGCTCGTCGGCCTGGGCTTCAACCCGCTGTACGCCGCCGGCCTGTGCCTGATCGCCAACACCGCGCCGGTGGCCTTCGGCGCCCTGGGCATCCCGATCATCGTCGCCGGCCAGGTCTCGGGCATCGACGCCTTCAAGATCGGCGCCATGGCCGGCCGCCAGCTGCCGCTGCTGTCGCTGCTGGTGCCCTTCTGGCTGGTGTTCATGATGGATGGCCTCAAGGGCGTGAAGGAAACCTGGCCGGCCGCCCTGGTCGCCGGCGGCAGCTTCGCCATCAGCCAGTACTTCACCTCCAACTTCATCGGCCCGGAACTGCCGGACATCACCTCCGCGCTCATCAGCCTGGTGTGCCTGACGCTGTTCCTGAAGGTCTGGCAGCCGGCCGGCGCCGCTGAAGTGGTCGGCGTTTCCGGCGGCGCCGCCGTCGCCGGCGGTGGCGGTGCCCCGCGCGCCGAGCCCTCGCCCTACAGCGTCGGCGAGATCGTCAAGGCCTGGTCGCCGTTCCTGGTGCTCACCGTGCTGGTCACCATCTGGACGCTGAAGCCGTTCAAGGCCATGTTCCTGCCCGGCGGCGCGCTCTACAGCCTGGTGTTCAACTTCCCGATCCCCGGCCTTGACCAACTGGTGTTCAAGGGCCCGCCGATCGCCGCGGCCGCCACCGCCCTGCCGGCCGTGTTCAAGTTCGACCCGCTGGCCGCCACCGGCACCGCGATCCTGATCTCCGCGATCGTCTCCATGTTCATCCTGCGCATCGCCGCGAAAACTGGTCTGACCACTTTCAAGGAAACCCTGGTCGAGCTGAAGTGGCCGGTGCTGTCCATCGGCATGGTGCTGGCCTTCGCCTTCGTCACCAACTTCTCCGGCATGTCCACCACCCTGGCCCTGGTACTGGCCGGCACCGGCGCGGCCTTCCCGTTCTTCTCGCCGTTCCTCGGCTGGCTGGGCGTGTTCCTGACCGGCTCGGACACCTCGTCCAACGCGCTGTTCGGCGCCCTGCAGGGCACCACCGCGCACCAGATCGGCGTCAACGACACCCTGCTGGTGGCCGCCAACACCACCGGCGGCGTGACCGGCAAGATGATCTCGCCGCAATCCATCGCCGTGGCCTGCGCCGCCACCGGCATGGTCGGCAAGGAATCCGACCTGTTCCGCTTCACCCTGAAGCACAGCCTGCTGTTCGCCGCGGTGATCGGCGTGATCACCCTGCTGCAGGCCTATGTCTTCACCGGCATGCTCGTTCACTAAGCTGTACCTGCCGGGCCCAGCGCTACGGGGCCCGGCCTTCACCGTCCACCCCAACCGGTGCCCTGCCAGATGATCATTTCCGCCTCCACCGACTACCGCGCCGCGGCCCAACGCAAGATTCCGCCCTTCCTGTTCCACTACGCCGACGGCGGCGCCTACGCCGAGCACACGCTGCGCCGCAACGTGGCGGACCTCTCGGACATCGCCCTGCGCCAGCGCGTGCTGAAGAACATGTCCGAGCTGAGCCTGGAAACCCGGCTGTTCAACGAGACCCTGGCGATGCCGGTGGCCCTGGCCCCGGTCGGCCTGACCGGCATGTACGCCCGCCGCGGCGAGGTGCAGGCGGCGCGCGCCGCGGCCTCCAAGGGCGTGCCCTTCACCCTGTCGACCGTCTCGGTGTGCCCGATCGAGGAAGTGGCGCCGGCCATCGACCGGCCCATGTGGTTCCAGCTCTACGTCCTGAAGGACCGCGGCTTCATGAAGAACGCCCTGGAGCGGGCCAAGGCCGCCGGCTGCTCGACCCTGGTGTTCACCGTGGACATGCCGGTGCCCGGCGCCCGCTACCGCGACGCCCACTCCGGCATGAGCGGCCCGAACGCGCCGCTGCGGCGCATGTGGCAGGCCATGACCCACCCGCAGTGGGCGCTGGACGTCGGCCTGCTGGGCCGCCCCCACGACCTGGGCAACATCTCCAGGTACCGCGGCAACCCCACGGGCCTGGCCGACTACATCGGCTGGCTGGGCGCCAACTTCGACCCGTCGATTTCCTGGAAGGACCTGGAGTGGATCCGCGACTTCTGGGAAGGCCCGATGGTGATCAAGGGCATCCTCGACCCGGAAGACGCCAGGGACGCGGTGAAATTCGGCGCCGACGGCATAGTCGTGTCCAACCACGGCGGCCGCCAGCTCGACGGCGTGCTGTCCAGCGCCCGCGCCCTGCCGGCCATCGCCGACGCGGTGAAGGGCGACCTGACCATCCTCGCCGACTCCGGCATCCGCAACGGCCTGGACGTGGTCCGCATGATCGCCCTGGGCGCCGACAGCGTGCTGCTCGGCCGCGCCTTCCTCTACGCCCTGGCGGTGGATGGCGAGGCCGGCGTGCGCAACCTGCTGGAGCTGATCGAGAAGGAAATGCGCGTGGCCATGGTGCTCACCGGCGCCAAGTCGATCAGCGAAATCACCCGCGACTCGCTGGTACGCGAGCTCGGCGCCTGAAGGCGCCCCTGTAGGAGCGAGCTTGCTCGCGAACCTGCCCGGCTCCGTGCCTGCCGGGTTCGCGAGCAAGCTCGCTCCTACAAAAGAACGTGCCCCCGCGCGTTCGACCCAAAAGAACACCGATGGGCCGTCCAGCGGTCCACGCTCACCGATGATGACTGGAGCCGCCATGAGCCTGCCCGCCGCGTTCCTCGACACGGTCGAACACCTGATCCCCCGCGAGCGCCGCTTCGACGACCCGCTCTCGACCCTGGCCTTCGGCACCGACGCCAGCTTCTACCGGCTGATCCCCAAGCTGGTGATCCGCGTCGAGAGCGAAGACGAGGTGCGCACCCTGCTGCGCGCCGCCCACGCCCAGCAGGTGGCGGTGACCTTCCGCGCCGCTGGCACCAGCCTGTCCGGCCAGGCGGTGAGCGACTCGGTGCTGCTGGTGCTGGGCGACAACTGGAACGGCCGCGACATCCGTGGCGGCGGCGAGCGGATTCGCCTGCAACCCGGGGTGATCGGCGCCCAGGCCAACGCCTGGCTGGCGCCCTTCGGCCGCAAGATCGGCCCCGACCCGGCGTCGATCAATGCCTGCAAGATCGGCGGCATCGTCGCCAACAACGCCAGCGGCATGTGCTGCGGCACCGCGCAGAACAGCTACAACACCCTGGCCGGCCTGCGCCTGGTGCTGGCCGACGGCAGCCTGCTGGACAGCGAGGACCCGGCCAGCGTCGAGGCCTTCCAGGCCAGCCATGGCGAAATCCTCGAAAGCCTGGCCGAACTGGGCCGGCAGACCCGCGCCAACACCGAGCTGGCAGCGAAGATCCGCCACAAGTACCGGCTGAAGAACACCACCGGCTTCTCCCTCAACGCCCTGGTGGACTACGATCAGCCGCTGGACATCCTCACCCACCTGATGGTCGGCTCCGAGGGCACCCTGGGCTTCATCAGCGCGGTGACCTACGACACCGTGCCCGATCACCCGCACAAGGCCAGCGCGCTCATCGTCTTCCCCGACGTGGAAACCTGCTGCAAGGCCGTGCCGGTGCTCAAGCGGCAGCCGGTGTCCGCCGTGGAGCTGCTGGACCGCCGCAGCCTGCGCTCGGTGGAGAACATGCAGGGCATGCCGGCGTGGGTGAAGAGCCTGTCCGCCGGCGCCTGCGCGCTGCTCATCGAATCCCGCGCGGCAACGCAGACGCTGCTGCACGAGCAGTTGGCGCAGATCATGGCCTCCATCGCCGAATTCCCGGTGGAGAAGCAGGTCGACTTCAGCGAAGACCCGCTGGTCTACAACCAGCTCTGGCGCATCCGCAAGGACACCTTCCCGGCGGTGGGCGCAGTGCGCGAGACCGGCACCACGGTGATCATCGAGGACGTCACCTTCCCCGTCGAACAGCTGGCCGAGGGCGTGAACCGGCTGATCGGGCTGTTCGACAGGCACGGCTACGATGAAGCCATCCTGTTCGGCCACGCGCTGGAGGGCAACCTGCACTTCGTCTTCACCCAGGGCTTCGACTCGCCCGAGCAGGTGGCGCGCTACTCGGCCTTCATGGACGACGTGGCGCACCTGGTGGCGGTGGAGTACGGCGGCTCGCTGAAGGCCGAGCACGGCACCGGGCGCAACATGGCGCCCTTCGTCGAGCTGGAATGGGGCCACGACGCCTACCAGCTGATGTGGCAGCTCAAGCGCCTGCTCGACCCGCAGGGCATCCTCAACCCGGGCGTGATCCTCACCGACGACCCGCAGCTGCACCTGAAGAACCTCAAGCCGCTGCCGGCCGCCGACGAGATCGTCGACAAGTGCATCGAATGCGGCTTCTGCGAGCCGGTCTGCCCGTCCAGGGGCCTGACCCTCAGCCCGCGCCAGCGCATCGTCATGTGGCGCGACATCCAGGCTAAACGCCGCAGCGGCGCCGACACCACGCAACTGGAGCGCGACTACCAGTACCAGGGCATCGACACCTGCGCCGCCACCGGTCTGTGCGCCCAGCGCTGCCCGGTGAACATCAACACCGGCGAGCTGGTGAAGAAACTGCGCGGCGAGCAGGCCCGCCACGCCGGCACTGCCACCTGGCTGGCGCGCAACTTCGCCACGGCGATGAAGGGCACGCGCTTCATGCTCCACACGGCCAACGGCGCGCGCATGCTGCTTGGCGCGCCGCGCCTGGCCAGCCTCAGCGCGTCCATCAGCCACGCCAGCAAGGGCCGCGTACCGCAGTGGACGCCGGCCATGCCGCAGCCAGTGCGCTTCACCGCGCCACAGGCCGCCGCCGACGGCGACAAGCCGCGGGTGGTCTACCTGACCGCCTGCGTGTCCCGCGCCATGGGCCCAGCGGCCGGCGACGAGGAGCAGGTGCCGCTGATCGACAAGACCCGCCAGTTGCTGGAGAAGGCCGGCTACCAGGTGGTGTTCCCGGACAACGCCGACAACCTCTGCTGCGGCCAGCCCTTCGCCTCCAAGGGCTACAAGCAGCAGGCCGACGACAAGCGCGACGAACTGCTGGCCGCGCTGTTGCAGGCCAGCCGCGGCGGGCTCGACCCGATCTACTGCGACACCAGCCCCTGCACCCTGCGCCTGGTCCAGGACCTGGCCGACAGCCGGCTGCGGATCTACGACCCGGTGAAGTTCATCCGCACCCACCTGGTCGACCGCCTGGACTTCCAGCCGCTGGACAAGCCGGTGGCGGTGCACGTCACCTGCAGCACCCAGCACCTGGGCGAAAGCCAGGCGCTGATCGACCTGGTGCGCCGCTGCGCCCGGGAAGTGGTGGTCCCCGAGGGCATCCACTGCTGCGGCTTCGCCGGCGACAAGGGCTTCACCACCCCGGAGCTCAACGCCCACTCGCTGCGCAGCCTGAAGGACGCGGTGCAGTACTGCGACGAAGGCGTGTCCACCAGCCGCACCTGCGAGATCGGCCTGAGCGCCCACGGCGGCATCGACTACCACGGGGTGGTCTACCTGGTGGACCGCGTCACCCGCGCCCGCACTGCCCCGTAGGAAGTAGCCGTCTATTGGCTTCCCGCGTTCGCGGGAATGACAAGGATAGCCAGGCGCCCAGGATGACACTGACCCCGCCGCTCACGCCGAACGGCCCCCTCTCCCGCTTGCGGGAGAGGGCTGGGGAGAGGGTACGGAGTCAACCCAAAGCACTGCAGCCGCCGGGTAATCCCGTTCGCGAGCAAGCTCGCTCCTACACAGCTCCACGCATGGTGCTCCCCTGTAGGAGCGCACCCTGCGCGCGAATCGCGGGCAGGGCCCGCTCCTACAGGATGACGTCGGACCTAACGGCCACACCGGACAGCCCCCTCTCCCGCTTGCGGGAGAGGGCTGGGGAGAGGGTGCGGAGTCAACCCAAAGCACTGCAGCCGCCGGGTAATCCCGTTCGCGAGCAAGCTCGCTCCTACACAGCTCCACGCATGGTGCTCCCCTGTAGGAGCGCACCCTGCGCGCGAATCGCGGGCAGGGCCCGCTCCTACAGGATGACGTCGGACCTAACGGCCACGCCGAACGGCCCCCTCTCCCGCTTGCGGGAGAGGGCTGGGGAGAGGGTGCGGAGTCAACCCAAAGCACTACAGCCGCCGGGTAGTCCCGTTCGCAAGCAAGCTCGCTCCTACACAGCTCCACGCATGGTGCCCCCCTGTAGGAGCGCGCCCTGCGCGCGAATCGCGGGCAGGGCCCGCTCCTACAGGATGACGTCGGACCTAACGGCCACGCCGGACGCCCCCTCTCCCGCTTGCGGGAGAGGGCTGGGGAGAGGGTGCGGAGTCAACCCAAAGCACTGCAGCCGCCGGGTAACCCCGTTCGCGAGCAAGCTCGCTCCTGCGATAGCGCTGCCCCGCGTGCACCCATCCTACGAAAAGCGCCTCGGCGCGAAGATACGCAATCGCGCGCAGGAGCCCAGCCCCGCCTTAACCAGGCGTTAAGCCGGCGCTGCCAGCCTCTGCCGCGAAACCGCCGCTGCGGCTATCCTGCTGCGGATGGCCGCGGCGGTACCGCGCGAAAGGGGGCGAACATGAGAATCCTGCTGGCTGAAGACGACCCGCTGCTGGGCGACGGCATCCGCGCCGGGCTGGGCCTGGAAGGCGATACCGTGGACTGGGTGACCGACGGCGTGGCCGCCGACCAGGCCCTGGCCACCGACGAATTCGACCTGCTGGTGCTCGACCTCGGCCTGCCGCGCCGCGACGGCATGGAGGTGCTGCGCGGCCTGCGCCGGCGCGGCGACATGACGCCGGTGCTGATCCTCACCGCCCGCGACAAGGTCGCCGACCGCGTGGCCGGCCTGGACGCTGGCGCCGACGACTACCTGAGCAAGCCCTTCGACCTCGACGAACTGCTGGCCCGCGTGCGCGCCCTCACCCGCCGCCACACCGGCCGCGCCCAGCCGGTGCTGGAACACGGCGAGCTGCGCCTGGACCCGGCCACCCACCAGGTCAGCCTGGGCGGTGAGGCGGTGGAACTGGCCCCACGCGAATACGCCCTGCTGCGCCTGCTGCTGGAACAGCGCGGCAAGGTGCTCTCGCGCACCCGCCTGGTGGAAGCCCTGTACGGCTGGGACGGCGAGCTGGAAAGCAACGCCATCGAAGTCCACGTGCACCACCTGCGGCGCAAGCTGGGCAACGAGCTGATCCGCACCGTGCGCGGCATCGGCTACGGCATCGACCGCCCGGCCAAGGACGCGCCTTGAGCGCCACGCCCGGGCGCACGCGCCGCGCCGGCTCGCTGAGCCGGCGCCTGCTGCTGCTGCTGATCGGCGGCGTGAGCCTGTGCTGGGTGCTGGCCGGCACCCTCACCTACCACCTCGCCTCGCGGCAGGTGGACCGCCTCTACGACGAGGACATGATCGACTTCGGCGAGGCCGCCCTGCGCCTGGTGGACGTCGCCGGCGGCCAGGGCGAGCTGATCGCCCGCAGCCGCAAGGCCATCGAGGGGCTGCCGCTGGTCAGGCGCGAATCCGCCCTGGGCTACAGCCTCTGGTACCAGGGCCAGCCGCTGTTCGCCACGCCCGGACTGCCCACCGGCCTGGAAGCCCTGGAAACCGGCTTCTCCGAAATCAGCCACGGCGGCATCACCTGGCGCGTCCTGCAGTTGAGCACCCGCGACGAGAACGCGCGCATCTGGGTGGTGGAGAACCTCCACCACCGCAGCCACACCCTGCGCCTGCTGCTGCTCAGCGCGCTCTTCCCGCTGCTGCTGGCCCTGCCGCTGCTGGCCCTGCTGGTGTGGTTCGGCGTCAACAACGGCCTGGCGCCGCTGCGCATCCTCACTGCGCAACTGCACCAGCGCGGCGCCCACAGCCTGCAGCCCCTGGCGCTGAACCGGGCGCCGGTGGAAGTGCACAGCCTGGTCAACGAACTCAACCTGCTGCTCGAACGCCTGGGCACCGCCATGGAGGCCGAGCGCCGCCTCACCAGCGACGCCGCCCACGAAATCCGCACGCCCCTGGCCAGCCTGCGCACCCACGCCCAGGTGGCGCTGCGCTCCTCCGACCCGGCGGTGCTCGCCCATGGCCTGCAGCAGGTCAGCCGCAGCGTCGAGCGCATCGGCACGCTGATGGAGCAGATCCTCCTGCTGGCGCGCCTGGACAACGAGGAACTGCACGAAACCTTCACCCGCGTCGACCTCGGCCAGCTCAGCGAGGAAACCATCGCCGAGCTGGCCCCCCAGGCCATCGACAAGGGCATCGAGCTGACCCTGGAGAACCAGGGCGCCGAGGTCATGGGCGTGGCGGTGTGGCTGGGCATCATGCTCGGCAACCTGGTGGGCAACGCCCTGCGCTACACCCCCGAGGGCGGCCACGTGGAAGTGCGCCTGGGCACCGAGGGCCCCCAGGTGCAGCTGTGGGTGCTGGACTCCGGCCCCGGCGTGGCCGCCGCCGAGCAGGCCGCCATCTTCACCCGCTTCTACCGCAGCCCCGGCGTCGCCTCCGGCAGCGGCGGCAGCGGCCTGGGCCTGCCCATCGTCAAGCGCGTGGTGGAAATCCACCAGGGCCGCATCAGCCTGCACCCGGGCCTGGACGGCCGCGGCCTGGGCGTGCGGGTGGAACTGCCGTCCGCGCAACTTTCCTGAACCCGGCACGGCCACCGCAGTCCACCGTACAGGCCCCGCTCGCCTGGCGAGTCGCCGCCTGCGTCATGTTCAGCCGTACAGGTACCGCATCATGAAAACCACCATCCTGTTCATCAGTGCCGCGCTGCTCGCGTCGCCGGTGTTCGCCGCCGACCGCTGCAGCGACAACCTGCAGCGGATCGACGAGAGCATGCAGAGCACCAACAGCAGCGACAGCGTGCAGGAGCAGGCCATGCGTCTTCAGGAGAAAGCTGCCCAGGCCCAGGAACAAGGCAATACCCAGGCCTGCGTCGCCATGACCGAGAAAGCCCTGAAACTGCTGAAGGCCTCGTCCAGCAGCTGACCCGCCCCGTGTTGGGCGCCATGCGTCATAAGCCGGGCTGAGGGCCCGTCATTCGCGAGGCCCCGGTTCGCTCCGGGGCCCCGCTTCATCCCTAAGATGGAGCGATTCCACGCCAGAAGAACGACAAGCGGAATCGCCCATGCCCATCACCTGCCTGCTGATCGCCAACCGTGGCGAGATCGCCATCCGCATCGCCCGCGCCGCCGCCGAACTCGGCATCCGCAGCATCGCCGTCTTCGCCGAGGACGACGCCGCCTCGCTGCACACCCGCCAGGCCGACCAGGCCGTGCCCCTGCGCGGGCGCGGCGCCGCGGCCTACCTGGACGTCGCCCAGCTGATCGAAGTGGCCCTGGCCCAGGGCTGCGATGCCGTGCACCCCGGCTACGGCTTCCTTTCCGAGAACGCCGGGTTCGCCCGCCGCTGCGAAGCGGCCGGCCTGCGCTTCGTCGGCCCCGACGCCGAAGTCCTGGAGCAGTTGGGCGACAAGGCCCGCGCCCGCGAACTGGCCAGCCAGCATGGCGTGGCCCTGGCCGCCGGCACCAACCGCGCCACCAGCCTGGAGGAAGCCGGGCGCTTCTTCGCCCAGCTGCCCAGCGGCGCCGGCATGATGATCAAGGCCCTGGCCGGCGGCGGCGGGCGCGGCATGCGCGCGGTGCGCCGGCGCGAGGACATCGCCGAAGCCTATGCGCGCTGCCAGTCGGAAGCCCGCGCGGCCTTCGGCAACGACGCGCTCTACGTCGAGCGCCTGGTGGAGCGCGCCCGGCACATCGAAATCCAGGTCATCGGCGACGGCAGCGGCCAGGTGAGCCACCTGTGGGAGCGCGACTGCAGCCTGCAGCGGCGCAACCAGAAGCTGCTGGAGATCGCCCCCAGCCCCGGCCTGCACCCGCGCCTGCGCGGCGCCATCGCCAGCGCCGCGGTGCGCCTGGCCGAAGCGGTGCGCTACCGCGGCCTGGGCACCTTCGAATTCCTCCTCGACGAGGACAGCGGCGACTTCCTGTTCATGGAAGCCAACCCGCGCCTGCAGGTGGAGCACACCATCACCGAGGCCATCACCGGCATCGACCTGGTCCAGGCCCAGCTGCGCCTCGCCGCCGGCGCCAGCCTGGCCGAGCTGGGTTTGCAACAGGCAGATATCCCCGCCCCGCGCGGCTTCGCCCTGCAACTGCGGATCAACCTCGAAAGCCTGGCCGCCGACGGCACCCCGCAACCGGCCAGCGGCGTATTGGCCGCCTACCAGCCGCCCAGCGGCCCCGGCCTGCGGGTGGACGGCTACGGCTACCCCGGCTACCGCACCGGCGCCGGCTACGACTCGCTGCTGGCCAAGCTGATCGTCCAGGCGGCGGATTATCCACAGGCCCTGCGCAAGGCCTACCACGCGCTCTGCGAATTCCGCCTCGAAGGCGTGGCCAACAACATCCCGCTGCTGCTCAACCTGCTGCGCCGCCCGGAGCTGGCGGATAACCGGGTGAGCACCCGCTTCATCGAGAGCCACCTGGCGGAGCTGCTGGCCGGCGGCGAACACCCGCACCGCTGGCTGGGCAGCGCCGGCGGCGAACAGGCCGCGCGCAGCCACGCGGCACCGCCCGGCTGCCTCGCCCTGAACGCCCCCGGCGCCGGCGTACTGGTCAGCCTGCTGGCCGCCCCCGGCGACGCCGTGGCCAGCGGCCAGGTGATCGCCATCGTCGAAGCCATGAAGATGGAATTCGAGGTCAAGGCCAGCGCCAGCGGCATCGTCCACAGCCTGGCCGCCGAGCCGGGCGACAGCCTCGACGAAGGCGCGCCGCTGCTGTTCGTCGAACCGGCGGAAGTGGCCGCGCTGGACGAAGGCCAGGCCGGCGAGCTGGACCTCGGACACATCCGCGCCGACCTCGCCGAAGTCCTCGAACGCCATGCCATCGGCCTCGACGCGCGGCGCCCGGAAGCCATCGCCAAGCGCCACGCGGCGGGCAAGCGCAGCGCCCGGGAAAACCTCGCCGACCTGCTGGATGCCGGCAGCTTCATCGAGTACGGCGCCCTGGCCATCGCCGCGCAACGGCGGCGGCGCAGCCTGGAGGAACTGCAGGCGATCAGCCCGGCCGACGGCCTGGTCACCGGCCTGGGCAGCGTCAACGCCGCGCAGTTCGGCGAGGAAGCCGCGCGCTGCCTGGCCATCGCCTACGACTACACGGTGTTCGCCGGCACCCAGGGGGTGATGAACCACAAGAAGAGCGACCGCATGCTGCAACTGGCCGAGCAGTGGCGCATCCCGCTGGTGCTCTACGCCGAAGGCGGCGGCGGGCGCCCCGGCGACAGCGACTACCTGGGCGTGGCCGGGCTGGACTGCGCCACCTTCATGGGCATGGCGAAACTCTCCGGGCTGGTGCCGCTGGTGGGCGTGGTTTCCGGCCGCTGCTTCGCCGGCAACGCCGCGCTGCTGGGTTGCTGCGACGTGATCATCGCCACCCGCGACAGCAGCATCGGCATGGCCGGCCCGGCGATGATCGAAGGCGGCGGCCTGGGCCGCTACGCCGCCGAGGAAGTCGGGCCGAGCAGCGTACAGGGCCCCAACGGCGTGATCGACGTGCTGGTGGAGGACGAGGCCGAAGCCACGCGCATCGCCCGCCAGTACCTGTCCTACTTCCAGGGCGAGGTCGCCGACTGGCAGTGCGCGGACCAGCGCCACCTGCGCCACGCCGTGCCGGAGAACCGCCTGCGCGCCTACGACATGCGCCAGGTCATCGCCACCCTGGCCGACGAAGGCTCGGTGCTGGAGCTGCGCCGGCAGTTCGCCCCGGGCATGATCACCGCGCTGGTGCGCATCGAAGGCAAGCCCTTCGGCCTGATCGCCAACAACCCCGCGCACCTGGGCGGCGCCATCGACGCCGTGGCCGGCGACAAGGCCGCGCGCTTCATGCAACTGTGCGACGCCTTCGACCTGCCGATGCTGTCGCTGTGCGACACCCCCGGCTTCATGGTCGGCCCGGAGGCGGAAAAGCAAGGCACGGTGCGCCACGTCTCGCGCATGTTCGTCACCGCCGCCAGCCTGAGCGTGCCCTTCTTCACCGTGGTGCTGCGCAAGGGCTATGGCCTGGGCGCCATGGCCATGGCCGCCGGCAGCTTCCATGCCTCGCTGTTCACCATCGCCTGGCCCAGCGGCGAGTTCGGCGCCATGGGCCTGGAGGGCGCGGTGCGGCTGGGCTACGCCAAGGAGCTGGCGGCCGTGGAGGACGCCGGGGAGCGGCAGAAGCTGTTCGACAAGATGGTCGCTGCGGCCTATCGCCACGGCAAGGGGCTGAACATGGCCAGCTTCCTGGAGATCGACGACGTCATCGACCCGGCCGAGACGCGCCGCTGGCTGCTGCGTGGCCTGGCGTCGACGCCGAAAGCGGCGAAACGCGCCGGCAAGAAGCGCCCTTTGATCGACACATGGTGAAACAGGCCCTTGAGCGCGCCGGGCAATCCGCTAGAATGCCCGGCGTCATTGGGGAGTAGCCGCCCGCCCGGGAACACCGGCGGGGACCACGTCAACATCCTTGGCCGGCAGGCCATGGCGTGGCCAGCGCACAGCCTGGCAAGACCTTTGACCATGCAACCTCCGCAACGGCCGGGGAGGCGCATGGTCATGGGTACTACACCGGCCGGGAGTTCCACCGTGATGCACCGCCTCCGTCCCGTGTCGCCCTCCACCCGCGAGGAGCGCGCCCCATGCTGACCTTCGCCCTCGAACTGCTCGGCATGCTGCTGCTCATCCTGGTCGCCGCCGAACTCTTCACCAACGCCCTGGAACACCTGGGCGAGCGCCTGGGCATCTCCGAAGGCGTCACCGGCTCGCTGTTCGCCGCCATCGGCACCGCCCTGCCGGAAACCCTGGTGCCGCTGCTGGCGCTGGTGGCCGGCACCAGCAACGTGTCGCTGAACGAAGAAGTGGGCGTGGGCGCCATCCTCGGCGCGCCGCTGATGCTCTCCACCCTGTCCACCTGCCTGATGGCCTGCTTCGTCCTCCGCGGCCGCGGCCTGCGCGGGCGCCTGGTGCCCGAGCGCAGCGGCCTGCTGCGCGACCTCAACTTCTTCCTCCTGGCCTTCAGCCTGGCCACGGTGGCGATGTTCGTGCCCTCGCAGCTGCACAGCTACCGCATCGGCCTGAGCGTGCTGCTGGTGCTCACCTACATCGGCTACATCACCCTCACCCTGCGCGCCTCCCGCGAACTGGTGGAGGACGGCCACGGCACCGCGGCGGAAAACCCCATGTGGCTGTCGCGCATCGGCGTGCCGACCAACATCGTCACCATAGTCGCGCAACTGGCCCTGGGCCTGGCGCTGCTGGTGCTCGGCGCCAAGGGCTTCATCCACGGCGTGGAGGGCCTGTCCAGCCTGCTCGGCATCTCCGCCCTGCTGCTCTCGCTGCTGATCATCCCCATCGCCACCGAGCTGCCGGAGAAGGTCAACAGCATCCTCTGGGTGCGCCGCGGCAAGGACACCCTGGCCTTCGGCAACATCACCGGCGCCATGGTCTTCCAGGGCACCCTGCTGCCGGCCATCGGCATCCTGCTGACGCCCTGGCAGCCACGCATCGAAGTGCTCACCGGCGTGCTGGTGACCCTCGGCGCGGCGCTCTGGCTGCGCCTCAACGCCCGCCACGACGGCATCGCCGCCTGGGTACTGCTGGGCAACGGCGCACTCTACGTCGCCTACCTGGCCATCACCCTCGGCCGCTGAACACCGCGCCGCAGCGTGCAAGCCGCGGCGCAGCGCCTAAACTGACGGTTCCGCCAGGCGCCCGGCCGGCGCCTGCCGTCACACCGCTGCATGCAAGGAGAGGCCATGAAGATCCTGGTAGTGCTCACATCCCACGACCAACTGGGCGACACCGGCAAGAAAACCGGCTTCTGGCTGGAAGAATTCGCCGCGCCCTACTACGTGTTCAAGGACGCCGGCGCCGAGCTGACGCTCGCCTCGCCCAAGGGCGGCCAGCCGCCGCTGGACCCCAAGAGCGACGAGCCCGACGCCCAGACCCCGGCCACCGAGCGCTTCCGCAAGGACCCCGAGGCCCAGGCCGCCCTGGCCAGCACCCGCAGGCTGGCCGAGGTGAACGAAGCCGACTACGACGCCATCTTCTACCCCGGCGGCCACGGCCCCCTGTGGGACCTGGCCGAGGACAAACACTCCATCGCCCTGATCGAGGCCTTCGCCCACGCCGGCAAGCCGGTGGCCACCGTCTGCCACGCCCCCGGCGTGCTGCGCCACGCCAGGAACGGCGACGGCAAGCCGCTGGTCGAGGGCCGCCACGTCACCGGCTTCTCCAACAGCGAGGAAGAAGCCGTGGGCCTGACCGCCGTGGTGCCCTTCCTGGTGCAGACCGAACTCAAGGCCAAGGGCGGCCGCTACAGCAAGGCCGACGACTGGCAGAGCCACGTGGAAGTGGACCGCCTGCTGATCACCGGGCAGAACCCCGCCTCCAGCGAAGCGGTGGCCGAAGCCGTGCTGAAACTCCTGGGCTGACAGGCACTTGCAAGCCCCCCGGTGGACGCGCCGGGGGCTTTGCCGTACACTGGCCGCGACCTTTACGGGTTTTGGGGCCGATTAGGATTCGACGCCGGTAACAAAACTTGAGGGGCATGCCGAGTAGGTGACAGTTCTCGTAAATCCGCTGCCACAATTCATAGTTGCCAACGACGACAACTACGCTCTGGCCGCCTAAGGGCGCCAGCAGACCCTAGGGGATGCCTGTAAACCCGAAGATTAGGTCTGTCAGATAGAACAGGATCGCCGCCAAGTTCGCTGTAGACGTAACGGCTAAAACTCATACAGCTCGCTCCAAGCGCCCTGCCACTCGGGCCGCGCGGAGTTAACTCAGTAGAGATGGCTAAGCATGTAGAACCGATAGCGGAGAGCTGGCGGACGGGGGTTCAAATCCCCCCGGCTCCACCAAACAGACAGATCAGGCACTTGGCGACTCACGCAAGTGCCTTTTTTGTGCCTGCTCGATCGCTGGCAGCCTTCCCCTCCTTCGCCCCAGCGTCTCCCGCCTATTTCCCACACGCCGAAATTCTCTCCTTGCCGCGAGGCTGCGCAGCGAAAAGCCTCCGCAGGTCGACCAGGCAGATACCGGCAATGCTCCGGCTCGGTAGTACGCCAGCCCCGACCCACTCGGCTACTAGGTCATCAGGCAAAACGCACATCCGGCCAAAAGCCTCGATAGTGCATAGATCGAGATTCAGGTCTGGTTGGCTCATAGCACTCCCCCTTGTGGGCTTTCTTCCATCTCCATGGCTTTTTGCTGCACTATTCGGGCGTGATTCAGCGGCGCCGGGCTCCTCAACCCAGAAGGCTTACCTCACCCGTTTTTGTAATATACGAAAGGCACAGGGGTATTTGTATATTACAAATGTAAAATACCATTTCGCATGGATTCGATAGACGACCGAGTAAGAGCGCTTGTCGACAGGACAGGCCTGGACGAACTGGTGAAGCGCACCGAGATCAGCGGCACCCGCTGGCGAACGGTCCGCTACGACAAGCGAACCCGGATCAGCACCCGGGAGGTGGAGGCGCTGGTGCGTTTATATCCGCAATACGCGCTTTGGCTAGCGAGTGGGCAGGTGGCGCCTGAGGTTGGGCAGACGAGGCCGGATGGCAATGAGCTTGAGCGAGACGCTTGAGGGATTAGAGTAGGAAAAATAAATCCGTCCGCTTTTTCGCATATTAAGGAGCTATATATGGCGCAGGATAGCGATGCTGAAGAAATTGAAAACCAACCGCCGACCACCGATGAAGAGTCAGCTCTGAAGCAAATAGAATCACTTATCTCCTTGTTTCAGAGCAGCGCAGAAATCCTTCAAAGCAGAAAAATCAAGAAAAAGATAGGCCAATTAAAGCAACAACTTACCGCCCCCCAAACGGCTAATCAAAAAGAGCCAGAAGCAACTGAATTTCTTGCCTTCAAGATTGAATTAGACGCCGTTCTACAACATCTAAACCAAGACATGCGCGACGACTGGTTCACCGATGCCATCCAACATCGCGATCTCTTCTCAAACAAGAACGACCTGAGAGAAACCTTGCAATGCCTACTGCTAGAAGGAAATGGCAAATACCCAGGATGCAATAGAACAATTTACAACATTCCTAAAAAGGGCATTGGGGTAAGGTACTCTTTAGAAACAGACTTTTACGACCGCTTTATTTACCAATCTATTTGTTCATTCCTGATCCCCTTCTACGACCCTCTCCTCTCCCATAGAGTTCTAGGCCATCGCTACAACAAAACTAGAACCTCGGAAAAGTACATATTCAAGAATCGAATTGACTTATGGCACACCTTCGAAGGTGTTACTAGGACCGCTCTATCCAACAATCAGGCGCTATTGGTCACAGACCTTATAAACTACTTTGAAAACATTACAGTAGATGCCGTCAAATCAGCATTCGAGGATATGCTAGACCATGTATCGGCAAGCGGACCGGAAAAGCTACTTATTCGGAACGCAATTCAAACTCTTTGCGAACTATTAACTCGCTGGGGTTACAGCGAAAAGCATGGCCTCCCTCAAAACAGAGACTCATCATCCTTCATTGCCAATGTTGTACTAAGCTCTGTCGACCATGCTATGGTAAAGCTTGGGTATGACTACTACAGATATGTTGACGACATTAGAATCATTTGCGAAACTCCCCGCATAGCGAAGAAAACATTAACAGAGTTAATCAACCAGCTTCGAACAGTTGGAATGAACATCAACTCTGGCAAAACAAAAATCCTAACAATAGAAAGTACAGCGGCCGATATCAGCGACAGCTTCCCTACAACTGACGACCGTACCCTGACGATTGAGAGCATGTGGCGCTCAAGGAGTAGAAGGGTAATAGCCCGCTCAGCCAAGTATATTCATCAACTATTAAGAGAGTGTATTGAGCAGAAGGAAACCCAATCTAGGCAATTCCGCTTCGCTGTAAACCGACTCATCCAGTTAGCAGAGGCAAAGCTATTCGACATACATACTGACCTAGCAGTCGAACTCAAAGCCCTACTAATTGAAACCTTGGAGGAGCACGCAGCATCCACGGACCAGTATTGCCGGATTCTAGGCGCACTTAGCCTCAACGAGCAGGACCTTGAAACAATCACCGCCTACCTGCAAGACAGTGAAAAATCCATTCACTCATGGCAAAACTTTCATCTCTGGCTTCTGCTGGCAAAGCAAAAGCACAAAAACGAAGCGCTCATCACCCTAGCCCTTATAAAAATTGAAGAGGATCTACTTCAACCAGAGGTCTCTGCAATTTTCATATACTTACGCTGCATAGATGAATCCGCAAAACTAAAGCCTTTAGTTCAGAAGTTCTGCAAAACCTGGCCATACTACCACCAAAGGAACTTTCTACTTGCAACAAGTGAGTTCGAAGCAGAAGAACTAAAGCCGCTGATCCCTGAACTCCACACAAAACTCAAGAGAACCGCCAGCCGTGCGATACCTTACTTTGCGGATGGCGTCCCGCTGCTTGAGAGAGAGCCTAGAAGCGTGCTTGACCTATACGAAGAGATCAGTCCCTATGACTAAACCCAAGAAGTCCATGATGTTCATTCGTGACTATACAGAGCAAAATGGGGACAGATTCTTTTTATGGGACGCGGGAGAGTTATGCGAAGTATCCGCCAAACAGCTAACAGAAGAAGAGTCAGAAATAATATGCCACGACTACTGGCTTATAGCTCCCGCAATACTAAAGCTCACAAAGCAACTGCCAAAACTTGTGACAGACATTGACGAACTGAGAATTTCAACATCTGGAAACAGAGCAGACAGAGAGTCTCGCGAAAAGGTAGACATCTCAAAATCCCTCAGCACGCTCACCGACGACGATACAATTAAAAAATACAAAGACATATTCAACAAGAAATCCCCAATAGCCAATGACGTGCTAATAAAAATTGGCGAAGCTCTATTTAATCTATCAGTACAAATTGAAGAAGAAGCAGTCACCGCTGGAGAGTGGGAACGATTCACTCAAATTGAACGTCCGGTCACCGACTACTTAATTCGCTCAACCGTAGCCGGAATAGCGGTTGACACCGCAAAGCTTAGAAGCCACAAGCAAAAGATTGACTTTGACTACTACATGGCCCTGAAGGACTTTTCAGCCAAGTATAATATGCCCCTAGAAATCCCAACAGACACAGACATCATCAATTACCTGGAGCCAAAAGGATTTGACTTCTCAGGCGTTAACGTCGACTACGTTCTAAAATTTGTCCCTATGCAAGACAATTTTTCAGACGACCTGATCCGCCTTATGAAGACTGCAAACTCTAGAAAAGTCCTAAACGCAATCCCACTAAGTCATAATCGAATATTCCCCATAGTCGACAACTTCGGATCGATCACCTCGAGAATTTACTTCAAGGATCCCTCTCTTCAGAACCTAGCCAAACTTCATAGAGACATCTTAATCCCAGATGAAGGAAAAGCACTTTCCTATGTAGACTATGACCAATATGAGGCGGGAATCATGGCAGCCCTATCCAGAGACCCAATACTCACGGAGCTTTACGCCTCTTTTGATCTTTATGAAAAGGCTTCCGAGGAGATTTTTGGCGATAAAGGCAAGCGCAAACAGGCCAAGAGGCTCTTCCTCTCTTACGCTTATGGAATGAAGAGGAAAAGTTTGTATGACGCCGCCAACAACTATGGCGCTGAAAGGCGGGCCGCAAAGAACTTCTTTAACAAATTCACAGTTTTCGAGGAATGGAAGAACACGATCTACACGGGCTTTAAAGAAAACGGCCGAATAGGTACGTGCCTTGGCAACTATATGAAACGCAACCGCTCAGGAAACCTTACTGAACAAGAAAAGAGATCAGCAGTAAGTCAGCTTGTACAGGGTACGGCGTCGCTAATTTTCAAGAAAGCTCTACTCAGGCTGAGCCACGAAGAAATGGTCGAACTCAAAGTTCCAATGCACGACGCTGTTCTTTTCCAGCACCCGGTAGCCTTCGACGCAAATGTTGTTTCAGAAATATTCAAAGACACGATGTCAGAGCACTTTGAAAATCGGATCACCGGCAAGGCTTCCCTAGGCCAGTTCGTTGTCTCTGTGAGTTGAAGCACCAATGGCTCATTTACGAGGGGCCTCCAAGGGGAGCCGCCTCATGGGGGGTTTGTAGCTATTGCTGAGTACCTGTGGCTACCGCCCTCCTGCAGCAGCCAGGCATACCTCATACATGTTGGAAGTCAGGGGTACAAGTGGCGTTATAGGCGTGCCAATTAGGGTGTCGAAAAAGTGTCGCACCGAGACAACAGGCACAAATCAATCAGGGGTAGTACTAGGCTTGTCTTTCTGGAAGGCCTGATATGCCCTGATGTCGAAGAGATTCACGGATTTCACTTCGCTCAGCGGGAATACCACTTCAAACAGCTCAGGGTTTAGGTGACTGAGCGTCTCATCCTTTGTAAAGCGCTGGTAAACGGTCGTGTACCAGGTCGTGAAGTGCATCTTCAAGCCATCACTGGCACGGTAACCGCTTACGAAAGGCAGAATCCGGAGCATATCGCGCTTGTCACCAGGATCAATTGCCCCAGTGACATAGCCTACGTATACCTTCCCGTGACCCAGCGTCACGCAGATCGGCATGCTCTGCTCCAGAGCCCTCATCAGGATCAAATCCAGGTCGGAATTCAGAAGTTGGATGGCTCGCTTGAGAGCCGCTCGATTGGAGTACTCGTAAATCAACGAGAAGAGACGAGCATCTCTACTTTTGATGCGGCGTACTGCCAGACGGAAGAGCTCTTTCGTCGAAATGCTCTTGAAGGCAAGAAACCAGTTCAGAACATACCCACCAATCAACCCCAGCACGAGTGTGGCGGCAAGCACCAGAACCCAAAAAGCGGTGTCCACCTTCCCGCCCTTTTCCTCGAGCAACCCAGCTTGGCCTACACCAGCACGAAGAAACGCAAGCAGAGACTCAAGATACGGGTTAGCACAGACTGTGAGCGCTAACGCGAGCAAAAAAAGCCAGATACCCCAGAAGGCCGCTCGGATATAAAGCTTCTGGGAGTCTTCGCGCTTTATCAGATACCTGGTCTCGTGCCAGGTGCTAACAAAAAGATAACCCGCCAATAGTGGAACGAAAGCAAGAGCGGCCTTCAGCATTCACCCGTCCTTAGGTCATTGCGTTATATAGATTCGCCAGCCGCTGCTTCTTTCTGATCAGATGCGGAGGCTTTCTTCAGCTCGCTTCTAAGGCTCTCGAACGCACTGAACTGACGCTTAACGACCTTGGCGCGGATTACCTCTTTGGGATCAGAGAACATGACACCATCGCCCGTCACGTAGAAGGGGACGGACTCGGAAGCTTCATGCTCAGCGATCCGGTAGTAACCTTTAAGTCGCTCAATCAAGGTTTTAGGCTTGTGGTGTTTGCTCACGAGACCCTCCAGAAACGCGTACGCCATTCGTTGGCTGCTGCCCTCTTCCCTTGTTTAAGGGTGAGCCTGAGGACCGAAAGCCAGTTCCGTTCCCCTGCGTTTGCCCACATCGACAGGCTGAGGCTCACACAAAAACGTCGCGAAGCGTATAGGCCCTACCCCCATAGGGCAAGAGCCTCGTATCGCCTCACAGCCCGTTTATAAACCTTTTTAAACGGTTTAGCACATTGCGACACTGCTACAGATGTTTTCATGATCAAGCGGTCCAAACCGTACAGCATCAGCCGGTGATCGGGCGAGAGAAATGCCGCAGGGCATGGCTGGCCTGACCTTGCGGTAGCTGGATGATGGTTCGCTCCAGAGCACGGCGGAACGATGTGGTGCACAAGGTGAGTTGGGTTCGGCGGTTGGCATGGTGAGATCGGTGCGCGGCTGTTCGCCTGGCTCCAATTGATTCCCCTGGCCCTGATAGCCTCGTCCTTCTGGCTGTTCCGCGGCCCCAGGTCGCTCCATTGGCTGCAGTTGTTCAATATCCCGGCCACCCTGTGGCTAGTCCTGATCGGGAACATGCTGGTCACTGGGAAATGGCTGTAACAGGCCGGGGCTGAGGGTCTAGAAGCTCCCACCCGACCACCGGCCACTCTGCCCCGGAATACAAATCGCTATGATGCGGCTTCCAATCAGCCTCTCGTCCGCCCCCCATGACCAACATCGTTTCCTCCCTGCCCGGCCGTATCCGCGTTCGGGACGCCCGGCTGCGCAATGCCGAACGCCTGCGCAGGCTGCGTGACACGCTGGCCGCGCTCGATGGCGTGCTTTCCTGCGAGGCCAATGCGAAGTCGGGTTCGCTGCTTTTGCATTTCACTCCGATGCAGGTCGAACTCGCCGCTTTCGAAACGCAGGTCGACGCGCTGGTCGACGCCGAACTGGCCGCCCCGCTGCAGGCCGCCGGCCGGCGGCCGCTGAAGATGCGCGTCAACCGCTATGCCAAGCTGGGGATGATCGCCGGGCTGGGCAGTTCGCTGGCGTTGGTGGGCATGGGTTCCAAGCGCGGGCATGCGGCTTGTGGCGCGGTGTTCGTCGCTTGCCTCGGGGTGCACCTGAGCACGCACCGCCGGCATATCCTGCGCTAGGCGTCCTCGAACGCCTGCGCCTGCAGGCTGACCAGGGCGACCAGTTGCCTGGCCAGCTTCACGGCCTCTTCCTGGTCGCCCTCGGGCAGGTAGACCTCCATGCCGAGGTAGAGGAATTTCGGGTTGTCCCAGATGCGCCGGGGGATCACCGTGGCGACCGCCTCGCCCAGCGGCACCACTTCGATGCCCCGGCCGGCCAGGCCTTCCCGGGCCAGGGCTTCCCCCAGCGCCTGGCAGAAGCGCGGCTGGCCGCAGTAAAGGTCCACGCTCGGGCCGTCGCGGTCGTGGCCGCTGTGCAGGTCGATCAGCACCCGGTAGCGGCCGCTCGCCAGCGGCAGCAGTTGCTCGTACAGGGCGGCATGCAGGAGTTCGTGGTGGAAGCGCTGGTCCGCCCGCGGGTGGCGCCCGGACAGGCCGTCGGGTATGCGCTGCACGTCCGCTTGGTCGGGCGCCACGCCTTCGGCGACGCGTTCGCCGAAGGCCAGTTCCTCGCGGTGGATGCCGATGACCAGCAGCGCCGGCGCCCGCTTCATGGCCCCGTGCCCCGCGTCACGACGCATTGCCGGGCGTGGCCGCGACCCATTCGTAGATGACGATGGTGGCCGGGTCGCACTTGCAGCAGGTGCCCCCGCCGCAGGAGGTGCCACTGGGCAGGCGCCGCACGCGGCCCTTGCGTTCGAGCACCGCGAGCATGCCTTCAAGGGCCTCGGGCGTGGTGTCCAGGTGGTGCTGCATGTCGTGCAGGCTGACCCGCCCGTGCAGCTTCAGGTAGTCACTCAGTTGCGACAGGATCATGGCGAGCCCCCTCCGGAGGGCGAGAGCGGCAGGCCAGCCGCCACCCGTGGCGCGCGCTGGCCGGCGATGCGCAGGGAAGCGAAGGCGGCGGCGAAGGCGAGCAACACGCCGGTGCACCAGGCCAGCGAGCCCAGCGGGTGCGCCGCCCAGTTCGCCAACTGGTAGAACAGCACCGCCACGCCATAGGCCAGGCCGGTGGTCCAGCCCACCACGAAGAGCATCCAGCGGGTGCCGGCCTCCTGGTACACGGCGGCCATGGCGGCCGTGCAGGGCGAGTAGAGCAGGACGAACAGCAGGTAGGCGAAGGCCGCCGAGGCGCTGGCGAAGCGGGTGACCATAGCGCCGAAGATGCTGCTCGACACCTCGTTGGCGGCGGCGACCGCGTCCTGGTCGCCCAGGTCGGCCTCCAGGCCCAGGGGGTCGGTCCAGCGCCCGAAGGCCTCGGCCAGGTTGGCCGGGACGGTGGCGAAGGCGTCGACGATGCCGCCGGCCAGGTCGAAGGGTTTGTCCTCGTCCGCTTCCGCCTGCCCGGCCAGCGCGCCATAGGTGGCGTTGAGCGTGCCCACCACCGCCTCCTTGGCCAGGATGCCGGTAATGATGCCCACCGCCGCCGGCCAGTTCTCCTCGGTCACGCCCATGGGTGCGAAGGCGGGAGAGATGCCGCGGCCCACCTCGGCCAGCACCGAGTGGTCGGGCGCCACGCTGGCGAAGCTGCCGTCGGTGCCGGTGGAGTTCAGCATGTTCAGCACCAGCACGGTGGGCACGATGATGCGCCCGGCCTTGATCACGAAGCCCTTGAGCCGCGACCAGGTGTGCAGCAGCACGCCCTTGACCGTGGGGATGTGGTACGGCGGCAGCTCCATGATGAAGGGCGTGGCCTCGCCCTCCAGCAGGCTGTGCTTGAGCAGCAGGCCGGTCAGCACGGCGGCGCCGATGCCGATCAGGTAGAGGCCGAACACCACGTTCTGGCCGTGCTCCGGGAAGAACGCCGCGGCGAACAGCACGTACACCGGCAGCCGCGCGCCGCAGGACATGAACGGCGCCATGGCGATGGTCAGCAGGCGGTCGCGGCGGTGCTCCAGGGTGCGCGTGGCCATGACCGCCGGCACGGTGCAGCCGAAGCCGACGATCATCGGCACGAAGGACTTGCCGGGCAGCCCGACCCAGCGCATGAAGCGGTCCATGACGAAGGCCGCGCGCGCCATGTAGCCCGAGTCTTCGAGCACCGAGAGGAACAGGAAGAGGAAGCCGATCACCGGGATGAAGGTCGCCACCGTCTGCACGCCGGCGCCGATGCCCTTGGTCAGCAGCGCCACCAGCCAGTCGGGGGTGCCGAAGGCGTCGAGCAGCCGGCCGAGGCCGTCGACGAAGAACAGCGCGCCGAGCTGGTCGAACAGGTCGATGAAGGAGCTGCCGATGTTGATGGTGAACATGAACATCAGGTACATCATCGCGAAGAAGATCGGGATGCCCAGCATGCGGTTGAGCACCACGCGGTCGATGCGGTCGGTCAGGTCGCGGCTGGTGCGGCCGAGGCGCGTCAGGGCCTCGCGGGTGATGGCGTTGGCCAGCCCGTAGCGGGCGTCCGCCACCAGTATGTCGATGTCGTCGCCCAGTTCCTCCGCCAACCGCGACGCCGCCTCCGACGCCCGGGGCCCGGCGATGGCGCGGGCCAGGTCGTCGCCCTCCAGCAGGCGCACCGCCAGCCAGCGCGGCGCCATGCCGGTGCCCGCCTCGGCCAGTTCCGGCAGCAGCTTGCCGATGGCCTGTTCCAGGGCCGCGTCGTAGGTCACTGCCACGGCGGGCCGGCGGGCCTGGCGCAGGGCCTCGCGCAGCGCCACCTTCAGTTCGTCGATGCCGGTGCCTTCCGAGGCCACCACGGGCACCACCGGGCAGCCCAGGCGTTCGGCGAGCTTGCCGGCGTCCACCCGCATGGCCTTTTCCTCGGCCACGTCGACCATGTTCAGCACCACCACCAGCGGCACCTGCATCTCGGCCAGCTGCAGCGTCAGGTAGAGGTTGCGCTCGAGGTTGGAGGCATCGACGATGTTGACCACCAGGCCGGCCTCGTTGGCGTGCACGTAGTCGCGGGCGATCTTCTCGTCCAGCGACACTTCCTGGTCGACCACGTCCAGGGAATAGGTGCCGGGCAGGTCGACCACCTCGTAGCGCTCGCCTTCGAAGCGGTACTCGCCGACCTTGCGCTCCACCGTCACCCCCGGCCAGTTGCCGACGCGCTGGCGCGAACCGGTGAGGGCGTTGAACACCGTGGTCTTGCCGCAATTGGGGTTGCCCACCAGGGCGATGACGCGATGTTCGCTCATGGCAGCCTCTCCACCATCAGCGCATCGGCCTCGGCCTTGCGCAGCGACAGGGAGAAGCCGCGCACGCGGATCTCCACCGGGTCGCCCATCGGCGCCACCCGCGTCACCGACAGCTCGGCGCCGGGGGTCAGCCCCATGGACAGCAGCTTGCGCCGGTAGGCGCTGCCGCCCTGGTTGAAGCCGGTCACCCTGGCCCGGTCACCTACCGCCAGTTCCTTGAGCATTGCCATGGCATGCCTCCCGGTGCGCCATCAGACGGGGCACACCATGATTCTGTGAGCCACTCCGGCCCCCAGGGCGAAACGCGTCTCGCCCCGGGATACCACCAGACCGCCGCCCTGGCTCTGCCGCACGGTGATCTCGCTGCCGACGTTCAGCCCCATCTCGGTCAGCCGGCGGGCCATGCCCGGCCCGCCGAGCAGCGCGACTATGCGCACCCTGGCGTTTTCCCCGGCCATGCTCAGCGGCAGCGCATCCGTGCTCATGGGGCCTCCTGCGGGCGCGGCTGGCCCGGCATCCCGGCGCCGGCCAGGGCGCGCAGGAGGATGCCGATGGTGCAGCCGTTGTGCAGCATCGAGGCCGAGACCGGGCTCAGCAGGCCCAGCGCAGCGGCGCCGAGGATGCTGGAGTTGAGCCCGGCGATGAGCTTGAAGTTGCTGTTGATCAAATCGCGCGCGGCCATGGCGATGGCCCTGGCGTCGGCCACGCCGGCGATGCCGTCTTCCAGCAGAGCGATGTCCGAGGCCAGGCGGGCGATGTCCGAGCCCTGGCGCATGGAGATGCCGACGTGGGCGCCGCTGAGCGCCGGCGCGTCGTTGATGCCGTCGCCGACGAAGGCGATGCGCGCGCCCTGCTCGGCCAGCGCCTGGATCGCCGCGGCCTTCTCGTCCGGCAGCAGCCCGGCGCGGAAGCCGTCCAGGCCCAGTTCGTCGGCCAGCGCCTGGGCGCGTTCGGGGTGGTCGCCGGTGAGCATGACGATGCGCCGGGCGCCCAGCTCGCGCAGGCGGGCGATGGTGGCGGCGCTGTCCGGGTGGACGCTGTCGAGCATGCCCAGCACGCCGAGCAGTTCGCCGCCGTAGCCGATGTAGAGCAGCGTCTTGCCTTCCCGGCGCAGACGTTCGATGTCCTGTGCGTATGCCGCGGTGGAAATGCCCTCGTCCTCTTCGACGAAGTGCCGCGAGCCGACCACGATGCGCTTGCCGTCGATGACGCTGGCCACGCCGTGGGCGACGATGAACTCCACCTCGCCGTGGTTGAAGTGCTGCCGGTGCGGCAGGTGGCTGGCCGCCTCGACCACCGCCATGGCCATGGGGTGGTAGTAGTGTTCCTCCACCGAGGCGGCGATGTTGATCACGTCCTCCGCGCTGTAACCGGCGCTGCACACCAGCGAGTTGGTGACGCGCAGGGCGCCGGTGGTCAGGGTGCCGGTCTTGTCGAAGACGAAGGTGTCCGCCTCGGCCAGGCGCTCCAGCGCATTGGCGCCCTTTACCAGCACGCCGTGGCGGCCGGCCTGGTACATCGAGGCCTTGAAGGCCACCGGGGTGGCCAGCTTGAGGGCGCAGGAATAGTCGGCCTGCAGCACCGCCGAGGCGCGCTGCAGGCTGCCCGACAGCAGCCAGGTGCCGCCGGCCAGGCCGAGCACCATGGGCACCAGGCGGTCGGCCAGGCGCGAGGCCTCCAGCTGGGTGGCGCTCTTCACCGCCAGGGATTGCTCGACGAAGCTGGCGATGCGCGCCGCGGCGGCGTGGCGGCCGACCTTCTCCGCGTAGATGCGCAGGCGCCCCTCCTCCACCAGCGTGCCCGAGAGCACGATGTCGCCGCGGTGGCGCACCACCGGCACGCTCTCGCCGGTCATGGTCGCCTGGTTGACCAGTGCTTCGCCGCCCAGCACGGTGCCATCGACAGGAATCACCGTGCCGGTGGCGACGATCACCGTGTCGCCGAAGGCCACCTCGCGGGCATCGATCAGTTGCTCGACGCCGTCACGCTCCACCCAGACTTCGTTGCTGGCCGGGCGCAGCAGGCTCTTGAGCAGGTTGTCCGAATGGCGCTCGATGGAGCGTTCCAGGTAGTCGCCCAGCGCCAGCAGGAAGGTGGTGATGTTGGCGGTGAGGAAGTCGCGGCGGCCGATGGAGATGGCCACCGCCAGCGCTTCCAGCACGTGGGAGGTGATGCCCCGCTGCACCAGCTCCGCCAGGGCCTTGCCGAACAGCGGCAGCGACACCGCCATGGACAGCGGCCCCTGCAGCTCGGGCTGCAGGCGGCGGTCGGCCAGCAGCGCCGCGCCGGTGGTCAGCACCCCGGCCGGCGACTCGTCGCCACGGCCACCGGCCCGCCCCGCGGCCAGCGGCAGGTCCGGGTACTCCAGGGCGAGGATGTCCTGGCGCAGGCGCTCGGCGTCGGTCAGCGCACCCTCGTATTCGACCACCAGGGCCTGGATCGCCGGGTTGACCCGCACCTTGCGCACCCCGCGCAGGGATTCGACGGCCCACTCGATGCGCTGCAGTTCGCCGCGCCTGCCCTTCTGGCAGCGGTAGCGGTAACGCGCCCGCCCGGCGCTGCCGTGCACCAGGTCGAGGCCGGCGAACCAGGGGCCCGACATCACTTGTCACCGTGCTGCTGCGCGCCCATCTCGGCCTTGAGGTCGGCCATCTGCTCCTTGAACTCCTCCAGGCCGCCGGCCAGGCTGGCATAGAGCTTCACCGCGGACTTCATCAGCTTGCCGCGCAGCTCCTCGTCGCTCATCACCCAGGCCGCCGCGCCGCCGACCAGCAGGCCGAGGAGGAACTGCTCGGTGTGCCGCGAACGCAGGAAGGTCGGCAGCCCCTGGAGGATGCCGGCATCCATCCCGCCGGCCAGGCCGAACAGCCCGGCCGCTTCCTGCATGCCCGGCGTGCCGCCCATCATCTGCGCTGGCGGCATTTGCCAGCCGGGCGGGTTCTGCGGCGCATAGCCGTAAGCACCGTAACCGTTGCCGGCGTAGGCGTCGTCCCCGTAGCCATATCCGGCGGCCTGCTGCCGCCGCTTGCCCTTCTTAGCCATGCTCAGTTCTCCTGGCGGGGCCGTGCCCCGTCGTGCAGCCAACGTTCCACAAGCATCACGCCCACCGCCCCGGCCATGCCGGCGAACAGCGCCCGGGCGTATTCCTGCCGCTGCAGCGCCCGCGCCGCGAGGGTGCCGGCACACAGCGCGGTGCCGCCCTGCAGGGCATGGCGCGCCACCCGCCGCAGGTCCGGCTGCCCGGCCGCATCCTGGAAGGCGGACAGGCAGGCGCTGGTGACGAAACCCTTGGCGAAATTGGCGTCATCCCAGGCCGCCTGTCGAAGTGCCGGATAGGCTTTCATGCTCCAGGCTCCGTGGCGGGCGCAGGCCGGGCGGCCTTGCGTGGGCGGGCGGGGGTTTTCTTCGCCGCGGCGGCCTTGTTCGCGGCGGGCCGGCGCGCTGCCTTGGGCACCACGACGGGCGCCGGCGCAGGTTCGGCTGCCGGTGGTTCTTCGGCGGCGGGCGCCGCCCTCTTGCCACGGCGGATCAGGCGCAGGGCGACGGCCCCGGCCACCACCCCGGCCGCAAAGGAAATCAGTGGCTGCATGGTCAGTTCTCCTCTTCAGGATGTGCAGGGTGTGCAGGACGTGCGCGCTTGTGTTTCCACAGGTAGACCCCGCCACCGCCGACGGCCACGCCGGCCAGCAACACCGGGTTGACCCGCCGCAGCAGCGGCCCGGCCAGGCCCAGCAGGCCACCCTGGCCACTGAGGTGGGCGATCAGGTATTCGGTGAAATCGGAAATCGGGCCGTGGCTGGCGTAGGCCTCCTGCGGTGGAACGCCCTTGCCGGCGTGGTAGCGCTCCTGGTCGAAAGCGTCGATGGCCGCCTCGCGAAATGCCGCCAGGTGGTTGGCGGAGGCGGTGGCCTGCAGGTCGAGGAACACCCGGCGCACCTCCGGTTGGCGCACGTGGGCCAGCAGGTAGTCGTAGAGGCGGACGTTGGCGCTCTCGCCCATCACCGCGCGCATGCAGTTGGCCAGCCAGGTCGGCTCGATGGCGGTCTCCGCCGGGAAGGGGTCCAGCGGCCGAGGGATGCCGAAGCGCGCGGCCAGGGCCGACAGCGCCTGGATGTGCCGCTCCTGGTCCCGCAGCACGTCGGGAAACGGCGGCCGCTCGCCGAAGGCCTCCACCACCCGGGCGTAGAAACTGCGCGCGGCGTATTCGTCGTACAGGGCGATGCGCACCGCCTGGTGCAGCAGCGGGAAGGGCGCGGCGGGCTGCAGTTGGCGCCCGCGCAGGATCGGCTCGTCATAGTTGCGCATCGACGATCTCCCGGTAGCTGTCGAGCAGGATGCCTTCCAGGATGCGCGCCGCGGGCGAGCGCTGGCCGGCCAGGAGATCGGCCCAGGCCTGCTCGGGGATGATCCGCGGGTCGTATTCCACGGCGCAGGAGCGCGCCATCGGGTTGAGCCGCAGCGAGCGCACGCCGGGCGCGCGGGCGGCGATTTCCGAGGCCTTGTGCAGCACGCCGCGCGCCGGCAGGCGGGGGCTGGAAGGCAATTCCAGGTCCACCAGCTTCAGGCGTATGCGGCCGGGAATGTGGTGAACCACGCGGACCTTCGGCAGAAGCGCGAGGAGCGTTTCGAACCCGACCATCCCGATACCTCCCTCAAAGGCGGCTCGAAAATTCCCGAAGACAGTCGGAGATCGCTCTCGAACGATTCGGAAGGGGCTGATCGACAATTCGATGGTGTTTCGAATTGGCCGCCCTCATGGCTCAAGCTAGTTCGGTGCAAATGAGTCGCAATTGACCGCGATCAAATAAGCAGCGAGCCGGCCGGGATTTCGGATGTAAGGGGGTCACGCCCGCAGGAGATGCGTCGTAGGGCGAATAACCGTTCGCGGTTATCCGCCGCCGGCCGGGATGCCGGTGTCCGGGCATGGTGGCGGATAACGCCGTAGGCGTTATGCGCCCTACGGGGATGACGTGGTGCAGGAGCGGGACGGTGTTCTTCTCGGGCAAAAAAAAAACCGCTCCTGGCGGAGCGGCTGGAAGGACGTTGAATTGAGCAATCACGATTTAAATCAACGTCAGGAGCAGGATCCGGGAGAGCCGCCGGGCGGCTGCCGAATCGGATGTCCGCTACGTTAACGGCCAGGGCGGTGTCGGATAAATTCCCTGGGAGGGGAAACACCTTCTGCGAATACGTAACAATCTGCGGGGAACTTTCGGGAAGCTGCTGCGATTGCTCGCGCAACCTCCCGAAGACCGGGCGCGTCAGAGGATCGACAGCGGGTAGTCGACGATCAGCCGCAGTTCGTTGTTGTCGGCCTCGGCCTGGTCGGCGTTGCCGCGGTGGAAGGCCTGGCGCAGGCGCAAGGACAGGTCCTTGGCCGGGCCGGACTGGACCACGTACTTGGCTTCCACGTCGGTCTCGTGGTGGCTGCCGTCGCTGCCGTAGCCGTAGTCGCGGTACGGGCTGTCGCTGGCCATGTGCTCGCCGTCGATGTTGGTGCCGTTGATGTAGCGGGCCATGAAGCTCAGGCCGGGTACGCCGTAGGTATCCATCGCCAGGTCGTAGCGCGCCTGCCAGCTGCGCTCGCCCGGGCCGTTGAAGTCGGAGTACTGCACCGAGTTGGCCAGGAAGATGGAGTCGCCGGCGCCGCCTGCGCCGTTGTCGCCGAAGCCCACGTAGTCGAACGGGGTGTCGCCCTGCACCTTCTGGAAGGCCAGGGTCAGGGTGTGCGCCTGCAGGAAGGAGTAGGCGGTGGCGAACGACCAGGCGGTGTTGTCGATGCGGCCGGCCTTGGCCTGGCCGTAGTCGTTGGTGCGGTAGATGTTGAAGTCGAAGCCCAGCGACTGGTCGCCGCCCAGCGCCAGGGTGTAGTTGGCGTTGCCGTAGTACTGGCGCCAGATGTCTTCCAGCTCGGCGGCGTAGAGCGACACGCTCAGGTCCGGGGTGATGGCGTAGCGGCCGCCGACGAAGTCGGCGCTGTCGGCCTCGACGTTGGCGTAGGTGGCCCAGATGCCGCCGGTGTGGCTGGTGGTCACCGGGCCGGTGGCGGCGGTGTAGTGGCCGGCTTCCAGGTCCAGGCCCTGCAGCTCGCTGCTCATCAGGGCGAAGCCCTTGGCGGTCTGCGGCATCAGGCGGGTGCCGCCGGCGGCGAAGACCGGGGCGGTGGGCTGCATGTCGCCGAATTTCAGCTCGGTTTTGGAGACGCGCACCTTCAGCGCGCCGCCGGCCTTGCCGTAGTCGTCCTCCGGGTTGCCGTGGCGGTCCACCGGCAGGTTGCCGGTGCCGGCGGTGCCGGAGCCACCGTCGAGCTTGATGCCCAGGTAGCCGTAGGCGTCGACGCCGAAGCCGACGGTGCCCTGGGTGTAGCCGGAGCTGTAGGTGGCGAAGATGCCCTGGGTCCAGTCGCGCTGGTCGCTGTAGCCGTTCTTGCCGTCATGGTTGTAGTAGAAGTTGCGCAACAGCAGGTCGAGGTGGCTGTCCTCGAGGAAGCCCTTGGCGTCGGCCTGGTCGCTGACGAAGGGTTCGGCATGGGCCAGTTGCATGGCGGCGGTGGAAACGGCGAGCACGAGCATGCTGCGTTTGAGGTGCTTCATGGAGTTGCCCCTTGAGTCTTGGAGTGCCGGCCAGTGGTAAGCGTGATGGCCAGCTTTTCTTGTAGGCAGGAACAAATGTTCAGCCATGCGTAACAGTCATGGCCGAGCGAATGTATGTTTCTGTAGTGGAAGTACTTCCGCGCCCCGCTCTATTCCCCTGGCGGAGTGGGGACATGATGCCGGATCGAAGGGCTATTTGAATCCGGATATAGGCAAAGGTCTTTTAACAAAAATGTAATAGTGGCAGCGCACTACTGCGTCGAGGCAAGGACCGAGGACCGGTCTCAACCCAGGCCGAAGACTTCCAGTTGCCGCCGCAGGCGCCAGTCCATCACCTGGGCGGCGCCCATCGGGCGGCCGAAGTGGTAGCCCTGGGCGATGTCGCAGCCCAGCCGCGCCAGGGCAGCGGCCGTGGCCGCGTCCTCGACGCCCTCGGCCACCACCTGCATGCCGAAGTTGTGGCCCAGGGCGATGGTCGACTGCACGATCATGGCGTCGGAGAAGTTGCCGGCCATGCCGGAGACGAAGGTGCGGTCGATCTTCAGCACCTGCACCGGCAGGCGCTTGAGGTAGGCCAGGGACGAGTAGCCGGTGCCGAAGTCGTCGATCGACAGCGTCACCCCCAGGTCGCGGATCGCCTGCAGGCTGCGCAGGGCCAGCTCCGGGTCTTCCAGCAGGGTGCCTTCGGTGACTTCCAGCTCGACCATGGAGCCGGCGATGCCGTGGCGCGCCAGCAGGCCCTGCAGCTCGCTGACGAAGTGCGGGTTGCGCAGGTTGTTGGCGCTGATGTTCACCGCCATGCAGGTTTCCAGGCCGTGCTCGCTCCAGGCCCGCAGCTGGCGCAGGGCCTCGTCCAGCACCCAGCGCGTGAGCGGGTGGATCAGCTCGGTGGACTCGGCCATGGGGATGAATTCGCCGGGCGGGATCATGCCGCGCTCGGGGTGCTGCCAGCGCAGCAGGGCCTCGAAGCCGACCACCTGGCCGTCGGCCAGGCGCACCTTGGGCTGGTAGTGCAACTGCAGCCCGCCCTCGCGGATCGCCCGCCCCAGCCAGGTGTGCAGGGCCAGGCGCTCGGGGGTGTAGGTGTCGTCGCAGCGCTGGTACAGGAGGAAGTCGCGGCGACCGTGCTTGGCCTGGTACATGGCGATGTCGGCGCAGCGCAGCAGGTCGCCGGGGGTGTCGCCGTGGTCGGGGTAGAGGGCCACGCCGATGCTGGCCGACAGCTCCAGCTGGATGCCGCCGGCGGACAGCGGCTGGCGCAGGATGCGCGCGATGCCCTGGCACAACCCCGGCACGCCGCCCTCGTCGTCCAGGGCGCAGCTGACCACCGCCATCTCGTCGCCGCCCAGGCGGGCGATCTCCGCCTCCTGGGTCCGCAGCCAGGCGCCCAGGCGCGCGCCGACCTGCTGCAGGACGCTGTCGCCGTGCTGGTGGCCGAGGGTGTCGTTGACTTCCTTGAAGCGGTTCATGTCCAGCAGCAGGATGCCGAAGCGCCCGTCGCCGCGGGCGATGCGCTGCTCGATGTGGCGGCCGAGCCAGTAGCGGTTGGGCAGGCCGGTGAGCGAGTCGTGGTTGGCCAGGTACTCCTGCTCGGCGAGGTAGCGCTTGCGTTCGGTGATGTCGTGCAGCACCAGCAGCAACAGGGTGTTCTGCTGCCAGCTGAAGCGCGTGGCGTGCGCCTCGCAGTCGAACGGCAGGTAGGTATCGCGGCGCAGGAACTGCCACTCGCTGTCCACCTCGTGCAGCTCGCCGCTGAGCAGGCCCTCGAGGTTGGCGCGGCTGGCGACCAGCGACAGGCGCCCGTCCGGCTGGCGCTCCGGCGACAGTTCCGAGGGCAGCAGGCCGACCAGGCGGTCCGGCGTGTCGACGCCGAACATGCGCGCGGCGCACTCGTTGGCGGCGCGCACCCGACCGTCCACGCCGATCAGCAGCACGCCGTCGTTGATGTTGGTGAACAACTGGCGATAGAAGCGTCCGTTCTGGCTGATCTCGCCGATCAGCCGGCGCAGCTGCCAGGCCGACAGGCCCAGGGCCAGGGCGCAGATGGCCAGCAGTACCACACTGAAGCCGGCGCGCTTGAGCCAGGGCAGCAGGTAGCTGGCCGAGGCCTGGCCGACCACGGCGTGGATCGGGAAGCTCGCCGAGGGCGCGTCGGCGAACAGCGACGGCTCGCCGGTGATGCCCAGGCCCTCGACCAGGGCGAAGTCCGGGCGGCCCAGGCGCGGGAACAGCGGCGACCACTCCGGCAGGCGCCGGCCGACCACGTTCAGGGCGTCGGGGGTGCGGTAGAGCACGGTGCCGAAGTTGTCGATCATGCCGGCGTTCATCTGCTCGGCCAGGCCCAGGCGGCGCAGCAGGTCGCCGACGCGGGCGGTGTCGATCAGCGCGCCGACGCGCTGGGTGCGGCCGTCGGCGCCGCGCTGGCCGACGTACATCGGCAGCAGGAAGCCGCCATTGGGGCCGCGCAGCGTGTGGCCGAAGGCCGGGCGCTCGCTGGCCGGCAGGTCGCCCAGGGCGAGCAGCGGGCGCAGGTGTTCCTCGGCCGGCTGGCCGTGGCCGTCCACGGCGTAGAGGTGGCCGTCGCGCAGGACGAACAGGTAGGCCGACACCGGGTCGTAGCGCATCGCCTGCGCCAGCTTCGCGCGCACCTGCCGGGCATCGGCGACCTCGGCCAGGCCCTGCAGGTCCTCCGACACCGCGTAGATGCTGCCGTAGCTCTGCAGCAGCAGCGCGCTGATGTAGCCCTCCAGGGAACGGGCCAGGGCGGACAGGTTCTGCCGCACCTGGTCGGTGCTGCTGCGGTAGTCGCGGTACACGCTCCAGCCGCTCAGCCCGACCAGCAGGGTGAGCACCAGCAGCACGCCGGCATAGAAGAGCACGCCGATGCGCTGTCGGCGCGAGCCTCCCCGGGCATGGGTGAAGACATCGAAGTTGCTGGTCATGTAGATCCGTCTGTGACTGCAGCGGGAGTATCGAACCCGGTTATGGCATTTAGCCACCACCCAATCAACCATCGGCCGGGTACCCGATGCTTATCGGCAGACCGGCGGTATTCCCCAGTACCGGCCGTCGAACGATGGGCGAGGCGCTCTGCGATGCGCCCGGCCAGCCACGGAGCAAGGCGACCGCCGGGCCCGGAAAACGAAGCGCGGCGGCCGCGGACACCGCGAGATCGGCAGAAATACCCTCGTCAGCTGCTCTCGCGCACCATCAGCTCGAAGCCCAGGTCCTGCACCGGCTCGGCGATCGGCCGCCCGGCGATCAGCGCCAGCAGCGTCTCGGCGGCACGCCGGCCGATGGCCTCGCGCGGGGTGCGGATGCTGGACAGGCGCGGCACCATGTAGGCCGAGCTGGGCAGGTCGTTGAAGCCGACCACGGCGATCTGCTCCGGCACTTCGATGCCCTGGCGCAGCGCCTCCAGCAGGGCGCCCTGGGCCAGGTCGTCGTTGCCGAAGAAGATGCCCTCGACGTCCGGCTGCGCGGCCAGCAGCTGGCGGAACAGCTCGCCGCCCAGGCCCACCGAGGATGGCCGCGGGGTCAGCAGCTCCAGCGCCGGGTCGTAGCAACCGGCCTTCTGCAGGGCGCGGCGGAAGCCCTCGCCACGCAGCAGGGTGCGCTGGTCCAGCTGCGCGCCGACATAGGCCAGGCGCTTGCGGCCGCCGGCCAGCAGGTGCTCGGCGGCGGCCATGCCGGCGGCGATCTGCGAGAAGCCCACGCAGTGCAGGCCGGGGCTGTGGTCCAGGTCCATCATGTAGACGCAGGGCACGCCGCTGGCCTCGACCATCCGTCGGGCGCTCTCGGTGCGCTCGAAGCCGGTGAGCAGCAGGCCGCGCGGCTGGTAGGCCAGGTAGTTGCGGATCAGGTCTTCCTCCTCGTCGCGCGAGTAGTGGAAGTTGCCGATCAGCACCTCCAGGCCCTGGGGCCGCAGCACGCCGTGGATGGCTTCGAGGGTATCGACGAACAGCTGGTTGGACAGCGACGGCACCAGCACCACCACGCTGTGGCTCTGCGCCGAGGCCAGCGCCCGCGCCGCGGGGTTGGCCACGTAGCCCAGCTCGGCGGCGGCCTCGCGCACCTTCAGCACCAGCGCCTCGGCGACGCTGCTGACGCCGCGCAGGGCGCGGGAGGCGGTGATGGGGCTGACGCCGGCGCGCTGCGCCACTTCGTTCAGGGTGGGGCGGCCGCTGGCGCGGGAGTGCTTGTCGTTCTTCTTCGGGGAGGGCATCGGCTGGCTTGCCAAACGAAAATCGAGGCACTAAGGTAGCGCTGTCTCGCGAGCCCGGCAATTGCCTGAAAGCCCCGGATCGCGCTACGGCGGAAAAACCGCGGACACCATGCGCAAGCACTAGAATGACAAGAAAGCGGAGGCAGCCCCATGCTTTTGGCTTCGACTTACAAAGACAGCGCTGTCTCCCCACCGAGGTGCGATATGCTCCCCCCCATCCACGCCCTGCTCGTCATGGGTGTCTCCGGCTGCGGGAAGACCAGCGTCAGCCAGGCGCTGTGCCGCGCCAGCGGCGCCCACGAGATCGAGGGCGACACCTTCCACCCGGCCGAGAACATCCGCAAGATGAGCGCCGGCATCCCCCTGACCGACGACGACCGCGCCGGCTGGCTGGCCACCCTGGCCGAGCTGCTGAGCCAGGCCGTGGCCGCCGGCCAGCGCCCGGTGCTGACCTGCTCGGCGCTCAAGCTGGCCTACCGCGAACGCCTGCGCCAGGCCGTGCCGGGCCTGGGCGTGGTGTTCCTCGAACTGCCCCGCGACGAAGCCGCACGCCGCGTCGCCGAGCGCCCCGGGCACTTCATGCCGGCGACCCTGGTGGACAGCCAGTTCGCCGCCCTGGAGCCGCCCCACGACGAACCCCTGACCCTCGCCGTGGATGCCACCCTGCCGGTGGAACGCATCGTCGAACAGGCCCTGGCCTGGTGGCGCGCCCACGAGCCGGCCTGAGCAAGTTCTTTGCCGCGCGCTGAAGACAGCGCTATCCCAAAACGCCCGTAAAAACAACGACAAGGGAGCCCCGCCATGTTCGGTCTGTCCCACGACACCTACCTGCTGCTGGATGCGCTGGTCACCATCATCGGCCTGATCCTGCTGATCACCCGCTTCAAGATCCACCCCTTCCTCGCCCTGATCATCGCCGCCGGCTTCCTCGGCCTGACCTCGGGCATGCCCGTGGCGCAGATCGTCAAGGCCTTCCAGGACGGCTTCGGCGGGGTGCTCGGCTTCGTCGGCATCATCCTCGCCCTGGGCACCATGCTCGGCAAGATGATGGCAGAGTCCGGCGGCGCCGATCAGATCGCCCGCACCCTGATCGACGCCTTCGGCGAGCGCCGGGTGCACTGGGCGATGATGCTGGCGGCCTTCCTGGTGGGCATCCCGCTGTTCTTCGAGATCGGCTTCATCCTGCTGATCCCGCTGGTGTTCATCGTCGCCCGGCGCAGCGGCGTGTCGCTGATCAAGATCGGCATCCCGCTGCTGGCCGGCCTGTCCGCCGTGCACGGCCTGGTGCCGCCGCACCCGGGCCCGCTGCTGGCCATCGGCGTGTTCGGCGCCGACATCGGCAAGACCATCCTCTACGGCCTGATCGTCGCCCTGCCCACCGCGGCCATCGCCGGCCCGCTGTTCGGCGCCTGGATCGCCCGGGTGATCCCCGGCAGCCCCTCCGAGGAGCTGGTGGCGCAGATCGCCCACGAGCCGGAGACCGGCAACCTGCCCAGCTTCGGCATCACCCTGCTGACCGTGCTGCTGCCGGTGTTCCTGATGCTGCTGAAGACCTTCGCCGACGTGCTGCTGCCCGACGGCCACGCCTTCCGCGCCTGGATGGACATGATCGGCCACCCCATCACCGCCCTGCTCCTGGCGCTGCTGCTGGCCCTGTACACCTTCGGCTACGCCCGCGGCTTCGGCTCGCAGAAGATCCTCAAGCTGCTCGACCAGAGCCTGGCGCCCACCGCGGCCATCGTGATGATCATCGGCGCCGGCGGCGGCTTCAAGCAGATGCTGGTGGCCAGCGGCGTGGGCGACGTGATCGGCCACCTGGCCGTGCAGGCGCAGATCTCGCCGATCCTGCTGGCCTGGCTGGTGGCCGCGGTGATCCGCATCGCCACCGGCTCGGCCACGGTCGCCACCATCACCGGCGCCGGCATCGTGGTGCCGGTGGTGGGGATGATCCCCGGGGTGAACCGCGAGCTGCTGGTGCTGGCCACCGGCGCCGGCTCGCTGATCCTCTCCCACGTCAACGACGCCGGGTTCTGGCTGGTCAAGCAGTACTTCAACATGAGCGTCGCCGAGACCTTCAAGACCTGGACGGCCATGGAGACCATCCTCTCCGTGGTCGGCCTGGTGTTCATCCTGCTGCTTTCGCTGGTGGTCTGAGGACCACCGGCTTCCCCCGTGAAAGGAGTACCGCCGATGTCCGCCACGCAACCCCAGCCCAACCCCCGCCCCGCCGAACCGCGCGACTGGCCGCGCGACTTCGACGTGCGCGAGCGCTACGCCGAGCAGCAGGAGCTGCTCGGCGCGCCCCTGGCGCCGCTGCGACCGAACGTCCCCGCCCGCTGAAAAGCCCTTTACCGGGCCTGCCGACATGTGCAAGCTGAAACGATTCACCTTCAGCGCGACACACTGGAACCCCACTTCGGGCGCCCGGCCCTTGACCACCGGGCGCCCCACCCTGAGGGAGGAACCATGAGCCACAACCTCGACACCCTGTTCCCCGCCATCGACGACATCCCCGAGACCTGGCGCCCCGACGCGCCGGTGGAGCAGCGCGACTACCTGGTGAACGGCGAGCTGCGCCGCTGGGACGGCCCGCTGGCGCCGGTGCGCAGTCCGATCTTCCTGAAGACCGCCGAAGGCGAACGGCAGGTGATCCTCGGCAGCACCCCGCTGCTGGACGCCGAGGCCGCGCTGGGCGCCCTCGACGCCGCGGTGGCCGCCTACGACAACGGCCAGGGCCTGTGGCCCAACCTGCGGGTGGCCGAGCGCATCCAGCACGTGGAGACCTTCCTGGCGCGCATGCGCGAGCAGCGCGAGGCGGTGGTGCGCCTGCTGATGTGGGAGATCGGCAAGAACCTCAAGGATTCGGAGAAGGAATTCGACCGCACCTGCGACTACATCGTCGACACCATAGACGCGCTCAAGGAACTGGACCGCCGCTCCAGCCGCTTCGAGCTGGAACAGGGCACCCTCGGCCAGATCCGCCGCGTGCCGCTGGGCGTGGCGCTGTGCATGGGGCCCTACAACTACCCGCTGAACGAGACCTTCACCACCCTGATCCCGGCGCTGATCATGGGCAACACCGTGGTGTTCAAGCCGGCCAAGTTCGGCGTGCTGCTGGTGCGCCCGCTGCTGGAGGCCTTCCGCGACAGCTTCCCGCCGGGGGTGATCAACATCATCTACGGCCGCGGCCGCGAGACCGTCTCGGCGCTGATGGCCAGCGGCAAGGTGGACGTGTTCGCCTTCATCGGCACCCACAAGGGCGCCGCCGACCTCAAGCGCCTGCACCCGCGCCCGCACCGCCTGCGCGCGGCCCTGGGCCTGGACGCGAAGAACCCCGGCATCGTGCTGCCGCAGGTGGACCTGGACAACGCCGTGGAGGAAGCCATCACCGGCGCCCTGTCGTTCAACGGCCAGCGCTGCACCGCGCTGAAGATCCTGTTCGTCCACGACAGCGTGCTGCAGGGCTTCCTCGACAAGTTCAGCGCGCGCCTGGCCCAACTCAAGCCGGGCATGCCCTGGGAGCCGGGCGTGACGCTGACGCCGCTGCCCGAGCCGGGCAAGGTGGACTACCTCGACGGCCTGCTGCAGGACGCCCTGGCCAAGGGCGCCAAGGTGATCAACGCCGGCGGCGGCGAGTCCCGCGAGAGCTTCTTCTACCCGGCCCTGCTCAGCCCGGTGACGGCGCAGATGCGCCTGTACCACGAGGAGCAGTTCGGCCCGCTGGTGCCGGTGGTGCCCTACCGCGAGCTTGAGGAAGTGATCGACTACGTGCTGCAGTCCGACTACGGCCAGCAGTTGAGCCTGTTCGGCGACGACCCCGAGCAGGTCGGCCGGCTGGTGGACGCCTTCGCCAACCAGGTCGGCCGCATCAACCTCAATGCCCAGTGCCAGCGCGGCCCGGACACCTACCCGTTCAACGGCCGCAAGAACTCCGCCGAGGGCACCCTGTCGGTGCACGACGCGCTGCGCACCTTCTCCATCCGCACCCTGGTGGCGACGCGCTTCAATGCCGCCAACAAGGCGCTGATCAGCGAGATCATCCAGGGCCGCGAGTCGAACTTCCTGACCACCGACTACATCTTCTGAAGCCAGGCAGGCGCCGTCAGATGCGGATCAAGCCATCCACCGGCGGCGGCGCCTGCTCCTTCAGCTCCTCCACCTGCAGCGCATAGGGGCGGCGCAGGCGCAGGCGCTCGGCATCGCAGAGCAGCGGGCCCTGGTCGTCCTCAAGGCCGAAGGGATCGTCGCGCAGCACGCCGCTGATGCGCCCCTGGCGGAACAGCTCGCGGATCGCCAGCAGGTTGTTCTCGCGCTGGCCGCTCAGCTCGGCGAGCGAGCGCGGCTGGCTTTCGGACAGCTGGCACAGCACCGACACCAGCAGCGCCTGCGAAGGTCTAGGCCCCATGGAAGCTCCCCTGTGCAGCCATGAAAACGGTCCTGGCACTATGCGGACGAATTCTTAAAGAATCCTTATCCGGCCGTCTCCATGGCCACCGTTCGTGTCAATCCAGACCGTTGTCGCGGTCCTGCTCCAGGCGCGCCAGGCGCTCCTCCAGGGCGGCCACGCGGGCTTCCAGCTCGAGGATGCGCGCCTCGTCCTGCACGCTGTGCTCGCCGCGCGGCGCCGAGGCGCCACGGCTGCTGGCGGCGATGGCGGCCTCGCGGTCGGCGGCGCTGCCCAGCAGGTGCATGTAGCGGTCCTCGCGCTGGCCGCTCTGGCGTTCCAGCTGCATGGCGAAACCGCGCGCGGCCAGGCGTTCCAACTGGTGGCGGACTTCCTCGGTGTCGTCGAAGTCGTGCATGCGCATGCTGCGGGTGAGCAGTTCGTTGAGCGTCTGCGGGCCGCGCAGGAACAGCAGGCCGAGCAGCACCCACTGCGGCTTGACCAGTTCCAGCGCCTTGTCCAGGCGCTGCTCCCAGCGGTCGGCGCGGCTGCCCATCACCAGGCGCACCATCTCCAGGCCCTCCAGGCGGCGCAGGGCCTGGCCGACCTGGCCGGGGTTGAGGTCCATCACCGGCTCGCGGCTGGTCTTCTGGTTGCAGGCGGTGACCAGGGCGTTGAGGGTCAGCGGGTAGGCTTCCGGGGTGGTCAGCTGCTTCTCGATCAGGCTGCCGAGCACGCGGATGTCCACCGCGCCGAGGGGCTCGCGCTCGGGCAGGCTTGTGGCTTCGTCGTTCATGTCGTTTCCAGAGATCGCTTGGAGGGCACTAGCCTAGCCGCCCACGGCGGCTTTGGCACCCTCCGCGGCGTCGCGCCTCACGCCGGGCCGGTCCACAGGCGGCTGGCCGGCAGCGAGTCGCAGGCGACCATTGGCACTGGCGAGCGCTTAAGATATGGTCTCATATGTATTATTCGGCTCGACCACCCGGCAGCCACCCACACCACAACAACGAGCAGGAGCAACCAAGCCATGACCCAAACGACCCGAGCCGACTGGGAAGCCCGCGCCAGCCAACTGCGCATCGAAGGCCGCGCCTTCATCGATGGCCAGTACCTCGACGCCGCCGACGGCGCCACCTTCGACTGCCTGAGCCCGGTGGACGGGCGCCTGCTGGCCAAGGTCGCCAGCTGCGACGCCGCCGACGCCGAGCGCGCCGTGCAGAGCGCCCGCGCCGCCTTCGAATCCGGCGCGTGGTCGCAGCAGGCGCCGGCCGCGCGCAAGGCCGTGCTGGTGCGCTTCGCCGAGCTGCTGGAAGCGCACGCCGAGGAACTGGCCCTGCTGGAAACCCTGGACATGGGCAAGCCCATCGGCGACTCGCTGAACGTCGACCTGCCCGGCGCGGTGGACAGCATCCGCTGGAGCGGCGAGGCCATCGACAAGGTCTACGACGAGGTCGCCGCCACCCCCCGCGACCAACTGGGCCTGGTCACCCGCGAGGCGGTGGGCGTGGTCGCCGCCATCGTGCCGTGGAACTTCCCGCTGATGATGGCCAGCTGGAAACTCGGCCCGGCCCTGGCCACCGGCAACTCGGTGATCCTCAAGCCCTCCGAGCGCTCGCCGCTGACCGCCATCCGCATCGCCCAGCTGGCGCTGGACGCCGGCCTGCCCAAGGGCGTGCTCAACGTGCTGCCGGGCTACGGCCATACCGTGGGCAAGGCCCTGGCCCTGCACATGGACGTGGATACCGTGGTGTTCACCGGCTCGACCAAGATCGCCAAGCAACTGCTGGTCTACGCCGGCGAGTCGAACATGAAGCGCGTGTGGCTGGAGGCCGGCGGCAAGAGCCCGAACATCGTCTTCGGCGATGCCCCGGACCTGCAGGCCGCCGCCGAAGCCGCCGCCGCGGCCATCGCCTTCAACCAGGGCGAAGTGTGCACCGCGGGCTCGCGCCTGCTGGTGGAGAAGTCCATCAAGGCGCAGTTCGTGCCCCTGGTGGTGCAAGCCCTGAAAGGCTGGAAGGCCGGCCACCCGCTGGACCCGCAGACCAACGTCGGCGCCCTGGTGGACGGCCGCCAGCTGGAGCAGGTGCTGGGCTACATCGAGGCCGGCAAGGCCGAGGGCGCCCGCCTGCTCACCGGCGGCCAGCGCGTGCTGGAGGAAACCGGCGGCACCTACGTGGAGCCGACGCTGTTCGACGGCGTGAGCAACGCCATGAAGATCGCCCGCGAGGAAATCTTCGGCCCGGTGCTCTCGGTGATCGAGTTCGAAGGCGCCGAGGAAGCCATCCGCATCGCCAACGACACCCCGTATGGCCTGGGCGCGGCAGTGTGGACCCGCGACATCTCCAAGGCCCACCAGACCGCCCGCGCCCTGCGCGCCGGCAGCGTGTGGGTGAACCAGTACGACGGCGGCGACATGACCGCGCCCTTCGGCGGCTTCAAGCAGTCGGGCAACGGCCGCGACAAGTCGCTGCACGCCTTCGACAAGTACACCGAGCTGAAGGCGACCTGGATCAAGCTCTGACTGTCCCCGCGCCGGCGTCTTTCGTAGGAGCGAGCTTGCTCGCGAACAGGACGCCCGGCTGACTCCACAACCACCCCCGCTACCCAACGGCTCCCTCTCCCGCTTGTGGGGGAGGGCTAGGGAGGGGGAGCGGAGTCAAGTCATGCTCCGGAGTGTCGTCGGAGTCCGTCACCCTCTCCCCAGCCCTCTCCCTGAAGGGAGAGGGGGCCGTTCGGCGTGAAGCGAAGCCAAGCAGTCATCCTGCCCGCTCCCGCTCTCGTAGGAGCGAGCTTGCTCGCGAACAGGACACCCGGCTGACTCCACAACCACCCGTTCTGCCCAACGGTCCCCTCTCCCGCTTGCGGGGGAGGGTTAGGGAGGGGGAGCGGAGTCAAGCCATGCTCCGGAGTGTCGTCGGAGTCCGTCACCCTCTCCCCAGCCCTCTCCCTGAAGGGAGAGGGGGCCGTTCGGCGTGAAGCGAAGCCAAGCAGTCATCCTGCCCGCTCCCGCTCTCGTAGGAGCGAGCTTGCTCGCGAACAGGACACCCGGCTGACTCCACAACCACCCGTTCTGCCCAACGGTCCCCTCTCCCGCTTGCGGGGGAGGGTTAGGGAGGGGGGAGCGGGGCCAGCCCCATACACCGCAGCCGCCGGCAAACGCCCTTCGCGAACAAGCTCGCTCCTACGAAACCCGTGAGCCGCCCCACTCACAACCGCCCAAGAAAGTCCCCCAGCAACGCCCGGCAATTCCCCTTGTTCACCCCCTCCCGCTCGGCGATCTCCGCGCGGATCCGCTCCGGCAGGTCGCCTGCCTCGGCCATGAAGCGCCGGCCTTCCTCGCTGCGCCGCCAGTAGGCGATCCAGGTGTCGAACATCGCCGTGTCGATCTCCGGGTGGAACTGCACGCCCAGGCTGCGGCCGTGGCGGTAGGCCTGGGCCGCCAGCTCGGTGCTGCCCACCAGGGTGGCGCCCGGCGGCGGGGTGAAGGCGTCGAAATGGAAGTTCAGCCAGGGGCCGCGCAGGACCTGGTCCGCCGGCGCGGTCTCGATCGGCGTCCAGCCGATCTCGGCCTGGCGGTTGCGATACACCTCGCCGCCAAGGGCGCGGGCCAGCAGCTGGCTGCCGAAGCAGATGCCCAGGGTCGGCACGCCATGGGCCTGCACGGCCTTCAGCCAGGCCAGCTCGCCACCCAGCCAGGGCACGCGATGGTCGTAGGCCGACTCGGGGCTGCCCAGCACCAGCAGCAGTTCCAGGCTGTCCGGCGGCGGCAGGAAGTCCTCCACGCAGCGCAGCTCCAGGTCGATGCCCTGCTCGGCGAACAGCTCCGGCAGGCAGCCGGCGACGTCGGCGGCGTCGTGCAGCACGGCGATGGCACGGGATGGTTTCATGGTGTTTCCTCCTTAAAAGATTCCAAAACAGATTTTTTATTTCACCCATCCGCAGCGCTGAAGCCCGCATGAAACCTGGACTCTCGCTTTCGCGAGCAGCCAAGGCCCACTCAAAAGACAACGGAAAGGCGAAAAAAGCCTGTTGAAAACTATGAAACCATATTTTAAATTCAAATCCATCCCCCGCCGCCCACCGACGGCGGATGGCGGCGCCGCCCGGCATCGCCCATCACAACAACAGCGCACCGCCCACTGGCGGCAAGCGCCAGAACGGAGGTGTCCGAATGACCACCAGCGCCCCTACCCGCCTCGATGACGCGCCCTACCTGGATGTCAGCGACCCGGCCTTTTCCATCCGCTCCCGGGCGGTGATGGAGGCCCGCGAGAAGAGCTGGTTCGCCCGCACGCCCTACGGCATCGCCGTGCTGCGCTACGACGAGGTGAACAAGCTGCTGCGCGACCAGCGCCTGCGCCAGGGCAGCTACGCCTGGCCCGCGCACAACAACGCCACCGGCAGTTTCGCCGACTGGTGGATGCGCATGCTGCTGAGCAAGGAAGGCGCCGACCATTCGCGCCTGCGCCGCCTGGCCAACCCGGCCTTCGCGCCCAAGCTGGTGAAGCAGATGATGCCGGACTTCCAGCGCCTGGCCGGCGACCTGATCGCCCGGTTCGAAGGGCGCGGCGAATGCGAGTTCGTCAGCGAGTTCGCCGAGCCCTACGCCACCCAGGTGATCTGCCTGCTGCTCGGCCTGCCGATCAGCGAGTGGAAGGGTCTGGCCGAGCTGGCGGTGGAGATGGGCCTGGCCCTGGGCGTGACCTTCAAGCGCGACGAAGCGCGCATCAACGCCGCCACCGACAAGCTCTTCGGCTATGCCCGCCAGGCGGTGGAGGCGCTCAAGCGCAACGGCCTGGGCGAGGACTTCCTCAGCAGCCTGGTGCGCGCCAACGAAGAGGACAAGAACGCCCTCAGCGACCAGGAGCTGTACGACATGATCGTCCTGGCGATCTTCGGCGGCATCGACACCACCCGCAACCAGCTCAGCCTGGCCATGGACACCTTCCTGCAGCACCCCGCGCAATGGGAGCTGCTGGGCAACGACCCCGAGCTGGCCCGCGCCGCCGTGGAAGAAGTGATGCGCGTGCGCCCGACCGTCACCTGGGTCACCCGCGAGGCGCTGGAGGACTTCGAGTACCAGGGCCTGCACATCGCCAAGGGCACCACCCTGCACCTGTTCAGCCAGTCCGCCGGCAGCGACCCGCACGCCTTCGAGGACGCCAGCTTCGACATCACCGCCAAGCGCCTGCCGCACTTCGGCTTCGGCGCCGGCGCGCACCACTGCATTGGCCACTTCATCGCCCGCGGCGACATGACCGCGGCCCTGGCCCTGCTCGCCCAGCACCTGAAGAACCCGGCGCCCAACGGCGAGGCCGAATGGCTGCCGGACAGCGGCAACACCGGCGCCACCCGCCTGCCGATCCGCTTCGACGCGGTGCGCGGCGAATGAACGCGCCCAGCGTCGCCATAGTCGGCAGCGGGCCCTCGGCCTGCTACCTGGCCCAGGCCCTGCGCAAGCACTGGGCGGACGCGCAGATCGTGCTGGTCGAGCGCCTGCCCGTGCCCTTCGGCCTGGTGCGCTACGGCGTGGCGCCGGACCACCAGGGCACCAAGGCGGTGTGCCGGCAGTTCGAGCGGCTGTTCGAGCGCGAGGGCGTGGCCTTCCTCGGCAACCTGGAAGTGGGCCGCGACCTGTCGCTGGAGCAACTGCGCGAAGCCTTCGACCTGGTGGTGCTCGCCACCGGCCTGTACGGCGACCGCCGCCTGGGCATCCCCGGCGACGGGCTGGCTGGCGTCTACGGCTCCGGCCGCGTCACCCGCCTGTTCAACGGCCACCCGGACGAACAGGGCTTCGCCCCGGCGTTCGGCCGCCGCGTGGCCATCGTCGGCAACGGCAACGTGGCCATCGACGTGCTGCGCCTGCTGGCCAAGTCGGCCGGGGACTTCGCCGGCTCCGACATCGCCGACGCCCCGCTGCAGGCGCTGCTGGCCGAAGGCGTGGAACGCATCGACATCGTCGGCCGCTCGCCGGCCGACCAGGCCCGCTTCGACCCGGTGATGCTGCGCGAACTGGGCAAGCTGGCCGGGGTGCGCATCCGCATCGAGGACCTGCCGCCGGAGCCCAGCCCGGGCGCCGACGCCGCCGGGCAGGCGCGCCTGGACGTGCTGCGCGCGCTGGCCGCGCAGGCGCAGCCGGCAACGGGCCGCGAACTGGTGTTCCGCTTCGGCTGGACGCCCCGCGCCATCGACGGCAGCGGGCGCATCGAGGCCCTGCAGCTGCGCCACGCCGATGGCCGCGAGCTGCGCCTGGAAGTGGACAGCCTGGTCAGCGCCATCGGCTTCGAGGAAGCGGCCGATGGCCTGCTGCACCGCGATGCCCTGCTGGGCGCCAGCGCCGACCTCGAGCGCGGCCGCCTGGACGAAGGCCTCTACTGCGTCGGCTGGCTGCGCCGCGGCCCGCGCGGGACCATCCCGGAGAACCGCCAGGACGCCCGCCTCGTCGCCGAAGCCATGTTCGCCGACCAGCAGGCCGCACCGCGCAGCGGCCGCCCCGGCCTCGCCGCCCTGCCCGCCGGGCTGCGCGAACGCGGCGTCGGCTACGCCCAGTGGCAGCGCATCGACCACGCCGAGACCCGGGCCGCCGCCGACGGCCGCGTGCGCCGCAAGATCACCGACCGCGCCGGCATGCTCGCCATCGCCCGCAGCCCCCAGGAGAACCCCGCATGAACATCCTCATCCTCTTCGGCACCGAGACCGGTAACGCCGAGATGGTCGCCGACGACCTCGCCGACGCCCTGGGCGCCGACTACACCACCCAGGTCCGCGACATGGCCGCCTTCGACCCGGCCGAACTGGATGCCGGCGACTTCCACGTCATCGTCTGCTCCACCTACGGCGACGGCGAGCTGCCCAACAGCGCCCAGCCCTTCCACGCCGCGCTGCAGGCCCGGCGCCCGGACCTGGCGGGCCTGCGCTTCGCCACCTTCGGCCTGGGCGACAGCTTCTACGAGACCTTCAACCGCGGCAGCCGGATCATCGCCGACACCCTGGTGGAGCTGGGCGCCACGGCGGTGGGCGAGCACGGCCAGCACGACGCCTCCAGCGGCGAGCTGCCCGGCGACGCCGCCCTGGCCTGGGCCAAGACCCTGCTCGGGCAGATCTGAGGAGAACGCCATGCGCCTATGCATCATCGAGAACGGCCTGGTCCCCGAGGAACTGCAGGACAGCTTCGGCAACTACCCGGCGATGATCGAAAGCTGGCTGGCGCCGGCGCTGCCCGAGGCGGACTTCACCTATGTCTCGGCGGTGCGCGGCGAGGCCCTGCCCGAGGCCACGGCCTTCGACGGCTACCTGCTGACCGGCTCGCGCCACAGCTGCTACGAGCACAGCCCCTGGATGCTGCAGCTGGTGGCCCTGCTACGGCGCCTGCGCAGCCTGCGCCGGCCGGTGTTCGGCATCTGCTTCGGGCACCAGATCATGGCCGACGCCTACGAGGGCCGCACCACCCGTGCCGAGGTCGGCTGGGGCGTCGGCGCCCAGGCCTACCGCTATGCCGCCGAAGGCCTGGAGGATGCCGCCACCCTGGTGTTCCACCAGGACCAGGTCAGCAGCCTGCCGCCACAGGCGCGCGTGGCCGGCGGCTCCGCCCATTGCCCGCACGGGGTGCTGGAATACGCCTTCCCGGCGCGCTCGGTGCAGTTCCACCCGGAGTTCACCGTGGACTACCTGGCCGCCCTGCTCGACCGCTACGGCAATGGCCTGCTGCCGGCGGACGTCACCGCCCGGGCCTGGGAATCGCTGCAGCGGCTGACCCCGGACAACCGGCAGGTCGCCCGCTGGGCCGCCGCCTTCTTCCGCGAACACACCCGAGCGGTCTGTTCCCCATTCATCCCCTAGCCCGGAACCTGGCAGAGAGGTCGCGTTCTTCGCTTAAAAACATATAAACACAGTTTACAAATCTAAATTCATCCGCCATCGCAGCGTGCCTTGCCTGCCGCTGCCCGAGGAGAACCCCGAAATGACAGCGCTCGATCTACACAAGGAATACAACACCAGCTCCGCCGTCGCCCAGGACCTCGCCGCGCGCATCCGCGACGCCGGCGTGGAGTACCTGTACTACCAGGTGGTCACCCTCAGCGGCCGCGTGCTGGCCAAGGTGGTGCCGGCCAAGCACCTGCTGCGCAACCTGGAGAAGGGCGTGCAGTTCCACCGCACCGCGCTCTCCGACCTGCAGAGCACCCGCGCCGGCGTGCTGCTCGGCGGCGGCGCCCAGGCCGCCGAGTTCACCGCCATCCCCGACGTGAGCAGCTTCAACGTGCTGCCCTGGGACAAGTCCATCGGCAGCTTCTTCTGCCGCCTGTACGAGCCCGACCACCGCCAGGAAGTCGCCGGCCAGGTGCTGGCCACCGACGCCCGCGGCCTGCTGATCGACAGCCACAAGGCCTTCACCGCCGACACCGGGCTGAGCCTGAAGACCGGCTGCGAGCCGGAGATGACCTGGTTCGGCGACAAGCTGGAGGTCAAGGTGCGCCCCGGCGCCAGCCCGGCCTACCACCTGGGCAACCTGGAGACCATGCGGCCGATCTTCCAGCGCGTGATGCAGTATGCCGGGGCCATGGGCCTGGACATGATCGAGGGCGACTACGAGGACCCGGGCCAGCTGGAGCTGAACTGGATGTTCGACGACTGCCACCTCACCGCCGACCGCCTGGTGACCTACCGCCTGATCTGCCGCCAGGTGGCCAACGAGTTCGGCGTGCGCGCCAGCTTCATGCCCAAGCCCACCACCGGCAGCATGGGCAGCGGCTGCCACCACAACTTCAGCCTCTGGCGCGGCGAGCAGAACGTGCTGGCCGAAGCCGGCCGCCGCGAACTGCACCTGACCGACACCGGCCGCCACGCCCTCGGCGGCCTGCTGGCCCACGCCCCGGGCTCGATGCTGGTGATGGCCTCCACGGTGAACTCCTACAAGCGCTTCTGGGACGCCGGCCTGTTCGCCCCCAACCGCCTGAACTGGGGCATGGACAACAAGACCTGCACCGTGCGCCTGTCGGCCAACGGCCGCCTGGAATACAAGCTGCCCGACGCCAGCGTGAACCCCTACCTGTCGCACACCCTGCTGCTGGCCGGCATCCGCGACGGCCTGGCCAACCGCACCGACCCGGGCACCCCGGACAACAGCGACAGCATCCCCGCCGCCCGCGAGAACGTGCGCATGCCGATGACCCTCGGCGAAGCCGTGCAGGCCTTCGACGAAGACGCCGTGGTGCGCGGCGCGCTGCCGCCGGCGATGGCCGAGCTGTACCGCGACCTGAAGGCCGACGAGTGGGCGCGCTACTGCTCGGTGGTCACCGAGTGGGAAGCCAAGATGTACATGGACTACCTGCCATGAGCGGCGTATTGCGCGTTCTCTGCGCCGACCTGCCGGCCCCGCCGCTGTTCCACAAGGACGCCGAGGGCTACCGCCACGGCTACGAGTCCGACGTCGCCCGCGCCCTGGCCGCGCGCCTGGGCCGCGAGGCCAAGTTCGTCTACCGCAACTGGGCGGACTTCTACCCGGCGCTGCAGGCCGGCGACGGCGACCTGCTGCTGTGCGGCCAGGGCATCTCCAACTACCGCCTGACCCTCGCCGACTTCACCGCGCCCTACGCGGTGTTCGACGAGGCGGTGATGGTGCTGCGCGGCAGCCTGGTGCGCAGCCCGGCGGACCTGGTCGGGAAGAAGGTCGGGGCGATTGCCAACAGCCTCAACATGGCCCTGGCGGAAACCTTCGAAGGCTGCATCACCGTGCCCTTCGGCGGCGACACCGACGACGTGCTCGGCGACATGGTCCAGGCCCTGCGCGACGGCCGCATCGACGCCCTGGTGGACGACGACGTGGCGCTGGTGCCGCTGGCCGAGGAGCCTGACCTGGCCATCGGCTTCAGCGTGCCCACCCACAATCGCTGGGGCATCGCCGTGAAGCGCGGCCAGGGGCAGTGGCTGGACGAGGTGGACAGCGCCCTGGCGGCGCTGAAGGCCGACGGCGAGCTGCAACGCATCTGGCAGCGCTGGATGCCGAGCCTCGCCTATCCCTTCTGAAACATACCGCGGCAAACGGCCGCCCCGTGGGGCGGCCGCTTTCTACATTGAACTCTGAGTATGAGGTTATACTGCGCCAGCCCTTCACCCCTTCCGGCCCTTACAGGAGTTCTGGCTCCGGCGCGCCCTCCACGCCGCGGCCGTACCGCAGCATGAATGGATCCTCACCCACCGCTCCCGGCCCGTTCATCCGCCTGCGCCAGGAAGGCCGCACCGAAGAGGTCGTGCGCCGGCTGATGGACGCCATCGACCTCGGCCTGTTCGCCGAGGGCCAGCAACTGCCCAGCGAGACCGAGCTGGCCATGCAGTTCGGCGTCGCCACCGTGACCCTGCGCGAAGCCCTGGCCTACCTGCGCCAGCGCGGCGTCATCGAGACCCGCCGCGGGCGCAACGGCGGCAGCTTCATCCGCGCCATCGAGGAAATCCCCGCCGAGATCGTCTTGAGCCGCCTCGACGAGCTGAGCACCATCGACCTGCGCGACCTCTGCGACGAACACATCGCCATTTCCGGCACCGCCGCGCGCCTGGCCGCCCGGCGCGCCTCCCGCGAGCACCACCAGCACCTGGCGCAGTACATCGAAGCCCTGGGCAAGGCCGCCACCCGCCACGAACGCCGCCGCGCCGACGCGCGCTTCCACATCGAGATCGCCGTGGCCTCGCAGTCGGTGCGCCTCACCCACGCGGAAATCCGCCTGCAGGCGGAGATCGGCGAACTGCTCTGGCTGCCGGTGCCCGGCGCCCCCAGTGTGGAAACCATCCAGCAGGAACACACGGCGATCCGCGAGGCGATAGTCGCCGGCGACCCGAACCTGGCCGGCGCCATGGTCGAGGCCCACGTCAACCGCGGCATCAAGCGCCTGATCGACATGAAGCTGGAGCTGCTGGCCCAGGAAGAGCCCTAGCCACCCCAACGGCGTTCCCCATACCTGTAGGGCGCATAACGCCTACGGCGTTATGCGCCGCAGCCCCGGGCACCGGTGCATCGGCCGACGGCGGATAACCGCGAACGGTTATGCGCCCTACGCCCCCCCGGGCATTCCCTTGTAGAAGCAGACCTTGTCCGCGATAGCCGGGACCTCCGGCGCGATTCGCGGATGAGATCCGCTCCTACAGGCCACCACGTATCGCTTCGCTCAACCCATCCTACGCGGCTGCCCCAGGCACCGGTGCATCGGCCGACGGCGGATAACCGCGAACGGTTATGCGCCCTACGCCCCCCGGGCATTCCCTTGTAGGAGCGGACCTTGTCCGCGATAGCCGGGACCTCCGCGCGATTCGCGGATGAGATCCGCTCCTACGCCCCCCCTTGTAGGAGCGCGCCCTGCGCGCGAATCGCGGGCGGGGCCCGCGTGAGGCAGGGCGAACATTCTTCACCGCCATGCCCCCGCGAACGACCAGTTGGCACAGCCCTTGCCCTCATTTTCACCCACAAACCTCTGCTTTAGGATTTTTACCCTCGGCAGGGGCCGGTCCTCCCCCATACAAGCAAGCTATAACAAGAGGCACAGGCCATGGCGTGCGCGCTACGCAACGACGAACTCAATGAATGCGCCCAGCGCATAGACGTATCGATCGGTAACATCTTTGCCCAGATCGACACCCTGGCCAACGCCATCGACAGCATCTGGCGCGATGCCGACGGCAGGCCCGTCGACTCCGCCGACCTGGCCAGCCTGCGGCCGCTGATCGAAGGCTGCCTGACGCAGCCCGGCGCCTGCCTGCAGGGCTGTGGCGTGGTGCTGCAGCCGGGCGTGCTGCGCGACCAGGAAATGTACCTGGAGTGGCGCCAGCTGGGCGCCGGCGGGCGCAGCGTGCCGCTGAGCCTGAACTTCAACCGGCGCAGCGAGAACTTCTACGACTACTGCGCCATGCCCTGGTTCGCCATCCCCCGCGACAGCGGGCGCAGCAGCGTGGTCGGCCCCTACGTCGACCTCTACGGCCAGGACATGTACATCCTCACCTTCTCCCGCCCGCTGCTGCTGGAAGGGCGCTTCCTCGGCGTGGCCGCCGCGGACATCGCGCTGAACCGCTTCGAGCGGGTGGTCACCGCCAAGCTCATGCGCCTGGAGCACGAGGCGCTGATCCTCAGCGGCGAGGGCCGGGTGGTGGCGGCCAACACCGCCAACTTCATCGCCGGCGAGATAGCCAGCCTGGGGCTGGCCACCGACGCCCGCTGCCAGCGCGCCAACCTGGCCGAGCAGTCCGCGCACTGGACCCTGGTGCAGTTGCCGGAGAAGCGCCACCGCGCGGCCTGAGCCCCCGGCGGTGCTCCTTATGGGAGCAGTGCGGCGTTACTCCGCCCCATTTTCGTCCCCCGCCAGGGCGCTGAACTGCCCTGGCGGCCCCGTCACCCAGGTCATAGCGCCCAGGAGCCCACCGCTCTAGCTCCAGCCTTCCCACCTTCCAGAGAAGAGAGCGCAATAAAACATTTTAAATCATATGTAATATGGCATAGGCTGTGCTTGCTCCACGCAGGCGGCCGCCGCTGTTACCCCGGCCCGGCCGCCCCGGTTTTCACCGCTGCTGCCACGCGCCGTGGGCAGCGGGCTCCCAGTCCCGATCCATCTGTTCAATGCCGACGTGCATAGCCATACAGGAACAATAACGATGAACAGTCCGATCCAACCCGGTCTCGCCCCGGTCGACCGCGACGCGGAACAGCTCCGCGCGCTGGGCTATTCCTCCAACTTCGAACGCAGCATGAGCCTGTGGCAGAACTTCGCCCTGGGCTTCACCTACCTTTCGCCGGTGGTCGGCGTGTACAGCATCTTCGGCCTGTGCCTGGCCGCGGGCGGGCCGCCGATGTTCTGGTCGTACCTGCTGGTGGGCCTGGGGCAGATGCTGGTGTGCCTGATCTTCTGCGAGGTGGTCTCGCAGTTCCCGATCTCCGGCGGCGTGTACCCCTGGGCCCGGCGCCTGGTGGGCAAGCGCTGGGCCTGGATGGTCGGCTGGATCTACTCGGTGTCGCTGTGCGTGACCATCGCCGCGGTGGCCCTGGGCGCCGGCCCCTACGTCGCCACGCTGCTCGGCTTCGAGGCGGACCCGGCGACCAACACCCTGATCGGCCTGGGCCTGACCCTGGTCGCCACCCTGCTCAACCTCAGCGGCACCAAGCTGCTGGCGCGGGTGGCCATGTTCGGCTTCCTCTGCGAACTGATCGGCGCCATCGTCATCGGCGGCTACCTGCTGGTCTTCGAACGCCACCAGCCGATCTCGGTGCTGTTCAACACCTTCGACATCCGCATCGACGGCGCCTACTGGCCGGCGTTCCTCACCGCCTCCCTGGCCGGCATGTTCCTCTACTACGGCTTCGAGGCCTGCGGCGACGTCGCCGAGGAAACCCCGAACCCCAGCCGGCGCATTCCCAAGGCCATGCGCATGACCATCTGGATCGGCGGTGGCGCCTCGATGTTCGCCGCCCTGGCGCTGATCCTCGCGGTGCCGGACATAGGCGCGGTGATCTCCGGCGCCGACAAGGACCCGATGACCACCATCTTCGACGGCGCCTTCGGCCCGCTCGGCGCGCGCCTGGTGATGCTGGTGATCCTGGTGTCCTTCGTCTCCTGCGTGCTCAGCCTGCAGGCCGCCGCCAGCCGCCTGCTGTACTCCTATGCCCGTGACGAGATGGTCATGGGCAGCCGCCTGCTGCAGCGACTGTCGCCCAACACCCACGTGCCCACCGCCGCCCTGGTGGTATGCGGGGTGATCCCCTCGATCATCGTGTGCATCGGCTTCTACCTGCAGAACGCCATCGGCACCGTGGTCAGCTTCGCCGCCATCGGCATCTACCTGGCCTTCCAGATGATCGTCGGCGCCGCCCTGTTCGCCCGCCTGCGCGGCTGGAAGCCCAGCGGCGCCTTCACCCTGGGCAAGTGGGGCTGGCCGGTGAACATCGCCGCCCAGGCCTACGGCCTGCTGGCGATCATCAACATGTCCTGGCCGCGCACGCCGGACGCGCCCTGGTACATCAACTACGGGATCATCCTGGTGGGCGCCATCGTGATCGCCGTGGGGCTGGTGTACATGACGGTGTTCAAGCCCTACGACAAGGGCACTGCGCCGGCCGGGGATGCGTGGAAACTGGCGCGGCACTAAGGCTGGATAGTTGAAGGAGAGCGCCCGGTGAATGCCGGGCGTTTCTTTTTGAGGAGGGTGAGGAGCTGAAGAGCGCCCTCTCCCCAGCCCTCTCCCTGAAGGGAGAGGGGGCTTGTCCGTGCCGAGAGGAAGCTTGGTTTCAGCCGGCAGTCACAGTGCTAGCCGGCTGACTCCAGAACATCAGCATCTGCCCAACGGTCCCCTCTCCCTTCAGGGAGAGGGTTAGGGAGAGGGAGCGGAGCCCATCCAACGCACCTACGCCAAAGGTAAACACCCTTCGCGAGCAAGCTCGCGCCTACAAGAGCAGCGACGTAGGGCGCATAACGCCTACAGCGTTATCCGCCGTTGTCCCCGAGCACCGGTGTTCCGGCCGGGCGGCGGATAACCGCGAACGGTTATTCGCCCTACGGTGCGGCGCCGGTGATCGCCTCGAACCCCTGGCGGATCTGCTCCTCCGGCAGGTTGTCGCCGATGAACACGATCACGCTCTCGCGCGCGTCCTCGCCCCAGGGCGTGTCCCAGTCGAAGCCGTACAGGCGCAGCACGCCCTGGAACACCAGGCGGCGTTCCTCGCCCGCGATGTTCAGCACGCCCTTGTAGCGCAGCAGCGAGTTGCCGTGCCATTGCAGCAGGTCGTCCATGAACTCGCTCAGGCGCTCGATGCTCAGCGCCTTGTCGCTGCGCAGCACCAGGGTGCGGATGCGGTCGTCGCTGGCCGTCACCGGGCGCAGCGGCTGCAGCGGACGCAGGCCGACGTCGGCGTTGAGGTTGAAGCCGCGCACGTCGAGCAGGCGCTCGAGGTCGATCACCCCGTGGTCCACCGGGTGCAGCTCGGCGCGGCGGTTGATGCGCTGCAGGCGCTCGGCCAGGGCCTGGTACTGCTCGGCGCTGACCAGGTCGCGCTTGCTCACCAGGATGCGGTCGCCGAAGCCGACCTGGGCCTGGGCGATGGCTTCCTGCAGGTGACGGTCGGCGTTGGCGGCGTCCACCAGGGTGATGATGCCATCGAGCAGGTAGCGCTCGCGCAGCGTCTCGTCGACGAAGAAGGTCTGCGCCACCGGCGCCGGGTCGGCCAGGCCCGTGCATTCGATCACCAGGCGGTCGAAGGCGATCTCGCCGCTGTCGCGCTGCTCCAGCAGCAGGTACAGCGAACGCTCCAGGTCGTTGTTGATGGTGCAGCAGACGCAGCCGTTGGACAGCGTCACGACTTGCGCCGGGGCATCGCCCAGCAGCTGGCCGTCGATGGGGGTGTCGCTGAATTCGTTCTCGATCACCGCGATCTTCAGGCCGTGCTCGGCCTGCAGGATGTGGCGCAGCAGGGTGGTCTTGCCGGCGCCGAGGAAGCCGGTGAGCACGGTCACCGGGATCTGCGCGGGTTGTTGGGAATCACTCATGGGCAGGTTCCAGGCAGGAATGAAAACGGGCCGCCCGCAGGCGGCCCGTCCGTTTATACACCCATCCGCGGCTTCAGCAGCAACGGATCGGCCGCCCCTTGCCGCCGCCGTAGCGTGCCTCCTGGCGTTCGCGGAAGAATTCCTCGTAGCTCATCACCGGCTTGTCCGGGTGCTTGTTGCGCATGTGCTCGACATAGGTGTCGTAGTCGGGCATGCCCACCAGCATCCTGGCGGCCTGCCCGAGGTACTTGCCCATGCGGCTGAGGTCATTGAACACGTGTCACCTCCTGCCTCAGGCCTCGGGAATGGGCTGGAACGGCGCTTCCTTGTCGGTGCGCTCCTTCTTGGTCCAGGCCTTGGCGCCGACCTTGATGGAATACACCAGCACGCTGAACACCACCAGCAGGAACAGCACGGTGAGGCCGGCGTTGATGTAGGCGTTGAGCATCACGGTCTTGACCTGGGCGAGGTCCTTGGCCGGGGCCAGGACCTGGCCGGCGTCCAGCGCCGCGCCGTACTTCTGCGCCAGGGCGACGAAGCCCACCGCCGGGTTGCCGTCGAAGATCTTGATCAGGCCCGCGGCGCTGGTGCAGATCAGCAGCCAGGCCGCCGGCAGCGCGGTGACCCAGACGTACTGCTGGCGCTTCATCTTGATCAGCACCACGGTGGCGAGCATCAGGGCGATGCCGGCGAGCATCTGGTTGGAGATGCCGAACAGCGGCCACAGGGTGTTGATGCCGCCCAGCGGGTCGACCACGCCCTGGTACAGCAGCCAGCCCCACAGCGCCACGCAGCCGCCGGTGCCGACGATGTTGGCGCCCCAGGAGTCGGTCTTCTTCAGCGCCGGGACGAAGTTGCCCAGCAGGTCCTGCAGCATGAAGCGCCCGGCGCGGGTGCCGGCGTCCACCGCGGTGAGGATGAACAGCGCCTCGAAGAGGATCGCGAAGTGGTACCAGAAGGCCATGGTGTTTTCGCCCGGCAGCACCTGGTGGAGGATGTGGGCGATGCCCACGGCCAGGGTCGGGGCGCCACCGGCGCGGGCCAGGATGGTGGTTTCACCGATGTCCTGGGCGGTCTGGGTGAGCATTTCCGGGGTGACGGCGAAGCCCCAGCTGCTGACGGTCGCGGCCACCGCGGCGACGTCGGTGCCGACCACCGCCGGCGGGCTGTTCATGGCGAAGTAGATGCCCGGCTCGATCACCGAGGCGGCGACCATGGCCATGATCGCCACGAAGGATTCCATCAGCATGCCGCCATAGCCGATGTAGCGGGCGTCGGGCTCGCGGTTGAGCAGCTTGGGCGTGGTGCCCGAGGAGATCAGCGCGTGGAAGCCGGACACGGCGCCACAGGCGATGGTGATGAACAGGAAGGGGAACAGGCTGCCCTTCCACACCGGGCCGGTGCCGTCGGTGAACTGGGTCAGGGCCGGCATCTTCAGCTCCGGCATGACGATCAGGATGCCGATGGCCAGCGCGACAATGGTGCCGATCTTCAGGAAGGTCGACAGGTAGTCGCGCGGGGCCAGCAGCAGCCACACCGGCAGTACCGAGGCGATGGCGCCGTAGCCGATCAGCATCCAGACGATCTGCACCCCGTGGAAGGTGAACACCGGCGCCCACTCGGGGCTGGCCGCGACCTGCCCGCCGAGCCAGATGGAGCCCAGCAGCAGGGCCACGCCGACCACCGAGATCTCGCCGATGCGGCCCGGGCGGATGTAGCGCATGTACACGCCCATGAGGATCGCGATCGGGATGGTGGCCATCACCGTGAACATGCCCCAGGGGCTTTCCGCCAGGGCTTTCACCACGATCAGCGCGAGCACCGCGAGGATGATGATCATGATCAGGAAGGCGCCGAACAGGGCGATGGTCCCCGCCACCTGCCCCATTTCCTCGCGCACCAGTTCACCCAGCGAGCGCCCGTTGCGGCGGCTGGAGATGAACAGGATCATGAAGTCCTGCACCGCGCCGGCCAGGACCACCCCGGCGATCAGCCAGAGGGTGCCGGGCAGGTAGCCCATCTGCGCGGCGAGCACCGGGCCCACCAGCGGGCCGGCGCCGGCGATGGCGGCGAAGTGGTGACCGAAGAGGATGTGCTTGTTGGTCGGGACGTAGTCCAAGCCGTCGTTGTGGAGCACCGCGGGGGTGGCTCGGTTGGGGTCCAGTTGCATCACCTTGTCGGCGATGAACAGGCTGTAGTAGCGGTAGGCGACCAGGTAGATGGCGACCGCCGCTACCACGATCCACAAGGCATTGATGGCTTCGCCGCGGCGAAGGGCCACGACTCCTAAGGCACATGCTCCGACTATCGCCACGATCGCCCAGGCGATGTGACGTAGCAGGCTGTTGTTATTGTTCATGGCGATGCTTCCGACTGTTGAAGGGCGAGAATTCGCAGGAAAAATTCTAGTCCTTTCCGGCGAGTCATTTATACGACCTTAGTCTAGAGCCGTTGCAACGATATTGCCGCCTGAAAAGGGGCGGTGCGGTGTCGCGGCCCGCGCGGCGCAAACCGCTCTGCGCCGAGGATTTGCGCGCGGGCCGGCGCGGCTGGGAAGCTCAGGCGGGTTGCCTGGCGTAGCGCGCCAGGGTGGCGTCGCGCTGCATCACCGCCAGGGTGTTGGCGTAGACCTGTTCGCTGGTGGCGTCCTGGCTGGCGAAGATCTCGCCGAAGTGCTGCCGGGTGACCTGGGCGAAGTGGGCGCGGTCCTGCGCCTGCACCCCGAGCAGGGTGGCGTAGGCGTCCAGCGCGTCGCCATGGCCGCGGGCCATGTCCTCGGCGATGTTGTCGAGCATGCCGTTCATGGCCAGGACCGAGCGGCCGCTGTAGCGGATGCGCACGTTGGAATCGCAGCCGTTGGTGCCGGAGGTGAGGCCGAAGGTGGCGTTGCCCGAGGTGCCGTTGGTGGTGGTGGCCAGCAGGTGCGGCAACAGCCCGCGCTGGCCTTCGAAGAGCAACTGGCCCCAGCCGCAGCCCTTGTCGCTCGCGTCATCGGCCTGGGCCAGCAGGCTCGCCGACGCCAGAACCCCGAGGATAAGCCCCTTTCCCAGAATCTTCTTGTCCATGCTCCGCTCCGCCTTGGTTTGATGGGGAACCGCCCTAGCAGCTTTGGCGAGGCCCGGGCGGCTGTCAAACCGCCGGCCGGCGGAGCGACGGGCGACAGGGGCTTGGCTATAGTGAGGCGAACGCAGAACGGCCGGAGAGCCCGCCCATGAGTGACGATCACGCCGAACGACGGCGCTTCAGCCGCATCGCCTTCGATGCCGGCACCGAAGTCGGCCAGGACGGCCAGCGCTGGAAGGCCGACTTGCACGACATCTCCCTGCAGGGCCTGCTGGTGGCGCGCCCGCCGGGCTGGAACGGCGACCCGGGCAAGCCCTTCGACATCCGCATCTACCTGGGCTTCGACGCCAACATCTACATGGAGGCGGACCTGGCCTGGGAACGCGAGGGCCTGCTGGGCTTCATCTGCCGGCACATCGACCTGGAATCCATCAGCCACCTGCGCCGCCTGGTGGAGCTCAACCTGGGCGATACGACGCTGCTGGAGCGAGAGCTGACGGCGCTGGGGGAGCAGGCGTAGGGTGCACCAGGCAGGTATGGCTTCTCGTAGGAGCGGACCTTGTCCGCGATAGCCGGAACCACTGGTGCGATTCGCGGATGAGATCCGCTCCTACGCCGCCCCACCCATGCCATTCCCATGTAGGAGCGCGCCCTGCGCGCGAAATCGCGGGCAGGGCCCGCTCCTACAGTTCGCTGGGTAGCACGGCATTCCTCCCCCGTAGGAGCGGACCTTGTCCGCGATAGCCGGAACCACCGGCGCGATTCGCGGATGAGATCCGCTCCTACGCCACCCCACTACACCATTCCCCTGTAGGAGCGCGCCCTGCGCGCGATTTCGCGGGCAGGGCCCGCTCCTACAGGTTGCCGGCAGGTACGGTATTCCTCCCCGTAGGTGCGGACATGGCTTTTCGTAGGAGCGAGCTTGCTCGCGAACAGATTCCGCTGCTGGGTTCATTCGCGAGCCAGAACCAGGCGCCCCCTCGCGCCTACGAAGAGCACCTCGGCGCCGTCTATTCGAACAACGCATCCAGCGCCTGCTCCAGGCGCGTCACCGGGATCACCTGCAGGCCCGGCGGGGCCTCCTTGGGGGCGTTGCCCTGGGGCACGATGGCGCGCTTGAAGCCGTGCTTGGCCGCTTCCTTCAGGCGCTCCTGGCCGCTGGGCACCGGGCGCACCTCGCCGGACAGGCCGACCTCGCCGAACACCAGCAACTGGTGGTCCAGCGGGCGGTTGCGCAGGCTGGACATCACCGCTGCCATCAAGGCCAGGTCCGACGCGGTTTCCAGCACCTTCACCCCGCCCACCACGTTGAGGAACACGTCCTGGTCGTAGGTGGGGATGCCGCCGTGGCGGTGCAGCACCGCCAGCAGCATGGCCAGGCGGTTCTGGTCCAGGCCCAGGGTGACGCGCCGCGGGTTGGCCAGGTGGCTGGTGTCCACCAGCGCCTGCACCTCCACCAGCATCGGCCGCGAGCCCTCCCAGGTGGCCATGACCACGCTGCCGGGCACCGACTCCTGGGCGCGGGTGAGGAAGATCGCCGAGGGGTTGGAGACTTCCTTCAGGCCGCGGTCGGTCATGGCGAACACGCCCAGCTCGTTGACCGCGCCGAAGCGGTTCTTCACCGCCCGCAGCAGGCGCAGGCGGCCGTCGGACTCGCCCTCGAAATACAGCACGGTGTCGACCATGTGCTCCAGCACCCGCGGGCCGGCCAGGGCGCCTTCCTTGGTGACGTGGCCGACCAGGAAGATCGCCGTGCCGCTCTGCTTGGCGAAGCGCACCAGCAGCGCGGCGCTCTCGCGCACCTGGGAAACGCCGCCGGGGGCCGATTGCAGCTGCTCGGTGAAGATGGTCTGGATGGAGTCGATCACCATCACCTTGGGCTGCTCGTGGCGAGCGGTGGCGATGATGCTTTCGATGCAGGTCTCGGTCATGACCTTGAGCTTGTCTTCCGGCAAACCCAGGCGCCGCGCGCGCATGGCCACCTGCTGCTGCGACTCTTCGCCGGTGACGTAGAGCGCCGGCATGCGGCTGGCGATGCTGCACAGGGTCTGCAGGAGGATGGTCGACTTGCCGATGCCCGGGTCGCCGCCGATCAGCACCACGGAGCCGTCCACCAAGCCGCCGCCAAGCGCGCGGTCGAGTTCGTTGGAAGCGGTGCTGAAGCGCGGCATCTCCTCGACGCTGACTTCCGCCAGGGTCTTGATGTTGGCCTGCTGCCCGGCCCAGCCGCCGCGCCCGGAACTGCCGGAACCGCCGGTGGGCGTGGTGTCGACGACGGTCTCCACCAAGGTGTTCCAGGCGCCGCAGTCGGCGCACTGCCCGGCCCATTTGGGGAAGGTGGCGCCGCACTCGGTGCAGCCGTACATGCGCTTGGCCTTGGCCATGGGCGGACTCCGTCGGAAACAAAGCCCGCATCATAGCGGTTCGCGCCGGGCGCTTCAGCCCGGCGCGGCAATGGCCGACGGGTGCGGCCGGGGAATCAGCCCGCCAGCAGGCGGTACTGGCTCTCCATGTCGTAGCGCAGGCCTTCGCGGCGCATGATCAGCGCGGCCAGGGTGCCATCGGGGCGCTCGATGCCCTCCTCCACCCGGCTGATGCGCTGGTCCAGCAGCTCGTACTGCAGCTTCAGGCGCACCAGGCGCTCCTGCGCCCGGCGCGGGTCGAAGGGGGTCTTGGCCTGTTTGCGGACGGACTTGGCCAGGGGACGCGGCTCTTTACGCATGGCGGATCACCAGCAGTAGAAAAAGTTGTCCGAAGACTACGCCCGACCTCGGCGAGCTCCCTTGATGTCGATCAAGCTCAGCTTGAACGCTGCAGCAGTTCGGCGATCTCGTCCTTCAGGGCGACGCGCTGCAGCTTCAGGTTGTTCAGTGCCAGGTCATCCAGCGGCTCGCGGCCGTCCTCGATGTCGTAGATGCGCCGGTCCAGTTCCTCGTAGGTGCCGGCCAGGCGGGTGAAATGGCTGTTCTCGCCGATGAGCTTGGCGATCTTGGCGCGCTGATCGGGAAACTCACGGGCCAGGGGATGGTGCTCGAGCGGCATGGCGGTCCTCCTTCTGCGTGGGCTGGATGATTTCCTTCAGCCTAGACCACCCCCGAATTTCGCCCAGCGCCGCCGGTCATACCGGAACTTTTGCGCGGGCAACGGTCCATGGCAGCGCGGGGGGTAGTGTTCAACGCGGGCGCGGCCGCTAAACTCCCCCCTGTCCCCTCTTCCCAACAAGGAGTCTTTGCATGAGTCTGCTCAGCGAGTTCAAGGCCTTTGCCGTCAAGGGCAACGTGGTCGACATGGCCGTCGGTATCATCATCGGTGCCGCCTTCGGCAAGATCGTCTCGTCCTTCGTGGGCGATGTGATCATGCCACCGATCGGCCTGCTGATCGGCGGGGTCGACTTCTCCGACCTGGCCATCACCCTCAAGGCCGCCGAGGGCGACGTCCCGGCGGTGGTGCTGGCCTACGGCAAGTTCATCCAGACCTGCCTGGACTTCCTGATCGTGGCCTTCGCCATCTTCATGGGCGTGAAGGCGATCAACCGGCTCAAGCGCGAAGAAGCCGCCGCCCCCGAGGCGCCGCCGGCGCCGACGCCCGAGGAAGTGCTGCTGACCGAGATCCGCGACCTGCTGAAGAACCAGCAGAACCGCAGCTGAGCCAGCCCCGCGCGCCGTCAGGCGGCGCGCGGCGGTTGCAGCAGCAGGCGCTCGACGCGCCGCTCCTTCACCTCCAGCACCCGCAGGCGCCAGCCGCGGTGCTCCAGTTCGTCACCCGCCGCCGGCAGGCGGTCCAGCAGGTGCAGCGCCAGGCCACCCAGGGTGCGGCAATCCTCCGGCGCCTGGCCGCGGAAGCCGATGCGCTCGGCCAGCAGCGCCAGGGTGGTGGCGCCGCGCACGCGCCAGCCGTCGCTGCCCTTCTCGATGTCCGGGCCGGCCATCTCGCTGGCGTCCGGCAGTTCCCCGGCGATCGCCTGGAGAATGTCGGTCAGCGTCAGCAGGCCCTCGAAGCCACCGAACTCGTTGACCACGAAGGCCACGTGGGTCGAGGCCTGGCGCATCTGCTCCAGGGCGCCGAGCACGCTGCAGCTGTCCGGCAGGTTCAGCGGCACCCGCAGCAGGGGCTCGATGTCCGGCTGGCGGCCGGCGAGGATGGCCTTGAGCAGTTCCTTCTTGTGCACGTAGCCCAGCGGCTCGTCCACCTGGCCGGCGCGGATCACCAGCAGGCGCGAGAAGGGCGACTCCAGCAGCACCTGGCGGGTCTGCTCGGCGCCGGCGTCGAGGTCGATGCGGTGCACCTCGGTGCGCTCGGTCATCACCGTGCGGATGGAGCGCTCGGCCAGCTCCAGCACGCCACTGATGAGCACCCGCTCGCGGCGGTCGAAGGGCGCGTCGGCCGGCTCCTCGCCCAGCATGTCGGCGATCTCCTCGCCCACCTCGTCGGCCTCCACCTTGCCGCCCAGCAGGCGCAGCACCGCGTAGCGCGTGCGCTCGCGCGGGCCGCGGCGGCCCTGCAGGCTGCGCCGGCGGCGCCAGCGCACCGCCTGGTTGGCCAGCTCGATGAGGATCGAGAAGCCGATGGCGGCGTACAGGTAGCCCTTCGGGATGTGGAAGCCCAGGCCCTCGGCGGTGAGGCTGAAGCCGATCATCATGAGGAAGCCCAGGCACAGCATGATCACCGTGGGGTGGGCGTTGACGAAGCGCGTCAGCGGCTTGCTGGCGACCATCATCAGGAGCATGGAGAAGACCACGGCGATCATCATCACTTCCAGCTGCTCGACCATGCCCACGGCGGTGATCACCGCGTCCAGGGAGAACACCGCGTCGAGCACCACGATCTGCGCCACCACCGGCCAGAACGCGGCGTAGACCCGCGGGCCACCGGCCTTGTGCACGCGGCCCTCGAGGCGCTCGTGCAATTCCATGGTGGCCTTGAACAGCAGGAACAGGCCGCCGAACAGCATGATCAGGTCACGGCCGGAGAAGGCCTTGCCGAAGACCTCGAACAGCGGTTCGGTGAGGGTCACCAGCCAGGAGATGCTGGCCAGCAGGCCCAGGCGCATCAGCAGCGCCAGCGACAGGCCGATCAGCCGGGCGCGGTCGCGCAGCTGCGGCGGCAGCTTGTCGGCGAGGATGGCGATGAACACCAGGTTGTCGATGCCCAGCACCAGCTCCAGCAGGATCAGGGTGAGCAGGCCGAGCCAGGCCGTAGGGTCCAGGAGCCACTCCATGGTCAGCTCCCGGGCGCGCGCAGGGGCGCGGCGAGGGGGTGGGGGAAGATGCTGGCGAAAAGGTCGTCGGCCGCCGGGGGCGGCTCGGTCGTGTGGCAGTCCATGGGGGTCCAGGGGCTATGAATGGACGGCCATCCTAAGGGCAAAGACGCCCGCCGCTTAAGCGGGCAATCTTTTCCAAATCTTGCCTACCAGTAGTTCTCCACGGCGATCTGCCCGGGCTTGCGCGTCAGCGCCAGGCTCATGCCGCGGGTCTTCAGCACCGCGCGGGTGTCCTCGATCATCTGCGGGTTGCCGCAGAGCATCACCCGCGAGTGCTCGGGGGACAGCTCAAGGCCCGCAGCGCGTTCCAGCTCGCCGTTCTCGATCAGGGTGGTGAGGCGCGCGCCCAGGCAGCCGGGCACCTGCTCACGGGTGACCACCGGGATGAACTGCAGCTTGTGGGCGTGCTCGGCCAGGTAGTCGCGGCGGGCCAGGCCGGTGATGAGCTCGCGGTAGGCCAGCTCCTTTTCCTCGCGGGCGCTGTAGACCAGCTTGATGGTCTCGAAGCGCTCCCACACCTCGAAGTCCTGGAGGATCGACAGGAAGGGCGCAAGCCCGGTGCCGGTGGCCAGCAGCCAGAGGTCGCGGCCGTCGGGGAAGCGGTCGAGGGTGAGGAAGCCGAAGGCCTGGCGGTCGACCAGCAGCTGGTCGCCCTCGCGCAGGCGGCTCAGCTCGCTGGTGAACTCGCCGCCCGGGACCACGATGGAGAAGAACTCCAGGTGCTCGTCGTGGGGCGCCGAGACCATCGAATAGGCGCGCCAGACGATGCTGCCGCTGGGCTTGTACACGCCCAGGCGGGCGAACTGCCCGGCGTGGAAGCGAAAGCCCGCGTCGCGGGTGGTGCGCAGGGTGAACAGGCTGGGGGTCAGCGTCTGCACGTCGAGCAGCGTCTGACGGGTGAACTTCTCTTCGCTGGCGGTCATACTCCGCTCCCGATCCAATCTCTGCCTACAGTTTCTCCCATCGCAACACCGAGAAACACCGTCAGATATCAGGGCCTTTACCGGAAACCCCGGCCGGCCTGACCTGACGCAACAAAAAACGATGCCCATGCCGACCTTCCAGACGCCCTTCGCCGAACTCGACCTGATCCGCCAGCCGGAGCAACGCAACGACCCGCTGCAGGCCTTCGACGCCGCCGACGAATACCTGCTGCGCCAGGTGGCCGCCGACGGCCTGGCCGCAGGCTGCCGGGTACTGGTGCTCAACGACGCCTTTGGCGCCCTGGCCGCGGGCCTGGCCAGCCATGCGCGGGTGACCAGCAGCGGCGACTCCTTCCTCGCCGCCCTGGCCCTGGGCAAGAACCTGGCGCGCAACGGCCTGGCGGAAGACGCCGTGGACTTCGTCCCGGCCAGCGAAACCCCGGCCGGGCCCTTCGACCTGGTGCTGCTGCGGGTGCCCAAGACCCTCGCCCTGCTGGAGGAACAGCTGATCCGCCTGCACGGCCGCCTGGCGCCGGGCGCCCGGGTGATCGCCGGGGCCATGGTCAAGCACCTGCCGCGCGCCGCCGGCGACCTGCTGGAGAAATACGTCGGCCCGGTGCAGGCCTCGCTGGCGGAGAAGAAGGCCCGGCTGCTGTTCGCCACGCCTGTGGACAAAGCGCCGGCCGCCTCGCCCTACCCCACCCGCTACACCCTGGACCCGCCGAAGCTGGAACTGCTCAACCACGCCAACGTGTTCTGCCGCGAAGGCCTGGACATCGGCACCCGCGCCTTCCTCCCGCACCTGCCGCGCGGCCTGGGCCGGGCACGGGTGGCGGACCTGGGCTGCGGCAACGGCGTGCTCGCCATCGCCAGCGCCCTGGCCAACCCGGAGGCCCGCTACACCCTGGTGGACGAGTCCTTCATGGCCGTGCAGTCGGCCCGCGAGAACTGGCGCGCCGCCCTGGGCGAGCGCGAAGCGGAGTTCCACGCCGCCGACGGCCTGGCCGGGCAGCCGGAAAACTCGCTGGACCTGGTGCTGTGCAACCCGCCCTTCCACCAGCAGCAGGTGGTCGGCGACTTCCTCGCCTGGCGCATGTTCCAGCAGGCCCGCCACGCCCTGGTCGCCGGCGGCCAGCTGTGGATAGTCGGCAACCGCCACCTGGGCTACCACGCCAAGCTCAAGCGCCTGTTCCGCGGCGTCGAGCAGGTGGCGGCGAACCCGAAGTTCGTGGTGCTCAAGGCGAGCAAGTGAGACGGGCGGGCATTGCCTTGCAGTGACTGGCGGGAGCAAGATACACACATACCTGTACACACGTCACACAGGGAGGCCCATTGCATGTCCACATCGACGCTTCCCAGCCGCGTCTTCATGAATGGCAACAGCCAGGCGGTGCGCATCCCCCAGGAGTTCCGCCTGGATGCCAGCCGCGTGGAGATCCACCGCCAGCCCAACGGCGACCTGGTCATCCACCCGCTGCCCGAGGACCGCGGCGAGGCCCTGCTGCAGGCGCTCGCCGGCTTCGACGAGGACTTCGTCGAGGCCCTGGAGGAAGGCCAGCGCGAGCAGCCGCCGATGCAGGAGCGTGAAGAGCTGTGAAATACCTGCTCGACACCAACATCCTCATCTACCTGCTGAAGAACCGCCCGGAATCCGTGGCCCGACGGGTCAACGCCCTGCCCGCCGACGCCGGGCTATGCATGTCCTTCATCACCTACGCCGAGCTGCTCAAGGGCGCCGAGCGCAGCACCCGGCGCGGCGAGGTCCTGCGCCAGCTGGAGCGCCTGACGCGCCAGGTGCCGGTGGTCTACGACGGCACCCCGCGCCTGTGCGAGCACTACGCGGCGCAATTCACCCGCCTCAAGCTGGCCGGCACGCCGATCGGCGCCAACGACCTGTGGATCGCCTGCCACGCCCTGGCACTGGAGGCGACCCTGGTGACGCACAACACCCGCGAGTTCGAACGCATCGACGGGCTGCGCCTGGAGGATTGGGCAGCCGAGTAGGGCATCGCGGACGGAGTCCGCTCCTACGCGGCCCCAGCCACACTGCTCCCCTGTAGGAGCGCGCCCTGCGCGCGAATCGCGGGCAGGGCCCGCTCCTACAAGTTAGCGGGAAGCACGGTATTCCTCTCCGTGCGGACCTTGTCCGCGATAGCCGGACGTATCGGCGCGATTCGCGGATGAGAGCCGCTCCGCCATTCCGGTGTAGGAGCGAGCTTGCTCGCGAACGGAGCTCCCCGGCGGCGACTGTGCGTCGGGTTGATTCCGCGCCCTCTCCCCAACCCTCTCCCGCAAGCGGGAGAGGGGGCTGTTCGGCAGCGCCGGGAGGTTCGGAGCCAACCTGCAGGAGCGGACTCCGTCCGCGATAGCCGCAGGCTCCGGCAGTCCCTACGCCATGCCTACCCTGGGCGTAGGGCGAATAACCGTTCGCGGTTATCCGCCGTTGGCCAATGCGCCAAGGCCTGCCAACGACGGCGGATAACGCCTGTGGCGTTATGCGCCCTACAGTCGGGCGTCGTTCAGGGCTGCGGGGGTGTCCACGTCGCGCAGCACGCCCGGGTCGTCCACTTCCACGGGGTGCCAGGCCTCGCGGTGGGCCTGCAGCACCGTGCGGGCGCCTTCGTCGCCGTGCAGGATGCGCAGGGCGGGCCAGAAGGTTCGGCCGAAGAAGACCGGGTGGCCGCGCTGGCCTTCGTACAGGGGGAAGACGATACGTCGCTCGTCGGCCTCGGCGGCCAGGCGCCGCAAGGTCTGCGGCGCTATCCAGGGCATGTCGGCGAGCAGGATCGCCACGCTGGTGGCCGGGTTGTCAGCCAGTGCGGCGACGCCGGCGGCCAGGCTGTGGCCCATGCCGGCCGCCGCTTCCGCGCAGCGCACGGTGGCGATATCCACAGGCACGCCGAGCGCGGCCGCGTCGTCTTCCGGGCGCAGCACCACCAGCACTTCGTCGAACGCCTCGCGGGCATTGGCCAGGCTCGCCGCCAGCAGGCCGCGGCCGTCGGCCAGGCGCGCCTGGCGCTTGTCGGCGCCGAAGCGGTGGCCGCAGCCGGCGGCCAGCAGCAGGGCGACGGTGCTCACAGGCTCTCGCGGGCGATGCCGCTGCGGGTGCGGAGGATGTCGGCGAGCACCGCCAGGGCGATTTCCGCCGGCGTCTTGCTGCCCAGATTGAGGCCGATGGGCGCGTGGATGCGCGCCAGTTCGCGCTCGCCCAGGCCGCCGACGCGCTGCAGGCGCTCCCTGCGCCGGGCCGAGGTGGTGCGCGAGCCCATCACGCCGATGTAGAAGGCCTCGGTGCGCACCGCTTCGAGCATCGCCAGGTCGTCGATCTTCGGGTCGTGGGTCAGCGCCACCACCGCCGTGTCGGCGTGGCAGCCGCCGTTGGCGATGAAGATCGACGGCAGTTCGCGGCGGACCTCGATGCCGTCCAGCTCCACGCCATCCAGCGCCTCGTCGCGCGGATCGCAGAGGATCACTTCGAAGCCCAGGCCCTTGCCGAACTCGGCGCAGGCATGGGCCACGCTGGAATAGCCGGCCAGCAGCAGGCGCTGGGCGGCGCCGACGCGCAGTTGCACTTCGCCTTCGTCGCGCTCCACCCGAGGGCCATGCTCATGGTCGTCGTTCAGGCGGCGCGCGCCGCTGGCCAGGTCCACCCGGCGCAGCAGGCGGCGCTGGCCGAGCAGCGCCGCCTCCAGCTCGCGCAGGTGCGCCTGCACCTCGCAGTCCGGCGCCAGGTTCTCCACCAGCACGTCGAGGATGCCGCCGCAGGGCAGGCGGATGTTGCTGCGCGCGTCGCCATCGCCGTAGCGCACCACCTTCACCGGCTCGGCGAACTCGCCGCTGGCCACGCGTTCGAGGAAGTCGTCCTCGACGCAGCCGCCGGACAGCGAGCCCACCCATTGCCCGCGCGAGTTCACCGCCAGCAGCGAGCCCGGCGCGCGGGGCGCCGAGCCGTAGGTGAAGAGCACGGTGCAGAGCCAGACGCGCTGGCCCTCGCCGGACCAGCGCAGCGCCTGGCGAACCACTTGCAGATCGAGATGTTGCACTTCACATCGCCTTGCCGGCATGGGCCGGCACGCCATCGGACTTCAGTCGCGCGACCGCCTGGGCGTCGAGGTCGCCGGGCAGGCCGCCCCAGCTCTGGCGCAGGTAGTTGAGCAGATCGGTGAGTTGCGCGTCATCCAGTTTATCCGCGAAGCCGGGCATCGGCTGCATGCGCTCGTAGCCGCCGAACTGCTGTTCGCCGATGCCGTCGACTATCACCCGCAGCAGGTTGCGCGAGTCGACCAGGCGCAGGGTGGTGTTGCCCTGCATGGCCACGGCGATGTGCGGCTTGCCCTCGCCTTCGGTGCCGTGGCAGCCGGCGCAGACGTTCAGGTACTGCTGGCGGCCGCGCTTGGCGCTGGCGGAGAGCTGTGGATAAGCCACCGCCTGCACCACCTTGGCCGCCGGCGGCTGGTCGCCCAGCAGGTAGCTGGCCATGGCCTGCAGGTCGCCGCTGTCCAGGTGCTGGGTGCTGTGGTGCAGCACCGGGAACATCTCGTTGAACATGCTGCCCTGGGCGCTCATGCCGTGCTCAAGGAAGGCCGACAGGTCGGCGTGGTTCCAGCCGCGCGCGGCCAGGTCCCCGGGCAGCAGGCTGGGCGCCAGGTAGCCGTTGAGCAGCGCGCCGGACAGGCGCTTGTCCTGCTGCAGCGCGCCGATGGCGTTGCGCGGGGTGTGGCACTCGCCGCAGTGGCCGAGCACTTCCACCAGGTACTGGCCGCGCTGCCAGGGCTCGCTCCGGCCCTCGGCGCTCTGCAGCTGGACGCTCTTGCCGTACAGCAGGTTCCAGCCGGACAGCCCCGCGCGCACGTTGAACGGGAAGCTCAGCGCGGTCTCGGGCGCGGCGCGGTGCACGGGCTCGACGGTCATCAGGTAGGCGTGGATGGCATCGGCGTCCTCGCGCCGGATCAGGTGGTACGAGGTGTAGGGCATCGCCGGGTAGAGGTTGGCGCCGTCCTTGCGCTTGCCCTCGGTGAGGGCGGCGAAGAAGTCGTCGGCGCTGTAGTTGCCGATGCCGTATTCCTTGTCCGGGGTGATGTTGCTGCCGTAGATGGTGCCGAACGGCGAGGCGATCGGCAGGCCACCGGCGAAGGGCGCGCCGCCCGCCGCGGTGTGGCAGGCCATGCAGTCGGCGGCGCGGGCCAGGTATTCGCCGCGCTTGACCAGGTCGGCATCGGCGGCCTGGGCGCCGGCGGCCAGGCCCAGCCCGGCGGCCAGCAGCAGGCCGGTTAGCGATCGAGCCATGCTCAGCCCTCCTTGACCAGGCCGAGGTCGGCGAGGACCTCCGCGGTAGCGTTGTAGTAGCGCACGTAGCCGGTGCAGCGGCAGATGTGGTGGCCCAGGCTGGCCTCGATCACCGACTCCAGCTCGCTCTTCTTCAGCGGCTGGCGCTGGGCCTTTTCCACCAGCACGGTGGCGGCGTTGACGAAGCCCGGCGCGCAGTAGCTGCACTGGAAGGCGAAGCGCTCGACGAATTTCTGCTGGATCGGGTTGAGTTCGCTCACCTGGCCCTGCGCGTCGCGCTTGGCGTGGCCTTCGATGGTGCGCACCTGCTTGCCGTCGAACCAGTTGGCGCCGGTGATGCAGGTGCGCACTTCCTCGCTGGTGCCGTCGGGGTTGTCGACGATCACCACGCAGGCGTGGCAGATGCCCTGGCCGCAGCCCAGGCGCGAGCCGGTGAGGTTCTGGTATTCGTGCAGGTAGTCGATCATCGGCAGGTCTTCGGGGACCTCTACCGGGCCGACGCCTTGACCGTTGAGGGTCAGCTGGAGCTTAGCCATCGAGGGCCTCCTTGATGCGGGCGGGGGTGGCGGGCAGGTCGCGGACGCGCTTGCCGATGGCGTGGGCGATGGCGTTGCCCACGGCGCCGGCGATGGGGATCATCACCACTTCGGCGATGCCCTTGGACGGGTCGCTGGGCGACAGCGGCGGGAGGATTTCCGAGGTCTGCTGCCACACCGCCACGTCCTTGGCGCGCGGCAGGCGGTAGCGGTTGAAGTTCCAGTCGCCCTCGGCCGGGCCGCCCTCGTGCAGCGGCATTTCCTCCAGCAGCGCGTGGCCCAGGCCCATGGCGGTGCCGCCCTCGATCTGGCCCTTGACCAGTTCCGGCACCAGTACCCGGCCGCACTCCACCCAGGAGTGGTGGTTGAGCACCTGCACCTCGTGGCTGCCCTTGTTGACCTTCAGCTCCACCAGGGTGGCCACCGGGCTGTAGTAGGTGACCGCGGCGTTGTTCAGCTGCACCGGCGGGTAGTTCACGTTGCTGCGCTCCAGCAGGTGGAAGCCGGCGCTGGTCATCTGCGCCTTCTTCGCCTGGGGCGCGCCCTCGCCGTACTTCACCGCCAGGCCGTCCAGCGGCAGGCGCTCGCTGACGCCGTCGATGCTGAACTCGCACTCGGCCCAGCTCCAGCGGTTGAAGGCGTGCACCGTGGCGCCGGTGACCAGGCCGCGCTCGTGGGCGCGCTTGGCCAGCACGGCGAAGGGCAGCGGCTGCATGCCGTTGGCGGTGAGTTCGCCGTTCACCCAGTGGGCGTCTTCGCGGCGCACTACGTAGGGGTTGGCCTGGCCGCCGAACGGGCCCTGGCGCCAGATTTCCAGGGCCGCCGGCCACAGGCCGTGGTTGAACAGCACGCGCGCCGCCTCGCGGGTGGCGTGGCTGAAATAGTAGGCCGAGTTGGTGGCCGAGGACGCCGAGGCGTACTTGCCCACCCAGCGCGGGTTGCGCAGCTTCTCGTCCTGGGTGGCCTGGCTCATGGTGTAGGGGTCTTCGCCGCTGAGCAGCTGCAGCTCCGGCCACTGCGTCTCGGCGGTCTTCACTTCGTCCGCCGGGCGGCCGAGGAAGTCGGCGGCGACCAGGGCCTGGGAGGTGGACATGCCGGTGCCGATCTCGATGCCGATGTGGCGCAGCTGGATGCGCCCCTCGGCGTCGAACTCCAGGCTGGCCATGGGCGCCTCGGAGCCGGTGCCGAAGTCCTTCTGGCAGATGGCGAAGCCGACGCCGTACCAGTTGTCCGGGTCCTGCGCGTCGAACTGCTGCTTGCGCTCGGCGCGGTTCTTCCACACCTCGTGGGCGGCGGCCTTGTCGAGGATCTCGTGCAGGCGCAGGGCGCCGGCGGGCACCGCGCCCTGGGTGTTCTTCATGCCCGAGACCAGGGCGTTGCGCCGGCGCAGCTCAATGGGGTCGACGCCCAGGCGCCCGGCGATCTCGTCCACCATCATCTCGGTGGAGGCCATGCTCTGCAGGGTGCCATAGCCGCGCATGGAGCCGGCCTCGACGCCGCGCGAATGGTAGGCGGTGGCCTGCAGGTCGCTCTGCGGCATGTAGTAGATGGACTGCGCGGCGGTGGCGCCAACCGCGGCCACCGAGGCGCTGTAGTTGGCGCGGCCGCCGCCGTCCAGGCTCATCTCGGCGCGGAAGATGCGGAAGCCCAGGTCCTTCTTGTCCACCGCCAGTTGGTAGCGGATGTCGAAGGCGTGGCGCTTGATGCCGCTCTGGAACTGCTCGTAGCGGTCGTTGGCCAGGCGCACCGGCACGCCTTCGCCGTACAGCGCCGCCAGGGCCGCGTAGAAGACGAAGATGTTGTGGTCCTTGGAGCCGTAGCCGACGGTGTAGCCGGGGTGGATGTTCAGCGTGGCCAGGCCGAAGCGCGACGGCGCGATCATGTGCACCGTCTCGTAGGCGGCCTCGAACGGGCACTGGGTGGCGACCACGAAGTGCAGGGTCTTGCTGGCCGGGTCGTACCAGCCGTTGCCGTTGTCCGGCTCCAGGGCCGCGGGCTCGATGGACGGCGTCCTGTAGCGCTCGTCGAAGACCAGCCAGTCGGCCGGCGGGTTGTCGACCTGGTCCTTGATCTTCTGCGCGTAGAACAGGCCCTGCTCGGTGAGGTTGCCGTGCTGGCTGGGCTGCTGGTCCCACACCGGCTTGCGGTTGCGGATCAGCGGGAACAGGATCGAGGCCTTGAGGCTGGAGAACTCGTCCTCGTCGGCCGAGGTCTTCCCGCCCACCCGCACGTAGCGGAAGCTGCCGTAGGGATCGCCCTGGTACAGCGGCGCCTGGGCGCCGTAGCGGATGGCCTTGTCGTTGAACTTCAGCTTGAGCTTGGCTCGGCGGAAGCGCTCGAAGTCGTGCCAGATGAGGATCGCCACCGGGTGGCCGATGAACATCGGCACCTTGCCGGTGGGCAGCAGCGGGTCCGGCCCGTGGGCCTCGGGGAAGGCGATGCCGTCCTTCGCCAGGTCGTCGGCGGTGACGATGCGGTCCGGCTGCAGGTCGTCGCCCAGCCAGGCGAGGTCGTAGCCTTCGTAGAGGCGGTCGGCCTTGAGCGTCTTCAGCAGCATGGCGTGGCCCTGCTGCTGCGGCCAGCCGGGCATGTCTTTCGCGCGGATGTCGCGGGCGAACACCTTGTTGCCGCAGACCTTGGAAATGGCGTCGTTGCGGAAGCGCACCTTGCCGTCGTGGCCGAGCCACTGCTCGGCCGGCACCGTCACGCTCTTCTCCATCAAGGCAGCGAAGGCCCGGCTGCCCAGCGGCGCCAGGGTGACGCTCACGCCGGCGATCAGACCGCCCTGGAGGAAGGCGCGCCGGGAGATATCACGGTTGGACATGGATCATCCTCTGGGCGGTGCACTACCCGCCCATGTCGTTATGGAGTTCTGGAACCGGCGGAACCGAGGCATGGAACGGCGCGACGACGGCATTGCGAGCCGCGTCGTCCTACGGAAAATCCTGACCGATACGTCAACTTTACCCAAATCGCACGCCTCAGGCAAAAGTTAAGCAGGGCGGTCAGCGAACCGAATGCGTCGGCGCCGTCCGCTCGTCTGAAGGAAAATGCCTACCGAATTTGTTACGGCGTGCTACGCTCACCGGCCTTTGCTTAGCTCCCTAACCAGTCGCCCGCGCACCATGTCCGCCGAAGCCACCTCGCTGCTCCGCCACCGCCCCTTCCTCGCCTTCTGGCTCGCCCGCGTGTGCACCGCCAGCGGTTTCCAGATGCTCACCGTGGCCATCGGCTGGCACATGTACGAGCTGACCCACAACGTGCTCGACCTCGGCCTGGTGGGCCTGGTGGAGTTCCTCCCGCGGGTGCTGTTCATGCTGCACACCGGGCACGTCGCCGACCGCTACGACCGGCGCAAGGTCGCCGCGCTGTGCCAGGTGGCCCAGGGCCTGGTGGCGCTGGCCCTGGTGCTGGGCGCCAGCACCGGCAGCGTGACCCGCGAGATGATCTTCGTGCTGGCCTTCCTGCTCGGCAGCGCGCGCTCCTTCGAGATGCCGACCACCCAGGCGCTGCTGCCGAACCTAGTGCCCACCGCCCTCTTCCCCCGCGCGGTGGCCGCCTCGGCCTCGGCCATGCAGGCGGCGACCATCGCCGCGCCGGCCCTGGGCGGCCTGCTCTACGCCTTCGGCGCCTTCTGGGTGTACGCGCCGACCACGCTGCTCTACTTCATGGCCTGCGCGCTGTCGCTGAGCCTGCAGGTGCGCCGGCAGAACGGCATCCAGGGCAAGGCCAGCCTGCAGTCGCTGATGGCCGGCATCCACTTCATCCGCAGCCGCCCGGACATCTTCGGCGCCATCTCCCTGGACCTGTTCGCCGTGCTGCTGGGCGGCGCCACCGCGCTGCTGCCGGTGTTCGCCAAGGACATCCTGCTCACCGGCCCCTGGGGCCTGGGCCTGCTGCGCTCAGCACCGGCGCTGGGCGCGCTGCTGATGTCGTTCTGGCTGGCGCGCTTCCCCATCGAGCGCAACGTCGGGCGCATCATGTTCCTGGCGGTGGGCATCTTCGGCGTGGCGACCATCGCCTTCGGCCTGTCCACCTCCTTCTGGCTGTCCCTGGGCGTGCTGGTGGTGCTGGGCGCGGCGGACATGATCAGCATGGTGATCCGCGGCGCCTTCGTGCAGCTGGAAACCCCGGACGAGATGCGCGGCCGCGTCAGCGCGGTGAACGGCCTGTTCATCGGCGCCAGCAACCAGCTCGGCGAGTTCGAGTCGGGGCTGACGGCGCACTGGTTCGGCACGGTGCCGGCGGTGGTTATTGGTGGCGTGGGGACGCTGGTTGTTACTGGGGCGTGGATGAGGCTGTTTCCGACGTTGGCGAAGAGGGACAAGCTGCATTGAGGCTTCGCCGCTTCTCGTAGGAGCGAGCTTGCTCGCGAACCGAGTCTCCCGGCGACGCTGGTGTCTCGGTTTGAGTTCGTTCCCTCTCCCTAACCCTCTCCCTGAAGGGAGAGGGGACCGTTGGGCAGAGTCGGGTGTTCTGGAGTTAGCCGGCAGGCATGGTGTTCCCGGCGGAAACCGTATCGTTCTCGGCACGGACAAGCCCCCTCTCCCTTCAGGGAGAGGGCTGGGGAGAGGGTGCTCTGCAACCCAGGTCGCAAAGTCGCCGGGAAGCTCTGTTCGCGAGCAAGCTCCTACGAAAAGCCGGAAAGCACCCGCCATAAAAAAGCCCCCGCCAAAGCAGGGGCTACAGGCCCCCGAAGGCGCCCAGATGGGAGTCTCAGTGCGGCGTCCCCAACCCCGCCGCATTCATCAGCAGGCGCATCAGCCAGGCCGCCACGCCCAGGGCGGCGACGCTGGCCGCCCAGATCAGCACCAGCCAGCCCAGCCGCTTGCGCAGCGGCGCCTTGCCCTGTTCGTCCGGTGTCATGCCGCGGCCCTCAGTGGTAGCCATCGCCGTGCTTCACCTTGCCGCGGAACACGTAGTAGCTCCAGGCGGTGTAGCCGAGGATGAAGGGGATGATGAACAGCGCGCCCACCAGCATGAAGCCCTGGCTCTGCGGCGGCGCCGAGGCAGCCTGGATGCTCACCCCCGGCGGGATGATGTTCGGCCACAGGCTGATGCCCAGGCCGCTGTAGCCGAGGAAGATCAGCACCAGGGTGAGCACGAAGGGCAGCGCGTTGTCGTTGCGCGCCACCGAGCGCAGCAGGGCGTAGAAGCTCAGCAGCACCAGCAGCGGCACCGGCAGGAACCAGAACAGGTTGGGCAGGCTGAACCAGCGCTGGGCGATGGCCTCGTGGGCCAGCGGCGTCCACAGGCTGACGATGCCGATCACCGCCAGCAGTACCAGCGCCAGCGGGCGCGCCAGGTCGTGCATGCGCTCCTGCAGCTTGCCTTCGGTCTTCATGATCAGCCAGGTGCAGCCGAGCAGGCTGTAAGCGACGATCAGCGCCAGGCCGCAAAACAGCGGGAAGGGCGCCAGCCAGTCCAGCGAGCCGCCGGCGTACTGGCCGTCGACCACCGGCAGGCCCTCGATGAAGGCGCCCAGGGCCACGCCCTGGAAGAAGGTCGCCGCCAGCGAGCCGCCGATGAAGGCCTTGTCCCAGATGTGCCGCTTGTGCGCCTTGGCCTTGAAGCGGAACTCGAAGGCCACGCCGCGGAAGATCAGCCCCACCAGCATCAGCACCAGCGGCAGGTACAGCGCCGAAAGCACCACCGAGTAGGCCATCGGGAAGGCGCCGAACAGCGCTGCGCCGCCGAGCACCAGCCAGGTCTCGTTGCCGTCCCACACCGGCGCCACCGTGTTCATCATCACGTCGCGATCGCGCTCGTCCTTGAAGAACGGGTAGAGCATGCCGATCCCCAGGTCGAAGCCGTCCATCACCACGTACATCATCACGCCGAAGATGATGATGATCGCCCAGATCAGCGGAAGGTCGATGCCCATCGTCAGTTCCTCCCTTCCCGGTCGTCGTCATCGTCGTCGAAGCCCTCGGCGGTGGCCGACAACGGCCGCGCCGCGGTGCGCTGGCGACCGGCGCCGCCCTCGTTGTGCTCGCGCCCCTCGTGGGTGACCGGGCCCTTGCGCACCAGGCGCATCATGTAGCCGATGCCCACGCCGAACAGCGAGAAGTACACCAGCACGAACATCACCAGGGTCAGGCTCATCTGCAGGGTGCTGTGGTTGGACACCGCGTCCGCGGTGCGCATCAGCCCGTAGACCACCCAGGGCTGGCGGCCGACCTCGGTGGTGAACCAGCCGGCGAGGATCGCCAGCAGCCCCGAGGGGCCCATCCACAGCGCCAGGCGCAGGAAGGCGCGGTTGCTGAACAGCCCCCCACGCCAGCGCAGCCACAGGCTCCAGACGCCGACCAGGATCATCAGCATGCCCAGGCCGGCCATGATGCGGAACGACCAGAAGACGACGGTGGAGTTGGGCCGGTCCTCGCGCGGGAAGTCCTTCAGCGCCGGGATCGGCTCGCTCAGGCTGTGCTTGAGGATCAGGCTGCCGAGCACCGGGATTTCCACCTTGAAGCGGGTTTCCTCGCGCTGCATGTCCGGCCAGCCGAAGAGGATCAGCGGCGTCGGGCCGCCCTCGGCGTTGTCCCAGTGGCCCTCGATGGCGGCGATCTTCGCCGGCTGGTGCTCCAGGGTGTTCAGGCCGTGGGCGTCGCCGATCATGGCCTGGATGGGCGCCACCAGCAGCGCCATCCACATGGCCATGGAAAGCATCTTGCGGATCGCCGGGTTGTCGCGCCCGCGCAGCAGGTGCCAGGCCGCCGAGGCGCCGACGAAGAAGGCCGTGGCGAGGAAGGCGGCGATGCTCATGTGCAGCAGGCGGTAGGGGAAGGACGGGTTGAAGATCACCGCGAACCAGTCCACTGGGATCACCCGCCCGTCGACCACCTCGAAGCCCTGCGGAGTCTGCATCCAGCTGTTGGAGGCGAGGATCCAGAAGGTCGACATCAGGGTGCCCAGGGCCACCATCACCGTGGCGAAGAAGTGCAGCCCCGGGCCGACGCGGTTCCAGCCGAACAGCATCACACCGAGGAAGCCGGCCTCGAGGAAGAAGGCGGTGAGCACCTCGTAGGTCAGCAAGGGCCCGGTGATGCTCCCGGCGTAGGCGGAGAAGTGGCTCCAGTTGGTGCCGAACTGGTAGGCCATCACCAGGCCGGAGACCACGCCCATGCCGAAGTTCACCGCGAATATCTTCGACCAGAAGTGGTAGAGGTCGCGGTAGACCTCCTGGCCGCTCTTCAGCCACAGCCCTTCGAGCACCGCCAGGTAACTGGCCAGGCCGATGGTGATGGCGGGGAAGATGATGTGGAAGGAGACGGTAAAGGCGAACTGGATACGCGCCAGTTCCAACGCCTCGAGACCCAACATGACGTTTCCTCTTCAGGGTGACGCCCGTCGTCGCACGCAGCGGGCAGCTCGCCGGCGCACGGACGCCGGGGTTTCAGCAGTGATCCTGGAATCGGATTCTTGTTCGGGCCGGCGGACCGGAGGTCTGCGGCGGTACGCCAAGCAAAGACTAGCAGGGCGTGCATTGATGCAGCTCAAGAAAGCGTATCGATGTTACGCCGCACGCCGCGGCTTGCCGCCGTGGTGGGTTGCCGCGCGGCAGGCTGTCGCGCGGCAGCCTGTCTCAGCGGTCATTCATTATGAAAACAAGTCATATGCAGATGAATAAATAATATTTTAATGGAATAAAAAATCCCGGTAGCTTTCGCTCCAACGGCCTCCGCAGAGGGGCCGGAGCCAACCCCCGCCGCCCTGCGCCGCCGCCACGAGCCGCGGCCTGATCGCCGGCACGCTGCCCTACAAGGACATCGCCATGAAGAAACTGCTGCTCCTGACTGCCCTCGCCGCCGCCTTCAGCGCCTCGGTCAACGCCAACGAGAAACTGGTGGTGGCCGCCACCCCGGTCCCCCATGCCGAGATCCTCGAGCTGATCAAGCCGACCCTGGCCAAGGAAGGCGTGGACCTGGAGATCAAGGTCTTCACCGACTACGTGCAGCCCAACGTGCAGGTGGCCGAGAAGCGCCTGGACGCCAACTACTTCCAGACCAAGCCGTACCTGGACAACTTCAACAAGGGCAAGGGCACCAACCTGGTCACCGTGACCGGCGTGCACGTCGAACCCTTCGGCGGCTATTCGAAGAAGTACAAGTCCCTGAGCGAGCTGCCCGACGGCGCCACCGTCGCCCTGCCCAACGAGGGCAGCAACAGCGGCCGCGCCCTGCTCCTGCTGCAGAAGGCCGGCGTGATCAAGCTGAAGGACCCGAGCAACGCCCTGGCCACCCCGAAAGACATCGCCGAGAACCCCAAGCACCTGAAGTTCAAGGAGCTGGAATCGGCCCTGCTGCCCCGCGTGCTGGACCAGGTCGACCTGGACCTGATCAACACCAACTACGCCCTGGAGGCCAAGCTCAACCCGGTGAAGGACGCCCTGATCCTCGAGGACCGCAACTCGCCCTACGTGAACTACCTGGTGGCGCGCCCGGACAACAAGGACAGCGACGCCCTGAAGAAACTCTCCGCGGCGCTGACCAGCCCGGAAGTGAAGGCCTTCATCGAGAAGAAATACGACGGCGCGGTGATCCCCGCCTTCTGATCGATGGGCGCGCCCCGGCCAAGGGGCGCGCCGTCTTCACACGCACGCGCCGGTGCCCGCCACCGGCGTTTTCATTTCGAGAGCCGTGCCGATGAAAACTCCCCAACCGCTGCTGACCTTCCCCGACGCCGACAAGAGCCCGCTGAGCATCCGCGCCAAGGCGCTGGTGTTCTTCGACCCGCGTTCGCACCAGGTGCGCGACGAGGTCGAGCGCCTGGCCCCGGGCCTGCATCCGGTGCTGATCCGTGGCGAGACCGGCACCGGCAAGGAACTGCTGGCCCGGCACATCCACCGCGCCAGCGAGCGCCCCGGGCTGTTCGTCGCGGTGAGCTGCAGCGCGCTGAGCCGCAACTTCGCCGAGGCCGAGCTGTTCGGCTACGCCCCCGGCGCGCACAACGGCCCGGTGGGCAGCCGCGCCGGCTGGCTGGGCTCGGCCAACGGCGGCACCCTGTACCTGGACGAGATCGCCGACCTGCCGCTGGGGTTGCAGGAAAAACTCCTGCGCGTGCTGCAGGAGCGCGAGGTGCTGCGCGTCGGCGCCCGCGAGCCGATCCCGGTGGACGTGCGCCTGGTGGTGGCCACCAGCATCGACCTGGGCCAGGCGGTGGCCGCCGGCAAGTTCCTCGAACCGCTGCGGCAATACCTGGTGGACGGCGACCTGGAGCTGCCGCCGCTGCGCCAGCGCATCGGCGACATCCTGCCGCTGGCCGAATACTTCCTCGGCATCCACGCCCAGCGCCTGGACCTGCCGGTGCCGCACATCGGCGAAGCAGCCCAGGCGGCGCTGGAGGCCTACCCCTGGCCGGGCAACATCCGCGAGCTGGAGAACGTCATCCACTTCGCCCTGCTGGTCAGCCCGGGCGAGGAAATCCAGCCGCAGCACCTCAACCTGCCGGACAGCGCGCCAGCGGACCTGCGCCGGCTGCTGCGCCAGCCCGGCGTGCGCGAGCAGTTGCTCGCGTTATTGGAAGAAGCCCCTCTTCCGTAGGACCGCGCCGGAACCTGAGGCTATCGCGGACGGAGTCCGCTCCTACGGGGAAACCCCATGCCCACGGCCAATTGCAGGAGCAACTGTCTTGCGGCTGCGCCGAGGGGCTCTTCGTAGGATGGGTTGAGCCTGCGAAACCCATGCTGCCATGGTGATGGGTATCGCTTCGCTCAACCCATCCTACGGTTGCCGTAGGGACCACCGGAGCCTGTGGCTACCGCGGACGGAGTCCTACAGGCTGACTCCGAACCTCCCAGCGCTGCCGAACAGCCCCCTCTCCCGCTTGCGGGAGAGGGCTGGGGAGAGGGTGCGGAATCAACCCGACGCACAGCTGCCGCCGGGGAACACCGTTCGCGAGCAAGCTCGCTCCTACGAGAAGCCATGCTCGCCAGCAACGTAGGAGCAACTGTCTTGCAGGCTGCGCCGCCTCTTTCCAACCCGTAGGGCGCATAACGCCTATGGCGTTATCCGCCGCGGCCGTCGGGCACCGGCGTTCCGGCCAACGGCGGATAACCGCGAACGGTTATTCGCCCTACGGTCGAGCACGGACGTAGGAGCGGACTCCGTCCGCGATCCGCTCGGCCAGCCTCAGTTGGAATGGGCGACCACCGGCGTGCAGGAAGGGGTGGACAGCGTCGCCGGGCTGATCAGCAGGCCGGGCATCATTCGCGAGGTGCAGTTGAATACGCGCCCCTTGGTGGTCCTGGCGGTATAGGAAAGCTCCTGGGTGCCCAGGGGATCGGGTTGCCCCGCCTTGACGTCGCGGATGACGAGTTCGTCGGAAGAGGCGAGGCCGATCATCTGGGCGGTGGCTGCCTGCAGGGGGACTATCGCCTGGTTGGGCGTCATGGTGGTGCAGGCGGCCAGGGGAGCCACCAGGGCGAAGACGAGGCAGATGCGGGTGAGGTTCATGCGACGGGTGTCCTGATCAAGGGTTGGTGTATTGCCGGCAACGACACTAACCAAACGCCCGACGACCCGAAGTCGGACCTTTCCGAGTAAACCCCAAGCCATGTATGAAACCGCCCTGGCCTGCCTACAGACCATGGCGGAGGACATCCGCCGGCAGGGCCGGCGGTCAATCGCGGACGGAGTCCTACAGGGATGCCGAGCCATCCACCGAACCGTAGGAGCGAACTCCGTCCGCGATCAGCGGCATGCGCCGCCCTCCCAGGCGCATCGCACACCTACGAAAACGCAGCCCCCACGCTTCGAACGTCCACGAAAAGCGACGAATGGTCGCAGCGAAACGATTCGCCTATCCCCATGCCCGGCAGCAGGGAATCCTGATGAAAAGGTCAAAAACAGGAATTTCTCTGACGCCAACGGCAAAAGGCAGTCCCATCGACCACATCAATACCGATCATCAGGCACATCAACTTCAATTTGTCATGTGAATCAGGGAAAATGGCTACCAGGCAGTCGGGACCCAATTTCCCCGGCGCCCTTGGAGACTATCGTGACCAGCTTTGCCGCTCTTGCCAGCTTTTTCGCCGCCACCGCTTTCCTGAACGTACCGCAGCAGGTCGATCCGGAACGCCGTGAAGTCCGCCGCGCGAAGCCCCGCCGCAAGTAAAGCAGTACCCGCTCCGCTCGGCCCCCGCACGGGGCCGGCGGCGGGACCATCGGTCCCGAGGATTGGCCCTGGCAAGGCCTTTCGTGTTTATATTGACTGATTGTTCAATTAAAAACACGAGGAACCCCGCCCGTTTTGTCCGTTCCCCAGCCCCCCTCGTCCACCGCTCCACCCTCCCCCGCCATGCGCATGAACCCACCGGCCTTCTACGGTGCGGCGGCGCTGATCCTGCTGTTCGTCGCCCTGGTCATCGGCTTCCCCGTCGAGGCCGGCCAATGGCTGCTCGACGCCCAGGCCTGGGCCGCCGCCAACGTCGGCTGGTACTACCTGCTGGCGATGACGCTGTACCTGATCTTCGTGGTGGTCACCGCGCTTTCCGGCTACGGGAAGATCAAGCTCGGTGCCGACCACGACGAGCCGGAATTCAGCTACCTGTCCTGGGCCGGCATGCTGTTCGCCGCGGGCATCAGCATCACCCTGTTCTTCTTCTGCGTGTCCGAGCCACTGACGCACTTCCTGCAGCCGCCCCAGGGCGCGGCCGGCACCGCCGAGGCGGCGCGCCAGGCCATGCAGCTGCTGTTCCTGCACTGGGGCCTGCACGGCTGGGGCGTGTTCGCCCTGGTGGCCATGGCCCTGGCCTACTTCGCCTACCGCCACAACCTGCCGCTGGCGTTGCGCTCGGCGCTGTACCCGCTGATCGGCAAGCGCATCAACGGGCCCATCGGCTACACCGTGGACTGTTTCGGCATAGTCGCCACCGTGTTCGGCCTGGGCGCCGACATGGGCTTCGGCGTGCTGCAGCTCAACGCCGGGCTCGACTACCTGTTCGGCGTCGCCCACAGCCACCCGGTGCAGATGACCCTGATCGCGCTGATGATGGGCGCGGCCATCGCCGTGGCGGTGTCCGGCGTGGACAAGGGCATCCGCCTGCTCTCCGACATCAACATGCTGCTGGCCTGCGCCCTGCTGCTGTTCGTGCTGTTCACCGGGCCCACCCAGCACCTGCTCAACACCCTGGTGCAGAACATCGGCGACTACCTCGGCGCGCTACCGACCAAGAGCTTCGACCTCTACGCCTATGGCGAGGGCGGTGACTGGCTGGGCGGCTGGACGGTGTTCTACTGGGCCTGGTGGATCGCCTGGGCGCCCTTCGTCGGCCTGTTCATCGCGCGCATCTCCCGCGGGCGGACCATCCGCGAATTCGTCTTCGGCGTGCTCTTCATCCCCCTGGGCTTCACCCTGGCGTGGATGTCCATCTTCGGCAACAGCGCCCTGGAACAGGTGCTGAACCACGGCGCCGTCGAACTGGGCCGGGTGGCCGTGGCGGAGCCGTCGATGGCGCTCTACCAGCTGCTGCAGAACTACCCCGGCAGCCGCGCGCTGATCGCCGTGACCGTGCTGGTCAGCTTCGTGTTCTTCGTCACCTCGGCGGACTCCGGCACCGTGGTGCTCTCCACCCTCTCCGCCCGCGGCGGCAGCGCCGACGACGACGGCCCGAAGTGGCTGCGGGTGTTCTGGGGCCTGGCCACCGCGCTGGTCACCGGCGGCCTGCTGTTCGCCGGCAGCATCGACGCGCTGAAGTCGGCGGTGGTGCTGACCTCGCTGCCCTTCTCGCTGATCCTGCTGCTGATGATGTGGGGCCTGCACAAGGCCTTCTACCTGGAATCCCAGCGCCAGCGCGCGCGCAGCCACTCCCTGGCGCCGCCGCTGGCGGCCAAGGCCGGCGGCTGGAAGCGGCGCATCTCCCAGGCGGTGCACTTCCCCACCCGCGACGAGGTGTACCGCTTCCTGGCGGACGTGGTCGGCCCGGCCATGGCCGAGGTGGCGGAAGTGTTCCGCGACAAGGGCCTGCAGGTAGACGCCGACCTCGACCCGGGCAACCTGGAGCTGAGCCTGGAGATCGGCCACGGCGAGCAGCACCCGTTCTACTACCAGGTATCGATGCGCGGCTACTTCACGCCGTCCTTCGCCCGTGCCGGCATGGGCGGCCTGCACCTGAAGAACCGCCGCTACTTCCGCGCCGAGGTGCACCTGGCCGAGGGCAGCCAGGACTACGACCTGATGGGCTACGGCAGGGAACAGATCATCAACGACATGCTCGACCAGTACGAGCGCCACCTGCAGTTCCTGCACCTGGTGCGTTGAACGGCGCGCCGGTGACGAGGGGCCTGGCAATTGTCAATTGATAGTGATTATCATTGGCACACCTTCCTTCAGGCCCTTCCCATGCCGGCGACCGCTCTCGACCCGCAGCACGCCCTGCACCATCTCTACAACGAACACCACGGCTGGCTGCACGGCTGGCTGCGGCGCCGCCTGGGCAACGCCTGCGATGCCGCCGACCTGGCCCAGGACACCTTCGTCCGCGTGCTGCGCGCGCGCAACGCCGGCGAGATCCGCGAGCCGCGGGACTACCTGGCGACCATCGCCAAGGGCCTGATGATCGACCATTTCCGCCGCCGCTCGCTGGAGCAGGCCTACCTGGAGGCCCTGGCCAGCCTGCCGGAAGACGAGCAGCCCTCGCCGGAAACCCAGGCCCTGCTGTTCGAGGCATTGATGGAGATCGACCGCCTGCTCGACGGCCTGGGCGCCAAGGTCAAGCGCAGCTTCCTGCTGGCCCAGGTCGAGGGCCTGACCTACGCCGAGATCGCCGAGCGCCAGGGCATTTCCCTGCGCACGGTGAACAACCACATGGCCAAGGCCATGGAACACTGCTGCCTGATGCTGCCATGAGCGCCCTCAGCGAGGCCGAACGCCAGGCCATCCGCGCCGCCGCCCAGTGGTACGCGCGCCTCTACTCCGGCCACGCCAACGACGCCGACCAGAGCGCCTGGCAGCACTGGTACGCCGCCAGCGCCGAGCACCAGCGCGCCTGGGCCCGGGTGGAACAGGTGCGCCAGCAGTTCGCCCGGGTGCCGGGCCAACTGGCCGGGCCGACCCTGGGCACCCGCGGGCTGTCGCGCCGCCAACTGCTCGGCGGCCTGGGCAGCCTCGGGCTGGGCCTGCCGCTGGCCTGGCTGGCCTGGCGCGACACGCCCTGGCAGGCCTGGCTGGCCGACTACCGCAGCGCGGTGGGCGAGCGCCGCGAAGTCACCCTGGCCGACGGCTCCTCGCTGACGCTGAACACCGACAGCGCGGTGGACGTGCTCTTCGACCCCGAACAACGCCTGTTGCGCCTGCTGCGCGGGGAAATCTTCGTCAGCACCGCGCCGGACCCCAGCGGCAGCGCCCGCCCCTTCCGCGTGGAGACGCCCCAGGGCCGCATCCTCGCCCTGGGCACCCGCTTCAGCGTGCGCCTGCTCGACGGCCGCACCCGCGTCGCCGTGCTCGACAAGGCCGTGGAAGTCCGCCCCCGGGCCGCGCCGCAGCGCAGCCGCATCCTCCACGGCGGCGAGCAGCTCGACCTCGACGCGCTGGAACTCGGCCAACTGCGGCACAACGACGCCAACACCGCCGCCTGGCTGGCCGGCAGCCTGATCGCCGTGGACCGCCCACTGGGCGAGCTGCTGGAGGAACTGGGGCGCTACCGCAGCGGCGTGCTGCACTGCGACCCGCGGATCGCCGGGCTGAAGGTCTCCGGCAACTTCCCCATCGGCGATACCGAGCTGGCCCTGGCCGCCCTGGAATCCGCCTTCGGGCTGCGCATCGTGCGCCACACGCGCTTCTGGGTCAGCGTGCAGCCGCAGGCCTGAGGCCAGGGCCGAAAAAAACTTCCCCGGCCTTGCACTTTTTTCCGCCCTCGCCCGGCCCCCTCGTATTCCGGGCCATCTGGCCCAACTTGGGGGAGTCCGCATGAACCGCAACACCGTCGACCCGGCACCGGCCACTGCCAGCCGTTCACTCCACAAACCGCTGGCCCTGGCCCTGGCCATCGCCCTGGCCCTGGGCGCCGGCGCGCTCGCCGCCGCTAGCGCCCAGGCCGCCGAAGCCGTGCGCTACGACATCGCCGGCGGGCCCCTGGCAGAAGTGCTCGGGCGCTTCGCCAGCGCCGCCGGGGTGGCCCTGTCGTTCGACGCCACGCAACTGCGCGGCCGCCAGTCCGCCGGATTGCACGGCAGCTACGACGTCACCGGCGGCTTCGGTGCGCTGCTCGTCGGCAGCGGCCTGCAGGCCGAGCCCCAGGCCAACGGCAGCTACGTGCTGCGCCCGGTGCCCACCGACGGCGCCGTGGCCCTGTCGGCCAGCACCATCACCGCCAGCCTCGGCGCCGAGGCCCTGCCCCCCGCCTACGCCGGCGGCCAGGTGGCCAGCGGCGCGCGCCTGGGCATGCTGGGCAACGCCGACCTGATGGACACGCCCTTCAGCGTTACCAGCTACACCGCGCAGACCATCGAGGCGCAGCAGGCGCGCAGCGTCGCCGACCTGCTGGTGGCCAACGACCCGTCGGTGCGCGTCATCGGCGGCCGCGGCGACCTGGTGGATACCTACGTCATCCGCGGCTTCGGGGTGAACAACGCCGACGTCGCCTTCAACGGCCTGTACGGCGTGCTGCCCTACTGGCGGGTGCCGATCGAGTTCGCCGAGCGCGTGGAGGTGCTCAAGGGCCCCACCGCCCTGCTCGGCGGCATGTCCCCCGGCGGCAGCGTCGGCGGCACCATCAACCTGGTGCCCAAGCGCGCCGAGGACCAGCCGCTGACCCGCGTCAGCCTGGACTGGACCGACCGCTCGCAGGTCGGCACGCACCTGGACATCGGCCGCCGCTTCGGCGAGGGCAACGCCTTCGGCGTGCGCTTCAACGGTGTGTACCGCAACGGCGACACCGCCATCGACCACCAGAGCCGCGAGTTCCCGCTGCTGGCCCTGGGCCTGGACTTCCGCGGCGAGCGCCTGCGCCTGTCCAGCGACCTGCTGTACCAGAAGGAAAGCCTGGAGGGCGTGGTGCGCCCGGTGATCACCGGCACCGCCACCAGCATCCCCCACGCACCGGACTCCAAGACCCGCTTCGGCCTGCGCGATTCCTACCTGGACCAGGAGGACTACTCGATCGTCAACCGCGGCGAGTACGACCTCAGCGACCACCTCACCGCCTTCGCCAGCGTCGGCGGACGGCAGAGCGACTACGAGACCATCGCCGCCAACAGCATCCTCAACGGCAACCAGGGCGACGTCATCAACAGCCTGGCGCGCCAACGCGCCGACCGCCGCACCTACTCCGGCGAGGCCGGGGTGCGCGGCGACTTCGACACCGGCCCCGTGCGCCACGACTGGACCCTCAGCGCCAACCGCCTGCACGAGCGCGTGGGCATGGTCTACGTGTTCACCGGCATGCAGCCGGGCAGCCTCTACGAGACCTCGCCGCACACGCCGATCCCGGACTTCTCCAGCCTCGACGGCAACATCCCGAAGACCAACGAAACCGACCTCTCCGGCGTGGCCCTGGCCGACAAGCTGTCGATCCTCGACGAGCGCGTGCAGTTCACCGCCGGCGTGCGCCGGCAGACGGTGCAGTCGAAGAACTACGCGCCGTCCAGCGGCGAGCGCACCAACAAGTACGACGAACACGCCTGGACACCGATGTTCAGCCTGCTGGTCAAGCCGCTGGACGAGCTGTCGCTGTACGCCAACTACATCCAGGGCCTGAGCCAGGGCGACACCCCGCCCTCCACCGCGGCCAACGCCGGCCAGGCGCTCGCACCGTACAAGGCCGAGCAGTACGAGGTCGGCGCCAAGTACGACCTGGGCGGCTTCACCACCACCCTGGCGCTGTTCGAGATCAAGAAGCCCAACGCCTTCCTCGACGCCGACAACGTGTTCCGCGCCGACGGCGAGCAACGCAACCGCGGCATCGAGCTGAGCCTGTTCGGCGAACTGACCGACGACCTGCGCGTGCTGGCCGGCGCCAGCTACATCAAGGCCGAGCAGAGCAAGACCGCCAGCCCAACCAGCGAAGGCAAGGACGCCCCCGGCGTGCCGCGGCGCCAGGCCAACCTGGGGCTGAGCTGGGACACCCCATTCGTCCAGGGGCTGACCCTCGACGGCCGCTGGATCTACACCGGCGCGGCCTACCTGGACACCACCAACGACCTCAAGGTGCCGCACTGGAACCGCGTCGACGTGGGCGCCAGCTATGCCTTCCAGGTCGCCGGCAAGCCGCTGGTGGCGCGGGCCAACCTGGAGAACCTGCTGGCCAAGGACTACTGGACCGCCTCCAACGGCTACATGACCGTCAGCTCGCCGCGCACCCTGTCGCTGTCGCTGACCGCGGACTTCTGAGGCGCCCATGACCGCGAAAGCCCTGCGCACCTGGTACCTGGTGCACAAGTGGACCAGCCTGGTGTCCACGCTGTTCCTGCTGCTGCTGTGCCTGACCGGCCTGCCGCTGATCTTCCACGAGGAGATCGAGCACACCCTGGAACCGCACCCCGAGCTGAAACCGCTGACCGCCGAGTCGCCGCGCATCGACTACGACGACGTGGTGGCCCGCGCCCTGGCCGCGCGCCCGGGCGAGGTGGTGCGTTTCGTGGTGTTCGACCCCGACGAGCCGCTGGGCGCGGTGATCACCGCGCCCACCCTGGTGCCGCCGCCGGACATCGGCCACGTGCAGCCGTTCGACGCGCGCACCGGCGAGTTCTTCGACCCGGAGCCGCCGCCCGGCGGCTTCATGTACCTGATGCTCAAGCTGCACACCGACCTGTTCATGGGCCTGCCCGGCTACCTGTTCCTCGGCTTCATGGGGCTGCTGCTGTTGGCCTCGCTGGTGTCCGGGGTGGTGGTCTACACGCCCTTCATGCGCAAGCTCGACTTCGCCGCGGTGCGCACCAGACGCAGCCGCCGGGTGAAGTGGCTGGACCTGCACAACATGCTGGGCATCGTCACCCTGGCCTGGGTGCTGGTGGTGGGGGCTACCGGGGTGATCAACACCCTGGCGCTGCCGATCCTCATGCTCTGGCGCAGCGACCAGCTGGCCGAGATGACCGCGCCCTACCGCGACGCGCCGCCCATGGCCGACAACGGCTCGCTGCACAAGGCGCTGCAGACCGCCCAGGCGGCGGCGCCGGACATGACCATGAGCTTCATCGGCTTCCCCGGCACCCAGTTCAGCAGCCAGCACCACTACGCGGTGTTCATGCACGGCGCCACGCCGCTGACCAAGCGCCTGCTCAAGCCGGCCCTGGTGGACGCGCAGACCGGCGAGCTGACCGACATCCGCGAGATGCCGCTGTACGTGAAGACGCTGTTCCTCTCGCAGCCGCTGCACTTCGGCGACTACGGCGGGCTGCCGCTGAAGATCGTCTGGACGCTGCTCGACCTGGTGGCCATCGTCGTGCTCGGCAGCGGCCTGTACCTGTGGTTCGCGCGGCGCAAGACCATGGAGAAACGCCTGGCCGACCTGCAGGCCGGGCACCTGGCCGCGGAGGGCGAGGCATGAAGCGCAACCTGTGGATGGTGTTCCGCTGGCCCCTGGCGCTGGCCGTGCTGAGCCTGGTGGGGCTGGTTTCCGCGCTGGTCGGCGACGGCCCCTGGGACGCGCTGTCCTGGTTCGCCCTGGGCGTTCCCCTGGTGGTGATCCTGGCGGCGCTGGCCCGCGCCCGCAGGCCGTCGCCATGAACCCGATCTACAGCGACCGCGCCCTGCGCCTGTGCGGCTACGCCGGGCTGCTGGCCGCGGTGTTCTGGATGATCGGCGACGCCGGCCTGCTCGGCGCCCGGGCCAACCTCGCCGACTACCCGCCGCTGCAGGACTACCTGTCGCGGATCAGCTTCGAAGGCCTGGACTACATGCTGCCCAACAGCGAGCCGCGCCTGGCCTTCGGCGCCCTGGTGGCGGTGCTGGCCATGCCGCTCTACCTGCTCGGCGCCTGGCACTGGTTCCTGGTCGCTCGCGGCCAGGGCTGGATGGCCTGGACGCTGTTCGCCCTGCTGGTCTGCGGCAACGCCTACTCGCCGCTGGGGCACGCCGCCTTCTACCACCTGGGGATGGTCTACAAGACCCTGCTGCTGGTGCCGGCGGACGCCCACCCGGCGCTGCTGGCGCTGGGCGAGCAGTTCCATCGCCTGCTGATGATCGCCTGGGTGGCGGCGGTGGGCGGCCTGGTGGCCGGGCTGGGCGTGCTCAGCCTGGCCATCGCCTGTGGGCGCACGCGCCTGCCGCGCAGCAGCGCGCTGCTGCTCAACCCGCTGAGCCTGGGCGCGCTGGGCCACTTCGCCCCCGCCGTGCTGGCGGAGCCGCTGGGCACCTGGCTGCGCGGCGCCGGCATCAACATCGGCTGGTTCGTCGCCTACGCCTTCTCCAGCCTGTGGTTCGCCCGGCGCGGGGCTCAGAGGCTGTAGGGCAGGCGCACGCCGACGTCGTCGGCGGGGAAATCCCGGGTGTTGCGGGTGACCAGCAGGCGCCCCTGCACCTCGGCGCTGGCCTTGATGATGGCGTCCGGCAGCTTCACCCGCAGGGCCTGGCGCACCGCCACGGCACGCTCGGCGACGGACGCATCGAGCGGCACCAGGGCGAAGCTGTCGAGGAAGGCGCGGGTGGCCGCGGCGGTGGCGGGCGTTGCGCCGATCATCACCTCCATCCAGGTGACGATGCTGATGGCCGGGTCATCGTGGCGGCGCAACTCGTCGCGGGCCTGTTCGTGGCCGTTGAGGTAGTCGATGAGGATGTTGGTATCGAACAGCGCCTTCACCATTCCTCGCGCACCTTCCGCTGGTAGGCCAGGCCGTCGCCGGCGCTGCCGTTCCACAGGCCGAAGGCGGCCTCGGCATCCTGCCGGCGGTGCCGGACCAGGTACTCGGCGACCGCCTCGCGGATCAGCGCGGCGCGCGATTGCTGCTGTTGCTCGCCCAGGGCATTGAGCGCTTCGAGGTGTTCGGCGGGGATGTCGACGAGGGTGCGCATGGCGTCCTCCATATGTGATATCGATAACATATATCACACATCCCCGATCGACCAAGCCTCCGTTTGTATCAGCGTTTGCCCAGCACCTGGCGGTGGAACAGCACGCAGACCACCACGAACACCAGCAGCCCCAGCCACTGCGCGGTGTCCTCGAAACCGGCGCCGACCAGCGCCAGGGGCGCGTCCTTGCCGCTGGTGCCGATCAGCGCGGCGAGCAGGATGCCCATCAGGCTCTCGCCGACGATCAGCCCGGAAGCCAGCAGCACGCCGCGGCGGCGCGGCAGCTCGGCGTACTTCTCCTCGTTCACCCCGGCGGCCTGGGCGCGCTTCTTCAGCGCGCTCTCCAGCAGCCAGGCGAGCACCGCGCCCACCACCAGCGTCATACCGATGGTCGGCGGCAGGTAGATGCCCAGGCCCACGGCCAGCACCGGCAGGCTGGCCTTGCCGGTGCGGCGCAGGAGCACGTCGACGAGGATCAGGGCGATGCCCAGGGCCACGCCGATGAGGATCATGTTCCAGTTCAGCGCGTCGTGGAAAATCCCGCTGGCGATGGCGGTCATCAGCGTCGCCTGGGGCGCGGCCAGGGCTGCGCCGGGGTCCATGCCTGCGCGCGGCAGGGCGTTGGGGAAGCCGTAGGCGTTGTACAGCAGCTCCAGCACCGGCGGGATCACCAGCGCGCCCACCAGGCAGCCGACGATCAGCGCCACCTGCTGGCGCCAGGGCGTGGCGCCGACCAGGTAGCCGGTCTTGAGATCCTGCAGGTTGTCGTTGGAGATGGCGGCGATGGCCAGCACCACCGCGGTGGTGAACAGCGCCAGGGCGATCGCCAGCTTGCCGCCCTCGCGGTCGAGGAAGTCGGCCTCCAGCGAGCCGACGCCGAGGATCAGCAGCGACACCAGGATCACCGCGATGATGCCGATGCCGGAGATCGGGCTGCTGGAAGAGCCCACCAGGCCGGCCATGTAGCCGCAGGCGGCGGCGATCAGGAAGCCGAAGAAGAAGGCGAACACCACGCAGGTGGCCACCAGGCCCCAGAAGGCGAAGCCGGCGAGGTCCGGCGCGGCCTGGCCGAGGAAGTAGGCGAAGACCACGAACAGCGCCACCAGCAGGACCGCGGCGATGGCCAGGATCCAGGCCGCCGGCATGTCGCGCTCGGTACGCAGGTCGCTGGCCTCGGCGCGCCCGCTGATGGCGCTGAGCGAGGCCCAGACGCCCTGCACCATGGGCTTGAACAGGGTGGCCAGGGTCCAGAGCGCGGCCACGCCTATGGTGCCGGCGCCGAGGAAGCGCACCTGGCTGCTCCACAGCTTGCTGGCCAGTTCCGGCAGGCCCTGCCCGGCGGCCAGGGTGCTGTTCACGGTGAGCAGCGGCACCGCCACGCCCCAGGCGATCACCACGCCGATGAGAATGGCGATGCCGGCGGTGATGCCCATCAGGTAGCCGGCGCCCACCAGCGCCAGGGAGAAGCCGGTGGACAGGCGGAACGCCGCCTGGCCCGCGGTGAGCCAGAAGCTGAAGCCCTCGGCCAGCAGCTTGAAACCGCTGCTGAACAGGCTGAACAGCGCCGCCACCACGCCGCCGGCGAGGATGTCGCGCAGGCCCGGCTTGCCGGCGTCGCCCGCCTGCGGGTGCTCCTCCTCATGGCTGCCGACGCGGAGGATCTCCGCCGCCGCCACGCCTTCGGGGTACGGCAGGCTGCTCTGCACCACCATCACCCGGCGCAGCGGGATGGTGTAGAGCACCCCGAGGATGCCGCCGATGGAGCAGATGGCCGCCGTCTGCCAGAACGGGAAGCCGGCCCAGTAGCCGATCATCAGCAGGCCGGGGAGGATGAAGATGATCGAGGACAGGGTGCCGGCGGCCGAGGCCTGGGTCTGCACCATGTTGTTCTCGAGGATGTTCGAGCCCGAGAAGTAGCGCAGCACCGCCATGGAGATCACCGCGGCGGGGATCGACGAGGCGAACGTCAGCCCGACCTTCAGGCCCAGGTAGACGTTGGAGGCAGTGAAGACGACGGTGATGAGGGCGCCGAGGATGAGCCCGCGCAGGGTCAGTTCGGCCAGGTTCGATTCGTCCGGAATCCGTTCGAGCATGGAAGGCAGTCTCTGGAAGTCGACCTGCCAAGCTTAGGCCAGAGCGGCGCGCGCGCCCACGTCGCGGAATGTCGCCCAGGCGACGACACCCGCTTTTCGTAGGAGCGAGCTTGCTCGCGAACCGCCCTGGCACGAGGCGGTTCACGCCCACCACGCCGAATGCCGCCCACGCAACGGCCCCCGCTTTTCGTAGGAGCGAGCTTGCTCGCGAACAGCTTCGGCATGAGGCGGTTCGCGAGCAAGCTCGCTCCTACAAGGGCAAGGGTTGGCGTGCGGGGGTCAGAACGGCTTGTCGCCAAGGATGGTCGCGCGGTGCATCACCCGGCGCTGCGGGCGATAGTCGTCCACCGCGTAGTGCTGGGTCACGCGGTTGTCCCAGAAGGCCACGTCGTTCTCGCGCCAGCGCCAGCGCACGGTGAACTCCGGGCGGGCGACGTGGGCGAACAGCAGGTCGAGGATGGCCCGGCTCTCGGCCGCCGACAGTTCGTTGATGCGGGTGGTGAAGCCGTCGCTGACGAACAGCGCCTTGCGCCCGGTGACCGGGTGGGTGCGGATCACCGGGTGCGAGCGCGGCGGGTTCTTCGCCCGCGCCTCTTCCAGGCGCGCCAGGTCGGCGTCGGTGGCGCCGAAGCGCTCCTGGGGGAAGGACTTGCTGATGTCGTGGGTGGCGGTCAGCCCGTCGAGCAGCGCCCGCAGCGGCCTGGACAGCGCCTCGAAGGCGGCGATGCCGCTGGCCCAGAGGGTGTCGCCGCCGTAGGGTGGCAACTGCTTGGCGGCCAGCACCGCGCCCAGCGCCGGGGTTTCCAGGAAGGTCACGTCGGTGTGCCAGATGGCGTTGTCGCGCACGTCGGTGACGGCGGTGTCGAGCACGATCACCTCGCGCTGCTCGGGCACACTGGGGTAGATCGGGTGGATGTGCAGGTCGCCGAAGCGCGCGGCGAAAGCGGCCTGCTGCTGCGGCGTCAGGGGCTGGTCGCGGAAGAACAGCACCTGGTGGGTGAGCAGGGCCTGCTCGATGGCCTGTTGCTGGGCGTCGTCCAGGCTCTGGCGCAGGTCGATGCCGGAGACCACGGCGCCGAGGGCGGGGCTGAGGGGTTCCAGGGTCAGGGTGGTCATTTCTTTTCTCTCTCGTGTTCTGTGTGGGAAGAGCACCCTCTCCCCAGCCCTCTCCCTGAAGGGAGAGGGGGCCGTTCGGTGTATCCGTCGAGCGCCGAGCTAGCCGGCGACTCCGATCAGTCCCCTCTCCCGCTTGCGGGAGAGGGTTAGGGAGAGGGGCTCTTGCTCTGGCTCTACAGCCCTACTCCCAGGAAGCGAACCGCCGCTGCAACCAGCGCAGGCTCACCTCGAACGCCAGCGCGATCCCAGCAATCAGCAAAATCCCCAGCACCACCACATCGGTCGCCAGGAACTGCGCCGCCGACTGCACCATGAAGCCCAGGCCGCGGTTGGCGGCGATCAGCTCGGCGGCCACCAGGGTCGACCAGCCCACGCCCAGGGCGATGCGCAGGCCGGTGAGCACTTCCGGCAGGGCGCTGGGCAGCACCACGTGGCGCACCACCTGCCAGCGGTTGGCGCCCAGGCAGCGCACCGCCTGGATGCGCGACTTGTCCACGCGGCGCACGCCGGCGGCGGTGGCGATCAGCAGCGGGGCGAACAGCGCCAGGTAGATCAGCAGCACCTTGGACAGCTCGCCGATGCCGAACCAGATGACGATCAGCGGCAGGTAGGCCAGCGGCGGGATCGGCCGGTAGAACTCCACCAGCGGGTCCAGCGCAGCGCCCACCAACGGGTTGAGGCCCATGAGGATGCCCAGGGGGATGGCGGTGAGCACCGCCGCGCCCAGGGCCAGCAGCACGCGCAGCAGGCTGGTGCCGATGTGCTGCCACAGCGTGGCGTCGACGTAGCCTTCGGCGAGCACCCGCTGCAGCGCTTCGTAGAGCTGCTCGGGGGCCGGCAGGAACAGCGTGTCGACCCAGCCGAAATGGGTGGCGAACCACCAGAGCGCGGCCAGCGCGGCTATGCTCCCGGCGGCGGCCCAGCGCCTCGCGTCGCGCGGGCGGGCAGGCTTGGCGCGACGGCTGGCAGGCAGCTTGGCGCTGAGGGTGTCAGTGGGCATGTTCGGCCTCCGGTTCTTCCAGGAACTCATCCAGCAGCGCCTGGCGCAGGCGGCCGAATTCAGGGTCGGCCTTGATCGAGCGCACCGGCTCGCCGGCCGCGTAGCGCCGCGCGAAGTCCGGGCGCAGGCGCTTGACGATGCGCGCCGGCGGGCCGTCCATGACCACCAGGTCGGTAGCCAGGAACAGCGCCTCGTCGACGCTGTGGGTGATCAGGAACAGGCCCTTGCCGGTCTTGCGCCACAGCTCCAGGGTCAGCACCTGCATGCGCTCGCGGGTCAGCGCGTCGAGGGCGCCGAAGGGCTCGTCGAGCAGCAGGAAGTCCGGCTCCACCGCCAGGGCGCGGGCCAGGCCGAGGCGCTGGCGCTGGCCGCCGGAAAGCTGCGAGACACGGTAATGCGCATGCTCCTGCAGGCCGACCAGGGCCAGCACCTCGCGGGCGCGGGCCTCGCGCTCGGCGCGGCCCAGGCCGCGGATGCGCAGGCCCAGGGCGACGTTGTCGAGAGCATCCAGCCAGGGCATCAGGGCGTCGTCCTGGAACACCACGCCGCGTTCGCCACCGGGGCCTTCGAGGGTCCGCCCGTCGATCTGCACGCGGCCACGGTCGGGCTTCTGGAAACCGGCGAGGACATTGAGCAGGGTGGACTTGCCGCAGCCCGAAGGGCCGAGCACCACCAGGGACTCGCCCTTGGCCACGTCCAGGGTCAGTTCATGCAGCACGCGCCGGGTCTGGCCATGCTGCTCGAAGGAGAGGCTCACCGCCTCGGCCGTCAAACGGCTCATGTTTCTGCCCTCCGTAGGGTAAGAAGGAATGCTGGGCGCTTCGCACGTTGCGCTCTTCGCTCTTCGTAGGAGCGAGCTTGCTCGCGAACCCGCTTCACACCACACCTTCCCCGTCATCCCCGCGAACGCGGGGATCCAGAGTCTCTGGGTTCCCGCGTTCGCGGGAATGACGAGGTGGAGGAAGGTGCCGGGCTGTTCGCGAGCAAGCTCGCTCCTACAGGGAGATCGAGCAGGCCGGCGCGATCAGCGCTGCCCCACCTGCACGCTCTCCGCCTGGCGCACGTACTCCGCGCTGACGTAGGGCGAGTAGTCCTTGAGCACCGAAGGCACGCGCTTCTGTTCCTTCAGGAAGGCCGCGGTCCCGGCGATGTCCTTGGCGGTGCCGCCACCGAGCAGGGCGCTGGAGAGCTGTTCCTTCGTCTCCGGGAAGGCGCTGCCGGCCAGCAGCTCGGGCACGTCCTCGGGGGCGGCGCCGGTCAGCCGGGCGATCTTCTTCGCCTGTTCGGAGTCGGCGGTCCACTGGGCCTTGTGGGCGTTGTAGTCGGCGAAGGAGTCGAGGGTCACGCGGGCGAACTTGGCCAGCACTTCCGGGTGCTTCTCGGCGAAGTCCTTGCGGGCCACCCAGACCTCGAAGGTCGGCGCGCCCCACTTGCCCACTTCCGCGGCATCGGTCAGCACCTTGCCGCTCTTCTTGATCTCGCCCAGGGCGGGCGACCAGACGAAGGCCCCGTCGATGTCGCCGCGACGCCAGGCGGCGGCGATCTCGGTGGGGTTGAGGTTGACGATCTTCACCTTGGTGGGGTCGATCTTCCAGTGCTTGAGCGCGCCCAGCAGGCTGTAGTGCGAGGTGGACACGAAGGGCGTGGCGATGGTCTTGCCGACCAGGTCCTCGGGCTTCTCGATCTTGCTGCCGTTGCGCACCACCAGGGCTTCCGCCGCATTGATCTGCGCGGTGACGATGAAGGCCACGATCGGCAGGCCGCGGGAGGTGGCGGCGGCCAGCGGGCTGGAACCGAGGTTGCCCAGCTGCACGTCGCCGGAGGCGATGGCGGCGACCACTTCCGGGCCGCTGTTGAAGCGGCGCCAGTCGAGCTTCTCGCCGATGGCTTTCTCGTAGGTGCCGTCGGCCTGCGGGACCTTGGTCGGGTCCACGCCGGTCTGGTAGCCGAGGGTGATGTCGGCCTGGGCGATGCCGGCGACGCCGGCCAGGGCGAGCGCGGCCAGCAGGCGGCGCGGGGCGAAGGTGCGTTTCATGGGGTGCTCCTGGAAATGCATTCGGGGCGGCCGGCCGGGCCGTGACGGGCCGCCCCTCGCGGGGCGGCGGGAAATTCGGCTCAGTTGCGCGCCAGGTCCGGCTGCCAGACCTGCACCGCATGGGCGTCCACCGGCTTGGGCAGCAGGCCCTGGGCGTAGAAGGCGTCGGCGATGCGCTGCTGCTCGTCGAGGCCGTCGGCGCGCACCGGCTGCACGTCGTAGCTGCGGCGGGCGTTGGCCTGCTCCACGGTGGCGGCGTCGAGGTTGCCCCACAGCGGGCCGAGCACCTTGGCCGCGTCGGCCGGGTGTTCCTTCACCCAGCGCCCGGTCTTCTGCAACTCGGCGAAGACCTGCTTGAGCACTTCCGGGTGGGCCTTGGCGTAGTCGCTGGAGGCCAGGTAGTAGCGCTGGTAGCTGGCCAGGCCCTGGCCGTCGGCGAGCACGCGGGCGTGCTGCTGGCGCTGGGCGCTGGCGACGTACGGGTCCCAGGTCACCCAGGCGTCGACCTTGTGGTTCTCGAAGGCGGCGCGGCCGTCGGCGGGGGTCAGGTAGGCCGGCTGGATGTCGGAGAATTTCAGGCCGGCCTTGGCCAGCGCGGCGATCAGCAGGTAGTGGCTGCCGGCGGCCTTGGTCACGGCCACGCGCTTGCCTTTCAGGTCGGCCAGGGATTTCAGCGGCGAATCCTCCGGCACCAGGATCGACTGCGCGGTGGGCGACGGGGTTTCGCGGGCGAAGTAGGTCAGCTGCGCGCCGGCGGCCTGGGCGAACACCGGCACGGTGTCGGCGACGTCGGCGGACAGGTCGACGTTGCCGACGTTGAGCGATTCGAGCAGCGGCAGGCCGCTGGGGAACTCATGCCAGCTCACCTTGATGCCCTGCTTGCCCAGCTCGCGCTCCAGGGTGCCCTGGGCCTTGACGATGGTCAGCAGGGTGGAGGACTTCTGGAAACCGATGCGCAGGGTGCCTTCGGCGTGCGCACCCAGGGCGCCCAGCAGGGCGGCGGAGGCGGCGAGGCCGACGGCGAAACGGCGCAGGAACGGGCTGCGGGACATGGGTACGGCTCCTCGGGTACGGGGCGGCCGCCTGCAGAGCGAGGACGGACCACGGGACTGGGGTCAGGTGTTCTAGGTGAGTCCGGTGGTCCGGTGAAGTGAAGATTACAGCTATAAAAAATCAGAAATAAATAATTTTTAGTTCTTAACTAATATCGCCCGGATTCATCCCGCCATCAGTGCGCAGCCCCCAGCAGCCGGGCCCTCACGCCTTCCGCACGGAGGCTCGCCTGGGCCGCCTGGCGGGCCACCGCCAGGGCCTGGGCGGCGAGGTTGGCGAAGTGGCTGGCGCGGCCGAAGGCCAGCGCCGCGCCCGCCTCGATGCCCTCGTCCAGTTGCAGGGCGGCCTGCTCGCTGAGCACCAGGCCCAGGCCGAGCAGCCGCGACAGTTCCGAGGCCTCGGGCAGGTCCAGGCTGTCCGCGGCCTGCAGCGCCAGGCCCAGGGCGACGTTGGCCTGCAGCAGTTGCGCCAGGCCGTCGCAGAGCACGCGCCTGGGCGTGGCCGCCAGGCCCGGCGGCAGCAGGATGTCTTCCGGGTGCAGGCGCAGGCCCTGGCAGAGGGCGCCGGCGCGCAGCGCAAGGCCCGCCCGGGCGCTGGGCAGCGCAGCCAGCAGGAAGTCGCCGCTGGGCGCGTGCCAGGCGCGCAACAGCAGCCAGTCGGCCGCCTCGGCGGTGAAGGCGTCCCACTGCGCGCCGTTGACGCGGAAGCCGCCGCGCACGTGTTCTTCCGCCCGCAGCCGCTGGCCGTCGTCCTCGCCCAGGGCGCCCCACAGCGGCTCGCGCAGCAGGCTCAGGTGCAGCAGGCGTTGCAGTTGTTCGCGGCTGCCGAGCAGGCGCACGCGGGTCAGTTGCAGGTGGTGCACGGCGAACAACCGGGCCAGGCCGCCGTCGCGTTCGCAGAGGTCGCGCAGAACCTGCAGGACCTCGCGCCAGGGGCTGCCGCCGCCCCCCAGCTGGGCCGGCAGCGACAGCCGCAGCAGCCCGGATTCGCGCAGGGCGCGGGCCCAGGCGGCGGGGCCGGCGACGGCGCTCTGGAGGAACGGCTCGGCAGGGGCCTGCCGGGACGGGGCGACGCTCATGGGCACCTCGGGACGACGGGATCAGTGCCTGGGCGAATGGCGCGCGGGGAGACTGAAGCGAAGGGGTTCGGCAGCGCTCCGTTGCGCCGCGCGCGAGGCGCGGCCGGGGCGGTACTTAGAACCATATCCAAGCGGTACGGCAAGGTTAAATAACTTTTTTGCCTTAGCTGAGAACCGTCAGGGCTGCCGCTGGCCGACGGTGAGGTCGGCGGGCAGGTGGCGGGCCACTTCGGCGGCGCCGCCGGACAGGCCGAAGTCGAACGCCGGGGTGACGTTCAGCGCCTTGGGCAGCACGCCTTCGCCATGGAAGAAGTCGGCGGCCTTCTGCAGGGTGGCGGCGATGCGCTCGTCGAACACGATGGGGCTGATGCGCGCCTCGCCCACCCAGCGGCGGGTGACTTCCCGGGGCATGTTCAGGTCCTTGGCCAGGGCCGCGGCGAACTCGTCCGGGTGCTGCAGCGCCCAGACCTGGGCGCGCGCCAGGCGCGTCAGCAGGTCGGTGATGGCGGCCTTCTTGGCGGCGATGGCGGCGTCGCTGGCCAGGGCATAGGAATAGCCGGTCATGATGCCCTCGCCGTTGTCGATCACCCGCGCCTGGTCGAGCAGCACGGCGCTGGAAGTGTAGGGCTCCCAGGGCACCCAGGCGTCCACCGAGCCGCGCACCAGGGCGGCGCGGCCGTCCACCGGGCCGAGGAAGGAGAAGGTCACGTCTTCCGGCTTGAGCCCGGCACGGCGCAGCGCGCCCAGGGCCATGAAGTGGCCCCAGCCGCCGCGGTTGACGGCGATGCGCTTGCCCTTGAGCTCGGCCACCGAGTGGATGGGCGAGTCCTTGCCCACCACCAGCGCCACGGTCGCCGGGTTGAAGTGCCAGGCGCCCACGGCCTTGAGCGGCGCGCCGGCGGCGTAGACGAAGAGGAACGGGATGTCGCCGGTGAAGCCGATGTCCAGGGCGCCGGCGTTCAGTGCTTCGAGCACCGGGGCGCCGGAGGGGAAGGCGGACAGCTCCAGCTTGTACGGCAGGTTCTCCAGTTCGCCGGAGGCGCGCAGCGAGGCGTAGCGGTCGCCCTTCACGTCGCCCAGGCGCAGGGTGACGGGTTCGGCGGCGCTGGCGGCACCGGCCAGCAGGGTCGCGGCCAGCAGGCCGGCAAGGACACGCAGGGTTCGTTTCATGGGGCAATCTCCAGGCGGCTCCGCACGGAAGCCGGGGGTTGTCTTGGGCTATCCGTTCCGCCGGTGCGGTCGCCGATATTGCCGTCGTTTCCTTCAGGTAATCCCGGGGGTTCAGGGGCTCAGCGCCGCCCTCCCCGCCGCGATCCATACGCTGTCTTTCTGCGGGGTGTGCACGCGCCCGCAGAGCACGTCGCGGTAATGCCGCTGCAAGGGATTGTGGCGGCTGAGGCCGTGGTTGCCGGTCAGCTCCAGGGCTTTCTCGACCACCGCCACCGCGTTTTCGGTGACGCCGACCTTGATCAGCCCCGACTCGCTGGCCGTCAGGCGGTCGCGGCAGGCGGCGTCGAGCAGCAGGCGGTTCTGCAGCAGCAGGCCGTCGATGCCGCCAAGCGCCTCCTGCACCCGCGGCAGGCTCGCCAGCGGCGCGCCGAGGCTGGCCGGCACGCGCTCGCACAGCCAGGTGACGAGCCAGTCGCGGGCGGCCCCGGCGATGCCGTCGTAGAGTGCGCCGAGCAGCGCCGCGCTGGCCTGGGCGAAGTCGCGCAGCACGGCTTCGTCCGGCGCCGGCGGCTGGTCGTGGGGATACAGGCCGACGGCGTGTTCCAGTGGCACCGGCACGTCCTCGAAAATCACTTCATGGCTGCCGGTGGCGCGCATGCCGAGGTGATCCCAGCTTTCCACCACGCGAATGCCGGGGCTGTCGCGGCGCACCAGCCAGGTGCCCACGCGCGGCGTCGGCTCGTCGCTGCGCGCCCACACCGCCAGCCAGGTCAGGCCGGGAATGCCGGTGGTGTAGAGCTTGTGCCCGGACAGCCTCCAGCCGTCGCCTTCGCGGCGGGCCACGGTCTGCGGCAGGCCGCCGCGCGAGGGTGAGCCCAGCTCCGGCTCCACCCGCAGGCTGTTGATCAGCGCGCCCTGCTCCAGCGCCTCGCGGGCTACGCGGCGCTTCAGCGCTTCGGGCCAGTCGGGGTTGTCGGCCAGGCGCCGCAAGTGCAGGTACTGCATGCACAGCACCAGCGCGGTGGAAGGTTCGCCACGGGCCACGGCGCCGACCACCCGGCGCAGTTCGCCGAGGCTGGCGCCGGGGCCGCCGAGCACCTGCGGCAGGGCCAGGCCGAGCAGGCCGTGGCGTTGCAGCAGGGCGAGGTTGGCGTGGGGGAAGTCGCCGCTGCGGTCGTAGGCCTCGGCGCCCTCGGCCAGTTGCCGGGTGAGCACCGGCAGCAGGTCGTTGAGCGCCAGCGGCGGGGTCTGCGGGACGGTCATGGATTCAGGCCGTGGCACGCCGGCGCTCGCGCTCGGCGACCTTGGCGCGGGTCAGCGGGATCAGCTCGCGGCCGTATTCCACGGCGTCGTTGAGCGGGTCGAAACCACGGATGAGGATGCTGCGCACGCCCAGGTCGTAGTAGGCCAGCAGCGCATCGGCGACCTGCTCCGGGGTGCCGACCAGGGCGGTGGAGTTGTGCCCGCCGCCAACCAGCTTGGCGATGCCGGTCCACAGCCGCTCGTCGACGCGGTCGCCCTGCTCCACCGCCTTGAGCAGGCGCTGGGCGCCGACGCTCTGCGGCTTGCCCTTGGGAAAACCGGCCTCGCCCAGGCGCTCGCCGGCGGTCGCGCGGATCGCCTCGGCCTTGGCCCAGGCCTCTTCCTCGGTGCGCCCGAGGATCGGCCGGAACGACAGGCTGAACTCCACTTCGCGGCCATTCTGCCGCGCCTGCTCGCGCACCGCGGCGATGGTCTCGGCGGCCTGGGCCAGGGGTTCGCCCCAGAGCATGAACACGTCGGCTTGCTTGCCGGCGACCTTCAGCGCCGCCTCCGAAGAGCCGCCGAAGTACACCGGGATGTGCGGCTTCTGCTGCGGGCGGATGGCCGAGAAGGCCTGTTCCACGCGGTAGTGCTCGCCGTGGAAGTCGAAGGGCTCGGCGCTGGTCCAGGTGCGCTTGAGCACCTCGATGAATTCCTCGCTGCGGGCGTAGCGCTGGTCGTGGTCGAGGTAGTCGCCGTCCTTGCGCTGGTCGGCGTCGCTGCCGCCGCTGATGATGTGCACCGCCAGGCGCCCGTCGAGCAGGTGCTCCAGGGTGGCCAGCTTGCGCGCGGCCAGGGTCGGCGCGACGAAGCCGGGGCGGTGCGCCAGCAGGAAGTTGATCTTCGAGGTGGCCAGGCCGGCGGTGGCGGCCACCAGGAAGCCGTCCGGCTGGTCCGACCAGTAGCCGACCAGGATGCGGTCGAAGCCGGCTTCCTCGTGGGCGCGGGCGAAGGCGGCGATGTACTGCTTGTCGAGGATCGGGCCGGCCGGGGCGAGGGTTTCCGAGGCCAGGCGGTGGCCGATCATGCCGAGGAACTGGATGCTCATGGTCTGTGTTCCGTGCTCAGTGGAAGGCTTTGGCGAAGGAGGTGTCGATCACGCTGGCGGTGTCGAAGGCCTTGGGCAGCGCGCCGGTCTGCACCAGGAAGTCGGCGGTGCCCTGGTAGTCGGCGGCGGCCTGGCTGTCCACCGGGCCGACGCTCATGCCGGCCTGGCCGATCCAGTGGCGCGACACCGCCTGGTCGAGGTTGGCCTTCTTCGCCCAGATGTCGGCGTACTGCTCCTTGTGCGCCTCGACCCAGGCCCGGGCCTTCTGCAGGCGGCCGAGGAAGTCGGCGATCTGCGCGCGCTTGGGCTCGATGGAGTCGGCGTTGGCGGCGATGCTCGACAGCCCCGGCATCAGGTCGCGGGCGGTGAGGATCGGCCGCGCGCCGGAGAACACGATCTGCTGCGAGATGTACGGCTCCCACACCGGGAAGGCGTCGATGCTGCCGCGCGGCAGGGCGGCGGCGGCGTCGATCGGCATCAGTTTCACGAAGTCCACGTAGTCCTTCGGCAGGCCGGCCTTCTCCAGCGCCCGCAGGGTCAGCTGCTGGCTCCAGGCGCCGGGCCAGTATGCGACCTTCTTGCCCTTGAGGTCGGCGATGGTCTTCACCGGCGAATCCTTGGGCACCAGCAGGGCGATGGTGTCGGGGTTCTGCCGCGACACGCCGATCAGCTTCACCGGCGCGCCCTTGGCGGCCAGGAAGATGAACCCGGAATCGCCGAGGAAGCCCAGGTCCAGCGCGCCGGCCTGCAGCCCTTCGGCCACTGGCGCGGCGGACTGGAAGTGCTTCCAGTCGACCGTGTAGGGCGCGCCTTCGAGCACGCCCGAAGCCTCCATGGAGGCGCGCACGTTGTAGTAGTTCTGGTCGCCCACGCGCAGCGTCGGCAGGTCGGCGGCCTGGGCCAGGGGGGCGCCCAGCACGAGCGCGGCGATGGCGGCGCGCAGTTGTCGGGTGAACTTCATCGAGGGTTCCTCAGCCGGCGCGGCGCAATTGCGGCAGGCGGGCGACGTGGTCGTGGATGGCGGGAATCAGGCCCTGGCCGTAGCGCACGGCGTCGCCGAGCGGGTCGAAACCACGGATCAGGAAGGTGGAAACGCCCAGGCGGTAGTACTCGCCGAGGGCGGCGGCGACCTGCTCGGGGGTACCGACCAGGGCGGTGGAGTTCCAGCGCGCGCCGGTCAGCCGGGCCACGCCGGTCCACAACCGGGTGTCGAGCACCTCACCCTGTTGCGCGGCGGCCAGCAGGCGCTGCGAGCCGACGTTCTCGGGCTGGTGGTCGTTGAGCGGCAGGCCCAGGCGCGCGCGGTTCTCGCGCACCTGTTCGAGCACTTCGGCGGCGCGCTTCCAGGCGGCTTCCTCGGTGTCCGCGACTATCGGCCGGAACGACACCGAGAAGCGCGGGTCGCGACCCTGGGCCTGGGCGGCGGCGCGCACGCGGCGGATGTGGCCGTCGACCGCGGCCAGCGGCTCGCCCCAGAGCATGTAGGTGTCGGCGTGCTTGGCGGCGACCTCGATGGCGGCGTCGGAGGAGCCGCTGAAGTAGATCGGGATGTGCGGTTGCTGCCGCGGGCGCACGGCCGGCGAGGCGCCCTGGAAGCGGTAGAACTCGCCGGCGAAGTCCACCGGGCCGGTGGCGGTCCAGATGCGCCGCAGGGCAGTGAGGTACTCGTCGGTGCGGGCGTAGCGGCGGTCGTGGTCGAGGTAGTCGCCGTCGCGGGCCAGGTCCTCGTCGTTGCCGCCGCTGACCACGTTGAGGGCCAGGCGGCCGTCGCTGAACTGGTCGAGGGTGGCCAGTTGGCGCGCGGCCAGCGGCGGTGCGATCACCCCGGGGCGGTAGGCCAGGAGGATGCCCAGGCGCCGGGTGGCGGCGGCCACGAAAGAGCTGACCACGGCGCCCTCGGCGGCATTGCTGAAGTAGCCCACCAGCACGCGGTCGAAACCGGCGTCCTCATGGGCCTGGGCGAAGCGCCGGACGAAACCGGCGTCCACCGCGTCCCCCAGCGGCTGATCCACCTCGGAACTCGGGGTGGCGGTGATCATGCCGAGAATTTCCACGCTCACTGTGTTGCCCTCGCCTGGGCCGCTGCATAAGGTCGGCGGCTTTCGTTATAAGAAAAACGTCTTGGTGGACGTTGTTCTTAGAAGCTATAGGCAAGCACTTCATGATGGAAATTCATTTTTTGCATATCCTAATATGCTAATTACGCATATTCAGGGTTGAGCAAGTTGCGCGAGGGGGTTTTCGCTTTTGTAGGAGCGAGCTTGCTCGCGAACGGAGTTTTCCGGTCATGCCGGTGTCAGGCATGAGAGCGCCCTCTCCCTAACCCTCTCCCTGAAGGGAGAGGGGACCGTTGGGCAGATGCTGATGCTCTGGAATCAGCCGGCAACACCTAAATCTGCCGGCCGAAACCTGGACTTTTCTCGGCACGGACTGCCCCCTCTCCCTTCAGGGAGAGGGCTGGGGAGAGGGGACGGAGTCAACCTGGGGCGACAGCGCTGCCGGGGGAGTCTGTTCGCGAGCAAGCTCGCTCCTACAGGGGGGGGTAAGTGAGCAGATTCGAAAAACTCACCCCACCCGCATATCCAACCCGTCAGCCACCGCATTCCCAAACAACCGCGCCGGCGCCTCCAGGTTGCCGAGCAGGCGCGGGCGCACCAGCCAGAGCTGGATCAGCGGCTGGAAGTCGTCCAGTTGCAGCACCCGCAGCTGTTCGCGGTAGCGGCTGCGCGCCAGGGCCGGCGCCGGCACCAGGCCCAGGCCGCGGCCCTCGGCGACCAGGCCCAGCTGCAGTTCGCTGCCGAAGGTCTCCAGGTTCAACTGCAGGCCCAGGCCCTGGTCGGCCAGGGCGCGCTGCAGGCCGGCGCGGAAACCGCAGCCGTCGGGGTTGAGCACCCAGCCGCGCTGGTAGCAGTCGAGCAGGCGGCGGGCTTGCAGGTCGCTGTCGCGCGCCGCCACCACGCACAGGTCCATGCGCCCCAGGGGCGTGGCGCCGAGGTCGTCGGGGAACACCTTGCTCGGCGGGAACAGCACCACCGCCGCATCCAGCTCGGCGTTCTCCAGGCGCGCCAGCAGGTGACTGCCCCAGCCGCTGCCGACCTGGGCACGCAGCTCCGGGTACTCGCCGGCCAGGCGTCGCAGCGCCTCCAGCAGCACCACCTCGCCGATGCTCTGCGGCACGCCCAGGCGCAGCACGCCGCAGGGGGCGGTGTCGCTGGCCACCAGTTCGCGCAGGCCGTCCACCTCGCGCAGCACCCGGCGGCACTGCTCGTATACCCGCAGGCCGGCCGCGGTGGGCTTGAGCGGCTTGGTGTTGCGGTCCAGCAGTTCCACGCCCAGGGCCTCCTCCAGGCTCTGCACCCGGCGGGTGATGGCCGACTGGGTCAGGCCCAGGCTCTCGGCGGCCTGGCTCAGGGAAGCGTTGCGGATCACCGCGACGAAGGCGTCGATGTCATCGATCTTCATGGGACTGGCACCAATTGCATTTCTCGCATATTAGCTTAGATTCAAAATGCATTTCAGGAATAAAAACGCGTTTGCTACCGTACAGCCAGAACCTTCCGGAGTGAATACGCCCGCATGTCCGCCTCCCTGCGTCTCGACCGCCTGCGCCAGTTCATCGGCAACCTGGCCAGCCTGCTCGACGGCCATCCCGACGAAGCCACCCTGCTCGCCCGCGCCCGCCCGCTGCTGGCCGAACTGGTGCGCCACGACGACTGGCTGCCCGAGGCCTGCGCCCAGCCCGACGCGCAGCGCTACCAGCAATACCTGCTGCACGCCGATTCGCAACAGCGCTTCTCGGTGGTCAGCTTCGTCTGGGGCCCGGGCCAGCGCACGCCGGTGCACGACCATCGCGTCTGGGGCCTGATCGGCATGCTGCGTGGCGCTGAGTATTCGCAGCCCTTCGCCTTCGCCGCCGACGGCAGCCTGCAGCCGGCCGGCGAGGCGGTGCGCCTGGAGCCCGGCGAGGTGGAGGCGGTGTCGCCGCGCATCGGCGACATCCACCAGGTCAGCAACGCCTTCGCCGACCGGCCCTCCATCAGCATCCACGTCTACGGCGCCAACATCGGCGCGGTGCGGCGTGCCGTCTATACCGCCGAAGGTGAGGAAAAGCCCTTCATCTCCGGCTATTCCAACAGCCAGTTGCCCAACATCTGGGACCTGTCGAAAGAGAACCCCGCATGAGCCAGATCGCCCGCCGTACCTTCCACGACATCCGCACCGCCCTCCTCGCCCGCCGCGAGCTGGCGCTGCTGGACGTGCGCGAGGAAGACCCCTTCGCCCAGGCGCACCCGCTGTTCGCCGCCAACGTGCCGCTGTCCAGGCTGGAACTGGAGGTCTACGCCCGCGTGCCGCGCCGCGATACGCCCGTCACCGTCTACGACGACGGCGAGGGCCTGGCCGAAGTCGCCGCACAGCGCCTGCTCGACCTGGGCTACAGCGACGTGGCCCTGCTCGACGGCGGCCTGGCCGGCTGGCGCGACGCCGGCGGCGAGCTGTTCAAGGACGTCAACGTGCCGAGCAAGGCCTTCGGCGAGCTGGTGGAGGCCGAGCGCCACACCCCGTCGCTGGCCGCCGAGGACGTGCAGGCGCTGCTCGACGCCAAGGCCGACGTGGTGGTGCTGGACGCCCGCCGCTTCGACGAATACCAGACCATGAGCATCCCCACCGGCATCAGCGTGCCCGGCGCCGAGCTGGTGCTGCGCGTCGCCGAGCTGGCGCCCAGCCCGGCCACCCGGGTGATCGTCAACTGCGCCGGGCGCACCCGCAGCATCATCGGCACCCAGTCGCTGGTGAACGCCGGCATCGCCAACCCGGTGTCGGCGCTGCGCAACGGCACCATCGGCTGGACGCTGGCCGGCCAGCGACTGGAGCACGGCCAGGCGCGGCGCTTCGGTGAGGTCTCCAGCGCCACCCGCGCAGCCGCCGCCCAGCGCGCCCGCGCCGTGGCCGACCGCGCCGGCGTGGCGCGCACCGACCTGGCCGGCCTGCGCCAGTGGCAGGCCGAGGCCGGGCGCACCACCTACCTGTTCGACGTGCGCACCCCGGAGGAATACGAGGCCGGCCACCTGCCCGGCTCGCGCTCCACCCCCGGCGGCCAGTTGGTGCAGGAGACCGACCACGTCGCCAGCGTGCGCGGCGCGCGCCTGGTGCTGCTGGACGACGACGGCGTGCGCGCCAACATGAGCGCCTCCTGGCTGGCCCAGATGGGCTGGGAGGTGGCGGTGCTGGACGGGCTGTCCACCGCCGACTTCGGCGAGAAGGGCGCCTGGGCCGCCCCGCTGCCGCCGCAGCCGCAGGCCGAAACCATCGCCCCGCAGACCCTCGCCGAGTGGCTGCGCGAGCCCGGCACCCGGGTGCTCGACTTCACCGCCAGCGCCAACTACGTGAAACGCCACATTCCCGGCGCCGCCTGGGCCCTGCGCAGCCAGTTGAAGGAAGCGCTGGCACAGCTGGGCGCGGCCGAGCGCTACGTGCTCACCTGCGGCAGCAGCCTGCTGGCGCGCTTCGCCGTACCGCAGGTGCAGGCGCTGAGCGGCAAGCCGGTGTTCCTGCTCGAAGGCGGCACCGTAGCCTGGGTCGCCGCCGGCCTGCCGACCGAGGAAGGCGAGCGCCTGCTGGCCGCGCCGCGCATCGACCGCTACCGCCGCCCCTACGAGGGCACCGACAACCCGCGCGAGGCCATGCAGGGCTACCTGGACTGGGAATTCGGCCTGGTCGAGCAGCTCGGCCGCGATGGCACCCACGGCTTTTTCGTCATCTGAGGCGCCGCCACTCATCGACGTCTGTCGGTGAGTGGCGAAAAAATGACCACCTGTCGGCTGGCCGCGAAAGTGATGGGAATTTTGACGTTCTGAGGTGTCTTAGCCTGCGGAGGTGCCACCATGAACGTCACCCACCGCTACGCCATCCACTACCGGCTGCGCGAGCAGCCGCGCCGGCTGATCCACGAGTGGTCCGAGGAGCCCAACGAGTTCCTCGCCCTGCTCCAGGTCCTGCTGCACCTGGCGCAGGAGACCGGCGAGGACCCCACCGGGCTGACCGACGCCCCCCTGGACCCCAACCTGATCCCCAACCTGCGGCACAGCGCCGATCGCGTGGGGGTCACCCGCGTGCGCATCGTCCCGATCAACTGAGCCGGTTCAGGCCACCTCGCGCCGCCGCCACTGCGGCAGGCTGATCAGCACCACCGCCCCGATGATCACCGCCATCGCCAGCGCCTCCGGCCAGCCGATGTGCTCGCCGGCGAACAGCACCCCGAGCAGCACGGCCACCGCCGGGTTGACGAAGGCATAGCTGGTGGCCGCCGCCGGGCGCACGTTGGCCAGCAGGTAGACGTAGGCGCTGAAGGCGATGATCGAACCGAACACCACCAGGTAGCCCAGCGCCAGCCAGCCGCGCAGGTCCGGCAGCTGCTGCAGGTGCTCGCCGGAAAGCTGGCTGCCGATCAGCAGCGCGGCGCCGCCCACCAGCATCTCCAGCGCACTGGCCATGGGCCCGGCCGGCAGGTCCAGGCGCCGGCTCCACACCGAACCGAAGGCCCAGGCCGCGGCGGCGAAGAGGATCAGCGCGGCGCCCGCCGGGCTGCCCTGCAGGTTGGAGCCGAGGTTGAGCAGCACGATGCCGCACAGCCCCAGGCCGATGCCACCCCACTCCAGCAGAGTGTTGCGCTGGCCGAACAGGCGCGCGAACACCAGGGTGAACAGCGGCACCGTGGCCACCGCCAGGGCGGCGACGCCCGAGGCCACGCCCCAGTGCTCGGCCACCGTCACCCCGCCGTTGCCGCAGCTGAGCAGGAGCACGCCGATGGCCCCCGCGTTCAGCCATTGCCGGCCGCTGGGCAACGGCGCGCCGCGGTACAGCGCCCAGGCCAGCAGCAGCGCGCCGGCAATGACGAAGCGGCAGCCGGCCATGAGCATCGGCGGCCAGCTTTCCACGCCGATGCGGATCACCAGGTAGGTCGAGCCCCAGATGAAGTAGAGGGCGAAGAAGGCAGCGATCAGCGTCAGCGAGACGCGGGCTTTGGGCATGGGCATGACGGACATGGCAGCGGGCTCGACAAGTGGGTCGTAGCGCCTCATTTTATTAAGTGCTCCTGTGCCCTATAAGGCACAGAGAACGCATTATCTGGCGTAACACTTTTCTTTCGACGGATTTTCACCAGGAAAGCCATCGATTCCACAGACGAGAAAAACCGATGGACAAATACGACCGCGCACTGCTCGCCGCCCTGCTGGAAAACGGCCGCCTGTCCTTCGCCGAACTGGCCCGGCGCATCAACCTCTCGCCGCCGGCGGTGGCCGACCGCGTGGCGCGCCTGGAGGCCGAGGGGGTGATCACCGGCTACCACGCCAGCGTAGACCTGACCAAGCTCGGCCGCCCGATCCAGTGCCTGATCGAACTGCGCCTGAACGACCACCGCGGCGCCCTGCAGCTGCAACGCCTGACGGAAATCCCCCAGGTGCTCGACTGCTACCGGGTGACCGGCGAATCCTGTGTGATGCTGCGGGTGACGGTGACCAGCACCGCGGAGCTGGAAGAGCTGATCGATCAACTGGCGCAGCATGGGGCGAGCAAGACTTCGCTGATCCTCTCGACCACGCTGGATGGGCGGGTGCATCCGGCGATGTTGCAGGGGGGGTAGAAAGAGGCTGCAAGCTGCAAGCTGCAAGCTGCAAGCGAGCAGGATGGGGGCTCTTCGTAGGAGCGAGCTTGCTCGCGAACAGTGCTTGCCGGCGGGCTTGGGAGTTGGGCTGTAGAGCGCCCTCTCCCTAACCCTCTCCCTGAAGGGAGAGGGGACCGTTCGGCGTGCTTGGCTGTCATGGAGTTAGCCGGCAGCACTAAGGTTCTCAGCTGAAACCATTTGTTCTCTCGGCACGGACTAGCCCCCTCTCCCTTCAGGGAGAGGGCTGGGGAGAGGGGACGGAGTCGACCTGAGACGATAGCGCTGCCGGGAGAGGCTGTTCGCGAGCAAGCTCGCTCCTACAAAAAACAAAACGCCCTTACCAGCCACGCAAAAAAAGAGGCGGCGCCGCTCGCACGGCACCGCCTTAAGTCACGGAGTTGCTGTTACATCGTGGGCCGGCCAGGGCCGCCCGATGTATTGGATTACTTTTCCACGATCGCGGTCACACCTTGCCCGCCCGCGGCGCAGATCGAGATCAGTCCGCGCCCTTTCCCGGCCGCGTCCAGCAGCTTGGCCAGGTTGGCGACGATGCGCCCGCCGGTGGCGGCGAAGGGGTGGCCGGCGGCCAGGGAGCTGCCCTTGACGTTGAGCTTGCCGCGGTCGATCGAGCCCAGCGGCGCGTCCAGGCCGAGGCGGGTCTTGCAGTATTCCGCGTCTTCCCAGGCCTTGAGGGTGCACAGCACCTGGGCGGCGAAGGCTTCGTGGATTTCGTAGTAGTCAAAGTCCTGCAGGCCCAGGCCGTTGCGCGCGAGCAGCCGCGGCACGGCGTAGACCGGCGCCATCAGCAGGCCCTCGGCGCCCTCGCCGACGAAGTTCACCGCCGCCGCCTCGCCATCGCGGAAGTACGCCAGGATCGGCAGGCCGCGCGCTTTCGCCCAGTCCTCGCTGGCCAGCAGCACCACCGAGGCGCCGTCGGTCAGCGGCGTGGAGTTGGCCGCCGTCAGGGTGCCGCGCGGGCCCTTCTCGAACACCGGCTTGAGGGTGCCAAGCTTCTCCAGGTTGATGTCCGGGCGCAGGTTCTGGTCGCGGGTCAGGCCTCGGAACGGCGTCATCAGGTCGTTCTGCCAGCCCTCGGCGTAGGCCGCGGCCAGCTTGATGTGGCTTTCGTAGGCGAGCCTGTCCTGCTCGTCGCGGGGGATCTGCCAGGTCTGCGCCATCAGCTCGCAGTGCTCGCCCATGGACAGCCCGGTGCGCGGCTCGCCGTTGCGCGGGATGTGCGGCATCAGGTGGCGTGGGCGGATCTTCAGCAGGCTCTTGAGCTTGTCGCCGTTGGACTTGCCGCGGTTGGCCTCCAGCAGGATGCGCCGCAGCCCCTCGTTGACGCCGATGGGCGCGTCGGAGGTGGTGTCCACGCCGCCGGCGATGCCGCACTCGATCTGCCCCAGGGCGATCTTGTTGGCCACCAGGATCGCCGCCTCAAGGCCCGTGTCGCAGGCCTGCTGGACGTCGTAGGCCGGGGTTTCCGCGGCCAGGCGGGTGCCCAGCACGCATTCGCGGGTCAGGTTGAAATCCCGCGAGTGCTTCAGCACCGCGCCGGCCACCACCTCGCCCAGGCGCTCGCCATGCAGGCTGTAGCGCTCGATCAGGCCGTCGAGGGCACTGGTGAGCATCTCCTGGTTGCTCGCCGTGGCGTAGACGGTATTGGAGCGGGCGAAGGGGATACGGTTGCCGCCGACGATGGCGACCCGTCGGGTCTGGGTCATGCAAGGCTCCTTGCGGGCTGAGCGGGTTGTGGCGCACAGGCTAACCTTAGCCGGTCCCGTCGCATTGGCCGCCCCGCCATGGCGCAGGTCAGCGCGGTCAATTGCGCGGAACCGGTGCCTGCGTAGAGTGGTCGGCACTTCGAGTATCCGTGCAGGAGCCCCCGTCCATGACCGATCGCTACATCGCCTTCGCCAACTCCAACGTCGGCCGCCGCCTGGTCGGCGCCTTCGGCCTGCCCGCGCCGGTACGCCTGGAACGCTGGAGCGCCGGGCGCACCCGGCCGGTGGACGGCGCCCTGCTGCTGGGTGGGGTGGGCAACCTGGGCGAGGCCGTGCTGGGCTTCAGCCAGCGCCTGACCGACGCCGTGTACGCCGCCGTGGAAGGCCAGTACGGCCTGCCGCGCTGGACCGCCGAGCACGGCCCGAAGCTCAAGGCCATGGTGTTCGACGCCAGCGGCCTGGCCGGCTTCGACCAGCTGATCGAACTGCGCAACTTCTTCCAGGGCGCCCTCAAGGGCCTGGACCTGTGCCCCCACGTGGTCATCCTCGGGCGCGCCCCGGAAACCCTGAAGGACCCGGTCGCCGCCAGCGTGCAGCGCAGCCTGGAAGGCTTCAGCCGTTCCCTGGGCAAGGAAATCCGCCGCGGCGGCAACGTGCAGCTGCTGTACGTCGGCAAGGGCGCCGAGGACCAGCTCGAAGGCGCCCTGCGCTTCTTCCTCTCGCCCAGGAGCGCCTACGTTTCCGGCCAGGTGATCCGCCTTTCGGCCTACGCCGGGCAGGTGCAGGACTGGAGCCGCCCGCTGGTGGGCAAGCGCGCCCTGGTCACGGGCGCCGCCCGCGGCATAGGCGCGGCCATCGCCGAAACCCTGGCCCGCGACGGCGCCGAGGTGGTGCTGCTCGACGTGCCGCCGGCCAAGGACGCCCTCGACGCCCTGGCCGCGCGCCTGGGCGGCCAGGGCGTGGCCCTGGACATCTGCGCGCCGGACGCCGGCGAGAAGCTGGTGGAAGCGCTGCCCGAGGGCGTCGACATCGTGGTGCACAACGCCGGCATCACCCGCGACAAGACGGTGGCGAAGATGAGCGAGGCGTTCTGGAGCTCGGTGATCGACGTCAACCTCAAGGCCCCGCAGGTGCTCACCCAGGCCCTGCTGGACGCCGGCAAGCTGCACGACGACGGCCGCGTGGTGCTGCTGGCCTCCATCAGCGGCATCGCCGGCAACCTCGGGCAGACCAACTACGCGGTGAGCAAGGCCGGCCTGATCGGCCTGGCCCAGGCCTGGGCCCCGGCGCTGGGCAAGAAGGGCATCAGCATCAACGCGGTGGCCCCGGGCTTCATCGAGACGCAGATGACCGCGGCCATCCCCCTGACCATCCGCGAGGCCGGCCGACGCATGAACTCCATGGGCCAGGGCGGCCTGCCCCAGGACGTGGCCGAGGCCGTGGCCTGGTTCGCCCAGCCGGGCAGCGGGGCGGTGAGTGGGCAGGTGTTGCGGGTTTGCGGGCAGAGTTTGCTTGGGGCGTGAGGGCCGGCTCTGCCGGGGGCGCGGATGAGTCCTACGTTATTTCCAGGTGACCTGGGTGTTTCGGTCGAACTCCGCCCCTCTCCCTAACCCTCTCCCTGAAGGGAGAGGGGACCGTTCGGAGCGCTTGGATACTCTGGAGTCAGCCGGCTAGCACAGAGGTTTCCGGCGGAAACCATCACCTTTCTCGGCACGGACTAGCCCCCTCTCCCTTCAGGGCGGGGCGCGCAGCCGAGGGCTGGGGAGAGGGCGCTCTTCAAGGCAAGCACCGAAACCACCGGCAGAACAGCGTTCGCGAGCAAGCTCGCTCCTACGAAGAGCAGGTTTCGGCCAGCGGCCTCATGCCTTCCCGCGCTTGCGGAACTCCACCGGCGTCTCCCCCACCCAGCGTTTGAAAGCTCGGTAGAAGGTACTCGGCTCGGAGAACCCAGTGCGCTCGACGATCACCTCGATGCGCTCGTCGGTCTTCAGCAGCAGTTCCTTGGCCAGGCGGCAGCGGTAGTCGGTGACCAGGTCGTTGAAGCGCACCCCGGCCATGGCCAGGCGTTCGCGCAGGCGCCGGGCCGGCATGTCCAGGCGCGCGGCCACCTGCTCCAGGGTGGCGCCGCCGTCCACCAGCAGCTCGCCGATCAGCTCGCGCACCTTGCGCACCAGGTCCAGGCGCTCCACTTCCGCCAGCTGCCGGCGCGCCAGCGATTCGTGCATGCGCAGCAGCTCCGGCGCGGCGTGGCGCGAGGGCTTGTCCAGCACCGCGGCGTCGAACTCCAGGGCGTAGCGCTCGGCGCCCAGGCGCACCGGGCAGCCATAGACCTGTCGATAACGTTCGGCGGGGGCGCCCTGCTCGTGCATCAGCTGCACCTCGCGGGGCCTGAAGTCGCCTTCGGTGAGCGCGTGGAACAGGCGGATCACCGCGCCGGCGAGCATTTCCGGGAAGTGCCGGTTGGTGCCGGCGCTGTGGCCGAGCAGCAGCACGGCGCGCTCGCCTTCCACTTCCAGGCGGGCGTTGAGGGTGTCGGAGAGCAGGCGCACGTAGCGCAGGGCGTGGCGCAGGCCTTCGCCGAAGGTGGCGCTGGAGAGGAACAGGTATTCCAGCAGCAGGCCGTGGAAGGCCGGCAGGTGCCCGGCCAGGTACAGGCCGACGTGTTCTTCGCCGCATTCCTCGGCGGCGGCCTTCCAGAACAGGTTCTGCGCGCTATGGGGGAAGCGCCCGGCCGGCAGGGCGCCCGGCGGCAGGCCAACCCGGGCGAGCACACGGTCGGGATCGCTGCCGCTGGCGCGCAGCGCGTCGATCACCGGGCGCATCAGCGCCACATCGTCGGTCAGATCGTGCATGGTATTTATTCTGGTTATCCATGAAGCGGGCCCATCTTAGGCAGCTTTCCCACCGCCTCTCAAGTAACACGCCATGGCAGCGGTCGATTTATCCACAAGCCCCATGCCAGAGCCGCCGATTGACCGGCCTGCCGGCAGGCCGCCCCGCCCCGGCCAATGCCCGGCCGGGCCCGGCGGCTAAGCTGAAGGTAATTCCGCTCAGGAGATTGTCGATGCCCAAAGACTGGCTGGACCTGTCCGCCCCACCCGCCCTGCCCGGCCTGTTCCTGCGCGCCGCCGTACGCCGCGGCCTGCGCGGCCGCAGCCTGCCCACCCGCGGCGTGCGCGCGCCGGTGATGGTCGATGCCCGGCACCTGGAGCGCTATCGCCAGGTGTGCGGCTTCAGGAACGACCACCTGCTGCCGCCGACCTACCCGCACATCCTCGCCTTCGGCCTGCAGATGGGCCTGCTCACCGACGCCCGCTTCCCCTTCCCGCTGCTGGGCCTGGTGCACCTGGAGAACCGTATCAGCGTATTGCGCCCGCTCGGCGGCCTGGGCCCGTTCCAGGCCAGCGTGCGGGTGGCCGACCTGCAGCCCCACGACAAGGGCGTGACCTTCAGCCTCGTCACCCAGCTGCACGACCAGCTCGGCCTGCTATGGGAAGGCGACAGCCGCATCCTGTTCCGCGGCATGCGCCTGGAAGGTACGCCGCCGGAGCGCCAGGAGCCGCCCGAACTGCCGCTGGAGCAGATCGACCACTGGCTGTGCCCGGCGGACATCGGCCGGCGCTACGCCCGGGTGGCCGGCGACTACAACCCCATCCACCTGTCGGCGGCCAGCGCCAGGCTGTTCGGCTTCCCCCGCGCCATCGCCCACGGCCTGTGGAACAAGGCGCGCAGCCTGGCGGCCCTGGGCGAGCGCCTGCCGGCGGCCGGCTACCAGGTGGAGGTGCGCTTCCAGAAGCCGGTGCTGCTGCCCTCCAGCGTCACCCTGCTGGCCAGCGAGGTGGCCCCGGCCGGGCAGTTCGCCCTGCGCGGGGCGGACGGCCTGCCGCACATGGCCGGCGCCTGGAAACCGCTCGACGCTTGATGCGGCGGCGCCGAAGCCGGAAGCTATGGGGCTCCCAAGGAGCCCCCGATGAACCTCGACGAACTCACCGCGCGCCTGCACGCGATCCGCGACCACAACCACTGGAAGCGCTTCCACAGCCCGAAGAACCTGGCCATGGCCGCCAGCGTGGAAATGGCCGAGCTGGTGGAAATCTTCCAGTGGCTGACCGAGGACGAGTCGCGCCGCCTGCCGGCCGACAAGCTCGCCCACGCCGGCCAGGAAGTCGGCGACATCGTCCTCTACCTGCTGCTGCTCTGCGCCGAACTGGGCCTGGACATGGACCAGGTGGTGCGCGCCAAGCTGGCCGACAGCGAAAGGCGCTTCGTGCATGGCTGACCGGCATTTCGACGAGCTGGCCACGCGCTTCGCCGAGAAGATCTACGGCGGCGCCAAGGGCGCCATCCGCCTGGCCGTACTGCAGGCCGACCTGGCCGAAGCGCTGCCCGAGCGCCCGCTGCGCGTGCTCGACATAGGCGCGGGCCTGGGCCACATGGCGCTGTGGCTGGCCGAGCGCGGCCACCAGGTGACCCTCGCCGAACCCGCCGCGCCCATGCTCGAAGGCGCCCGCCAGCGCTTCGCCGAGGCCGGCCGCGCGGCCACCTTCATCGAGGCGCCCTGGCAGGAGCTGCTAGGCCGCCTCGACGAACCCTACGACCTGGTGCTGTGCCACGCCGTGCTGGAATGGCTGGCCGAGCCCCAGGCCATCCTCCCCGTGCTGCACCAGCTGACCGCCCGCGACGGCTGGCTGTCGCTGGCCTTCTACAACCGCGACGCGCTCATCTACCGCAACCTGCTCAAGGGCCACTTCCGCAAGCTGCGCAAGCAGCGCTTCGCCGGCGAGGGCCAGAGCCTGACGCCGCAGCAGCCGCTGGACCCGCGCGAGCTGGAAGCGGCCATGGCCGCCAGCTGGAACATCGAGGCACGCAGCGGCGTGCGGGTGTTCCACGACTACATGCCGCAGGAGTTCCAGCACAAGGCCGAGCCCCTGGACCTGGTGGAAATGGAACTGGCCTACCGCCGCCACCCGGCCTTCGCCGGCCTGGGCCGCTACCTGCACTGGCTGTGCCGCCCGCGCGAATAGGTGCACAATCGCCGCATCACCGTCGTCGCCCGTGCCCCGGCGCGGGCGGGAGCCCCGCATGTCGCCACGCCTGATCCTGCTGCCGCTGCTCGCCGCACTCGCCGCCTGCCAAAGCCAGAACCCCTACACCAGCCAGTCGCTGCCGCCGCCCCCGGTGCCGGCCCAGGCCAGCGCCCCGGGCTTCGACCCCGGCGCCTACCCGGCCGCGCCACCGGACTACGGGCGCTACCGCTCGTGGAACTGGACCGGCGCGCCCAGCGGCGCCACCACCTATGGCAGCTCGCTGCAGGACGCGGTCAGCGAGGGCCTCGACCAGGTCGGCCTGCGCCCGGCGCGCCCCGGCGCCGCGCCGGACCTGCGGGTGAGCGCGCGGGTCAGCAGCGAGCAGCGCACCCGCCAGGTCACCGACTACTATGGCGGCGGCTACTACGGCGGCTGGAACGATCCCCGGTACGGCGCCTCCATCCCGGTGACGCGGACCTACGTGGTGCAGGTCAACGTGGTGCGCATCGAACTGTACGACGCCCATGACAACCACCCCGTCTGGGACGCCTCGGCCGAATACGAGCCCAGCGGCAACCAGAGCGAGCAGGCCCGGGGGCTGCGCGAGGCGGTGCGCAAGGCGTTGTCGGGCTACCCGCCGCACTGACCGGACACCGGCCGCGCCGTCCGGCTTTGTTGCCAGAAAACTGCGGAATAGGGCCGTTTCGAGACATTTCGGCACTTGCCTTTGCCGACACTCTGAGCTTCGATGAAGACTCTGTCTGGAGTATGCCGACCATGATCCGCCGCCTGCTGTTGCTGGGCCTGCTGCTGGGCCTCGCCGCCTGTGAGACCGTCAACCTCAACCGCGACTACGATTCCAGCCGCGACTTCGCCATGTACCGCAGCTGGGCCTGGGCGCAGCCGGCCTTCGAGTACCGCCCGGACGACCCGCGCATCAAGAGCGACCTCACCGAGCAGCGCATCCTCTCGGCGGTGGCCGACCAGCTCGACCAGCGCGGCCTGCGCCCGGCCCAGGCCGGCGCCGCGCCCGACGTGACGGTGCGCACCTACCTGATCGTCGACCAGCGCCAGGACCAGGTCACCACCTACACCGGCGGCTACTGGAACGGGTACTGGGGTGACTACTGGGGCGGCCCGGCGATGGCCGAGTCGCGCACCGTGACCTACAAGGTCGCCACCATCCAGGTCGACCTGCTAGACGGCAAGGACGGCAAGCTGGTGTGGCGCGGCAGCGGCGAGCAGATCATGCGCAGCAGCCCGCCGACCCCGGCCGAGCGCGAGGCGGCCATCCGCGAGACCGTGCAGAAGGTCCTCGCCCAGTACCCGCCGCGCGGATGAGCCTGCAGCACCGCCCGGTGGAAGCCGGCGACCTGGCCGAGGTGGCCGGCTTCGTGCGTGACGCCGACGAGCTCTTCTACGCCTACCCCAAGGCGCAATGGCCGTTCAGCGTCGAGCAACTGGCCGCCGCCGTGGCCGAACGCCGCGCCAGCACCCTGGCCCTGCTCGACGGCCGCGCCGCCGGCTTCGCCAACTTCTACCAGAGCCTGCCGGGCGAATACTGCGCCCTGGGCAACATGATGGTCGCGCCCTGGGCCCGCGGGCACGGCGTGGCGCGCTACCTGATCGGCGTCATGGAAGGCCTCGCCCGGCGCGACTACGCTGCGCCGCTGATGAAGATCTCCTGCTTCAACGACAACGCCGGCGGCCTGCTGCTGTACGCCGGCCTGGGCTACCGCCCGGTGGGCATCGTCGAGCGCCGGGCGCCGGGCGGCCGCCGCGTGGCCCTGGTGCAGATGGAGAAAGCCCTTGAACCCGCCTGACCCACAGCGCGTGCTGATCATCGTCAGCAGCGGCCCGAGCACCCCGGCGCGCTGCGCGGCGCCCTTCTACACCGCCACCCTGCTGGCCTGCATGGACGCCGAGGTGACCCTCTTCCTCAGCGGCGAGGGCGTGCAGCTGGCGCGCCAGGACGTGGTGGACAACCTCTACGCCGCCCCCGGCGGCGAGCCGCTCAGCCACTTCATCCAGCAGGCCAAGGAAGCCGGCGCGCGCCTGCTGATGTGCCGCGCCCCCGGCGTGCCCATCGACGAAAGCGCGCTGATCGACGAAGTCGACGAAATCGCCAGCGGCGGCGAGCTGGCGCGGATGATCCTCGAATACGACCGGGTGCTGACCCTGTGAAGCTGCACGGCCTGGACTTCCCCGACGACCTGCTCTACGCCCCGGACTACAACCTGTGGCTGCGCGAGGAGCCCGACGGCGCCGTGACCCTCGGCCTGAGCGCCTACGGCTGCGTGCTCTACGGGCAGATATTCGCCTTCACCCCCAAGCGCGACGGCTGGCACGTCGAGCGCGACCGCAGCTTCGGCGTGGTCGAGTTCGCCAAGGCCGCCTCCTCGGCGCGCAGCCCGCTGGCCGGCACCCTGCTGGTGAGCAACGAGGAAGTGCAGCGCCGCCCCGGCCTGATCAACCTCGACTGCTACGGCGAAGGCTGGATGGTGCGCCTGCGCCCGGACGACTGGGCCGCCGCGCGCACCGGCTTCGTCAGCGGCCAGGCGGCGCTGGACGCCTTCGCCGAACGCATGCGCCTGGACGCCTTCGACCCCCGGGGCGACGACGTCCAGGCCCTGCGCCGCGACTGAGCTTAAGCAAGCCGTAAGCATCGCCGGTCTAACCTGGGCGACCGCAAGCTCCCCCACAGAAGGAGTCCGCCATGCCCCGGCTTCCCGCCCTCGTCCTCGCTCTACTCGCCCTCTCCGGCTGCGCCGGGCAGAGCAGCTACAACCTCGGCGCCATCGAGTCGCCGGTGAAGGAATCCTTCGGCCTCGACGACCTCGAACGCCAGCCCATGATGGGCGCGCAGTTCCAGCAGCAGGGCGGCTTCTCGTCCCAGCAGCAGCGCCTGCTGATGGGCCCGTGAGCACGCTCTAGTCCACCCGGAAGCCCGCCAGCTGCTGCTGTTGCTCCACCGCCAGGCGGGCCAGTTCCAGGCTCGCGGCGGCGCTCTGTCCGGCGTTCTCCACCACGCTCTGGATGCTGTCGTTGAGCTGGGTGATGTTCTGGCTGATCTCGTGGGCCACCGCGGTCTGCTCCTCGGTGGCGGTGGAAATCTGCGCGTTGCCGTCGGCGATGCGGTCGATGGCGTTGGCGATGTGCCGCAGCGCCTCGCCGGACTCGCGCGAATGCCGCACGCTCTCCCCGGCCCGCTCGCGGGACTCCTGCATCACCCCCACGGCCTGGCGCGCGCCGTTCTGCAGCGCGTCGATCATGCCGCGGATCGACTCGGTGGCCTTCTGCGTATTGCTCGCCAGGCTGCGCACCTCGTCGGCCACCACGGCGAAACCGCGCCCGGCCTCGCCGGCCCGCGCCGCCTCGATGGCGGCGTTGAGCGCCAGCAGGTTGGTCTGCTCGGCGATGCTCTGGATCACCCCCAGCACGCTGCCGATCTCGTCGCTCTGGCTGTGCAGGCGGTCGATCACCCCGGCGCTCTCCTGCACCGCCTGGGACAGCCGCTCGATGGCCCCCAGGTTGGCCTCCACCAGCTCGGTGCCCTGGTGCGCCTCGCGGCGCACGTCCTCGGCCACCCGCGCCATGTCCAGGGCGTTCTCCGCCACCTGCTGCACCGCGGCGCTCATCTCGTGCACGGCGGTGGCGACCATGGCGGTCTGCTCGCCCTGGCCGTTGGCGGCATCGCTGACCTGGGCGCTGATGGCGCTCATCTGCTCCGAAGCGCTGGCCAGCTGCACGGAGGCGCCGCCCAGGTGGCGGATCAGCCGCTGGAAGTGCTCGAGCATGGTGTTGAAGGCCTGGGCGGTCTGCGCCAGCTCGTCGCGGCCCACGGCCTCGGCGCGCAGGCTCAGGTCGGAATTGCGCTGCACCGTGGCGATCACCCGGCTCAGCTGCTCCAGCGGGCGGTTGATGGAACGGCTGACCAGCAGGCTGAACAGCAGCATGCCGACCAGCACCACCACGGCGATGACCACGAAGCTGTGCTTCATCGCCTGGTAGCGCGCGGTGGAGGCCTGGTTCAGCGCATCGCCCTCGCGGACCTGCAGCTGCGCCAGCTCCTCCAGCGCATCCCCCAGCGGGTCGAAGGCCGCATACAGGCGCCGCACGAAGCTGCCGTCGCTCTCGCTGCGCAGGCTGCCGTCGGTCTGCCCCAGCAGCGCCTCCACCAGCTTGTCCACCTCGGCCATGCGCGCGCGGATACCGGCCACCATCTGCCGCTCGGCATCGGTCATCTTGCTGCCCTGGACGATGCTCCAGGAATCCGCGATGCGGGTACGCGCCTCGCCGATGGCGCCACGCAGCGCCTCCACGTCGACCACCCCGGCGCGGTACTTGTGCAGCGCATCCACCATGTTCACCGCATAGGCGTTGGAAATCAGGTTGAGCCGGTTCACCGGCCGCATGCGGTCGCTGAACAGCTCGTCGAAGTCATCATTGAGCTGGCCGGCGTTGTAGGCCGCCAGCGCCATCACCCCGGCCAGCACCAGCAGGGGCAGGAACGCCAGCGACAGCAGGCGGGTACGTACGCGGAACTGGTTGAGCATCGCATCTCTCCTGGGCTGCTCGAACTCGTGCGCGGACCACGCCACCGCGATCCGCTCGTCTCGGCGAATGGATCGGCCTTCCAGGGGAGAACTGGACCTGAGGGTCAAGTAGGAAACATCCCTCCAATTCGAGAGACGCTTCCCAGGAAAGGGCTGCTAGGGTGAAAGAAAGCCCACGCCCGGGAGGCCGGATGCTCCGCCAAGCCCTCGCCCTGCTCCTGCTGCTGGCCAGCCTCGGCGCCAGCGCCGACCAGCCGGCGCAACCCGGCTTCGTCTACCTCGACCAGGTCCTGAAGAACGCCCGCTACGAAGCGCGCTACTACAGCGGCGACAACTTCGTCGGCACCCGCATCGACGGCTACGAGAGCCCGCGGGTGATCCTCACGAAAGAAGCGGCCACGGCCCTGGCCGAAGTGGAACGCGACCTGGCCCTGAGCAGCCTGGCGCTGAAACTCTTCGACGGCTACCGCCCGCAACGCGCCGTGGCCCACTTCCAGCGCTGGGCCGCGGACCTGGCCGACACCCGCACCAAGGAGCGCTATTACCCGCAGCTGGACAAGGCGGCGCTGTTCCGCGACGGCTACATCGCCAAGAAATCAGCTCACTGCCGAGGCAGCACCGTGGACCTCACCCTGGTCGACGCCATGACCGGCCAGGAACTGGACATGGGCAGCCACTTCGACTTCTTCGGCCCCATCTCCCACCACGGCACCGGCCTGATCACCGTGCAACAGACACGCAACCGCGAAACCCTGCGCAGCGCCATGCAACGCCACGGCTTCGAGCCCTACGCCAACGAGTGGTGGCACTACACGCTGAAGCAGGAGCCCTACCCGAACACCGCCTTCGACTTCCCCGTGAAATAGCCTGCCGGCTTTTCGTAGGAGCGAGCTTGCTCGCGAATGGAGCTTGCCGGCGAGCGTGGGAGGTGGGCTTTAGAGCGCCCTCTCCCTAACCCTCGGCTGCGCGCCCCGCCCTGAAGGGAGAGCGGACCGTTCGGCGTGCTTGACTGTTATGGAGTTAGCCGGCAGCACTAAAGGTTCTCAGCTGAAACCATTTGTTCTCTCGGCACGGACTAGCCCCCTCTCCCTTCAGGGAGAGGGCTGGGGAGAGGGGACGGAGTCGACCTGAGACGATAGCGCTGCCGGGAGAGGCTGTTCGCGAGCAAGCTCGCTCCTACAAGAGCATGGCCAGCCCGCCCACCTCAGGAATAGGCTCAGCCCAAACCTGCAAACGGGAAGGCCCATGAGTACCACCAACCCACACGCCAGCGACCAAAGGACGCAAGACTGCAATCGCTTGCGAAACCTCCTTCTGGCCGGCGCCGAATCCGCTCCCACAGGGCACGCCGATTCAGCCTTCTTCGAGCACCTGCGCAACCGAATCAAGGAACAGAGGAAGAAGCCCGAACAACGACGATGAACCTGCGCACCAGCCCGAACGTCGAACGACAGCCCCTCAACCAGGAAACCCCATGACCCAGCCCCCCACCTTCGACGGCCAACGCTGGAGCAACGCCGAAGCCGACCGCATCGAACTGGCCGAAGCCAACCCGGACTGGCCCCGGCGCTTCGCCGAGGAAGCCGACGCCATCGCCGGCGCCCTGGCCCTGCCCGGCCTGAAGATCGAACACTTCGGCAGCACGGCGGTGCCCGGCCTGAAGGCCAAGCCGATCATCGACATCCTCCTGCTCCCCCCGCCGGGGGCCGACTGGCAAAGCCTGGTCGCCCCGCTGGAAGCCCTCGGCTACCAGTACTGGCGCGACAACCCGGCGCCGCAGCGGATGTTCTTCGTCAAGGGCATGCCGCCGCAGGGCCAAGGCCGCACCCACCACGTCCACGTGATGAACCTGGCCGACGCCGACCGCCACCTGATCTTCCGCAACTGGCTGCGCAACCATCCGCAGGACGCGGCCGAGTACAAACGCCTCAAGGAACAACTGGCAGAACGCTTCCCCACCGACCGCGAGGCCTACACGCAAGGCAAGGACGAACTGGTAGCGCGGACACTGGGCAAGGCACTGCGCGAACGGCAGATGAACGAGGCGGGCGGATCGGTACAGGGAGCCAGGACATAGGATGGGTGGAGCAGCGATACCCATGCGGCCGACGATGGGTATCGCTGCGCTCAACGCCATCCTACGCGGTGCAATACCCGCGGGTTCGCCACTAGAATCCAACCATCCCACAGGACTCGGTGAACCTCATGAAGAAATGGATTCTGCTGATTGCCCTCGCCCTGCTCGCCTGGCAGTACATGGACAACCCGTCCTGGCAAAACCATTTCTCCCGCTCAAAGCCGGCCCCGATGAGCGTCGCGGATGATGCCGACGAACCGACCACCGACCTGATGCCGCCGGCGGCAAACACCACACCCGCCAGCCCTGCTCTCGATGTCCGCTGCGATGGCCGCAAATACTGCTCGCAAATGACCTCCTGCGCCGAGGCCAAGGCGTTTCTGCGCAGCTGTCCGGGGATGAAGATGGATGGGGACGGCGATGGGACTCCCTGCGAGGAACAGTGGTGCAGGATGTAGTCTGATAAAAGGTTTGCAGTTTAATGGGGCAAGATCAGAATAGAAAAATAAATTCACCTTTTCCCTTTACCCGAGGAAGATCATGGAAAGAGCCACAGGAGTGAAAATTAGCCAGATAAGATTCAAGAACTTCAAGGCGCTAAGTAGTTTTTCGGTAAACCTAAATGAAGTAAACATCTTGGTCGGCGCAAACAACGCAGGAAAATCAACAATAATAAGTGCATTTAGAATACTTGATGTGGCGATTCGTAAAGCCAAGCGCCTAAAAGCAGAGAGAGTACCATTACCAAATGACAGCTTCGGCTATGGACATAGAATCCCTGAGAGCCAAGTCAGCGTCTCTCTTGAAAACGTAGCAACAAATTACAACAATGAAGATAGCAGTATCGAATTCCGACTAACAAATAAAAACAAACTATTCCTACACTTTCCCAACGAGGGAGGATGCATACTTTATTGGGAAAATGAAGGTGCAACCGCTCATACACCTTTAAAATTTAAAAAAGCTTTCCCAATATCTATCCAGGTTGTTCCAGTACTAGGACCACTGGAGCACGAGGAAGCTTATGTTACAGAGGAAACTGTCAGAACTTCATTAAACACACATAGAGCATGCAGGCATTTTAGGAACTACTGGCATTACTACAATGAGAATTGGGACGACTTTGCTGCAATGATATCATCCACATGGCCAGGGATGACGATGAGCAAACCAGAACTAGATTTAAAGAACAAGAAACTGAGTATGTTTGTTGCAGAAGACAGGATTGATCGTGAAGTATACTGGGCAGGATTTGGCTTCCAAATTTGGTGCCAGTTACTAACCCATTTATCTAGGGCCGAAAAAGCTAGTATTGTTGTCATCGACGAGCCAGAAATTTATCTACATCCAGACATACAGCGCCAATTGCTATCAATCCTCAGGAGTATAGACTCAGACGTTTTACTTGCGACACATTCAGTGGAAATAATGGGGGAGGCAGACCCATCGGAAATCCTACTTATAAACAAATCAATGCGCCATGCAAAAAGGTTAAAAGACATTGAAGGCGTGCAGGTTGCCATTAAAGAGCTAGGCTCTACTCAAAACATAACTTTAAGTCACTTGGCCAGAACAAAGAAAATTCTATTCATTGAGGGGATGACGGACTATAAAATTTTACGTCGATTCGCTAAAAATTTAGGCTACGATGACTTAGCGACTGGTAATGATTTAACTGCATTTGAGTCAGGTGGTTTTTCATCTTGGCAAAAAATCAAGTCCTTTGCTTGGGGATTGAAGAGCACTATAGATGCCAACATTAAAATCTTTGCCATTTATGACAGAGACTACTACTGCCCTGAAGAAATAGAATCAATACTAGCCGACCTAAAGTCCGAATTAACATTCGCTCACATCCATCAACAGAAAGAAATAGAAAATTACTTGCTAAACATCCCAGCATTAGACAGAACAGTACAAAAACAACTTGAGGTTCGAGAAAAGCGAACAGGAGAAAAAACCACAACCCCCAAAAGCCTAGAAGAATATCTAGAAGAAATAACTTCCCCTCTAAAAATTGATGCACAGTCTCAGTATATAGCTAGGAGACTGGCATTTTTTGAAGGAAGAAAAGAGGACGCCAGCACGGTAAGTCGAGATACAATAGAAAGTTTTGAAAGCTCTTGGTCAAATATTAATGACAGAATGCGTATCTGCCCCGGAAAAACAACCTTGAGGACTCTACGGGAAAACCTACAAAATGACTGCAAAATAAACTTAACAGACTTCCAAATCATTGATGAATTCAGAAGAGAGGAAATCCCCTTGGATCTGGTGAAGCTAATTGAAGAACTCGAAGAATTCCGAAAGATACGCAATTAAAATCTTACATCTCGAGGCGCAATCATCGGCCAAAATTGGACAAAAAAATGGGGCAGAGTTTCCCTACTCTACTTTGTAGGAAACGTAGTATCTCGTCCCCTTCAAGCCTAGCGCACAGAATCCAAGCCTCCTTCCTAAACCCCATCATCGGGACTGCTCTGCCCAGCGACAGGCAAGCTTTCTCCAGTCAGCAACCACCACCGATACTGCGGATAAAGCTCCCCAAGCCGCTCCAACTCCTCAGCACCAATGCGTGCTCTTCCCCGCTTGATGCTCTGCCAGCGCACGTAGTCCTTGCTGTTCACCTCAGCCAAATCCTTCAGACTCGTCTGCTCCAGCAAGAGCAGCGCTCTATCGGCCATGCCTTGCGCCATTAAAAAATCCCGTTATGGAGTATTGCCATAAGCACAGATTTATGGAAATAATCCATAAATCGTCGCGATCCCAAGTCCGATGAATACTGACGGAACAGGCGTTGAACTGGAAGAGTGCTGCCCAGGATCGGCTTGTTCCTGTCCCCTGAGTTTCCATCACGGAAGGAGACACCAATGCCCCATTTCGACACCTCCACCGCCCTCGCACTGCTGGGCAAGACAATCCAAGCGGACCTGACCTTGAAAGATGCGCCCTATCTTGAAAACTATCGCGGTCGCGTCGTTGGGGTGGCCCTGACCGTGGAGGATGAGCCCCCATACTTTCTAGTGCGCAATCCGGCTGAGCCGCAGCGTTTTCCGGAAGAACTGCTATGGAGCGATATCCACAGCCTGCAGGTAATCGACGACGAGGCGGTAGCCAGCGAAACCTGAAAGTTATCGCAGCGAAGACAGAAGCGGAGGGAAGTGGCGGAAGGCAGTGAGAGTCGAACTCACCCAGGAACGGCTGCCGTCCCCCACCGGGTTTGAAGCCCGGCCACGCCACCGGGCGTGATTGCCTTCCACATTGATTTACAAGGCTTTTTCGTCAGCTTCCGGTGCCGACTCCGGCGGAGTGTCGAAGCAGTGTCGAAAATCCCTGGACGGTCCGAACGCTAACACATCCTGAAGATGCCCTGGAGCGAGGCACGCATGGCGCATGGTCATCGCCAGTGTCGAATGGCCGAGAATCTTCTGGAGCGACAGGATGTTGCCACCGTTCATGATGAAGTGGCTAGCGAAGGGATGTCACAGGATGCCGCATTGATCCTCTGCAGGCATCCAGATAGGCTCCGGCGTGTTCATCACCGGCAGTAACGGAGTTACGCCTTTGACCGCTAAACGGATGTTCATCTGGCTCATCGTCCTGCTCTCCATTTCGCTCTACCTCTTCTGCCTCCAGCTACCGGCTTTCAACTTCAAGGGCTACGACCCGCTCTACGGGCGAGACCTACTGAAGTGGGGCTGGTGGGGGATCACCATGGGCCGCCCTGGCTGGCTGGGAAACCCCGCATTCATTGCCACTATCATTCTGCTCGTAGTCGGAAAACACGATTGGGCGCTCAAGGCGGCCATGGCCACCTGCGCGCTAGGCTCCAGCAGCTATTTCACCTTCGAATGGTGGTTCAACGAAGGTGGCCCCACGCCCATTCAGAGCTTCGGCCCAGGCTTTTACTTCTGGGAATTGAGCTTCGCGACCTTGCTTGGCGCCTGCTGGCTCAATTACAGGCTACGTCAATCCATCTCCCCACTACCCAGCAGTCCAACTTGAAAAGGACCGAATTCGGTCAACTGGATATGGCCGAAAGGCACCCGCCAGAGAGAGGCATCACGCTCCCAATGGGGCAGCCTTCAGGTTGTAGAAATCGACGTACAGGTCGTACCAGGAGGGGAGATTCATGAAGCTGTCGGTTACGAAGACTCGCGCAATCGACACGCAACCTCACTTGGAGTCCGGAAGCTTCCCGGTCTCGACAAAGTACTGATATTGGGCATCACCAGCACGCGCGGCCTGCTCCACGACCGCGAGCGGATCACCCGCGCCTTTCTTGGTCCTGGGCTTGGGCTTGCCGGTAGGCTTGGCCGCGGGCTGGCCAACAAGGTGCGTCACCATAAAATCCCTCCTGAAACGGGGATTGCAATATTTACCACGGTAAGCGCTGATGTTTTTTTGAGCAATCAAACCTACCTTGCCGAACACGGCCGGAAGCAAGCCTGAACGAGCCGATGCTGGCCAGCCTTCACGCTGCCCACAGCATCTACACTCGATAGGTCACTGCCTTCTCCAACCCGCTGGATTATCCGTGCCCGACCTCCTCTTGGAAGTGCTTTTCCACTCCCTGTGCTATCCGGTCGGGTGGCCGGTGGTGAAGTTGTTCACCCTGGGGCGCTATCCGCGTCGCCACACATATATGTCCGGCGAGTACGACGCCGAGTGGACAGCCGCCATTGGCCTCGCGGTGCTGGTGATCGCCATGATGGCGGCGCTCAGGCAGTTCGCTCTGCATTGACGCCCGCGTCCAGCGTCAACGCCGAATCCTCCCGAACCCTCCGCTCATTGCCAAATCGCCGGGTAAAGCCGATGCGGTCGAAGTACTCCAGCAACTGGATGCTGCGCTTGCGCCCTATGCCGATGCGGTCGCGGAAGGCGGCGGCGCGGATCAGGCCTTGTTCGGCGTGGAGTTGCAGGGCTTGTTGGGCCAGTTGGCGGATCGTTTCGTCGGGGTAGAACAGGTCTTTCACCACCTGGTGCAGTTGGCCGAGGCGGGCAAGTTTGCGCAGCAGCAGGCGCATGGCGGCTTCGTCGACTTGCAGTTCGCGGGCCAGGTCGCGGGTCCAGGGGGGGTCGTAGGCGCCGGCGAGCAGCAGCGGCCAGAGGCGTTGGCGCAGGGCTTCGTCTTCGGTGCCGAGTTGTACGCGGTGGTCCGGCAGGTGCAGCCAGGGGCCGCTGCTTTCCACGGCCTGGCTGGCCAGGGCCTGTTCCAGCAGGGCGATGAAGACCGGGCGTTCCAGTTGCGCGAAGGCGTAGCGGCGCAGGCGGTCGCGGTCGGGGCCGAGTTCGTCGGGCTGTTCGGCGTGGAAGCGGGCCAGGGCTTGCAGCAGCTGTTCGCCGAGGGCGCGCCAGCGTTCGCCGGTGAACAGGCGGGGGCCGCCACGGGTGGTGATTTCCACCAGTTCGGCGGGCAGCCGCCAGCTTTCGCGGGGGCGGTTGAACTGGCGCGCCAGCAGCTTGGGGTCGAGGCCGTTGTCGGCGTGTTCGAGCAGCACCGGCAGGGCCTGTTCCAGGCTTTCGCCGCGCAGGGCCTGGAGTTGCGCCAGGCGTTCGGGGCTGCGGCGGTTGCGCGCCGGGGCGAAGGGGTCGAGCACGCGGCCGCCGCCGAGGGTGCGTTGGGCGGACTGGTCGCGCAGCACCAGGCGGTCGCCGTGCACGGTTTGCACGGGAGCATTGAGTACGAGTTGGGCGAAGGCGTGTTCGCCCGGCGCCAGGCGTTCGTCTTCCAGCAGGGCGACGCGGCCGGTGACGTCCTGGGCGCCCAGGTGCACGTGCAGCGGCGTCCAGTGGGCCAGGGCGCGGGGTTCGCCGGGGAGCAGCTGCAGGTCGATGTCGATGCGGGTGGTGGGCGCGTGCAGTTCCGGCGCCAGCAGCCAGTCGCCGCGTTTGACCTGGTCCGGGCCGAGGCGGTCGCCGGCGAGGTTGACCGCCACCCGCTGGCCGGCGTGGGCCTGTTCGGCGGCGCGGTTCTGCGCGTGCAGGCCGCGCACGCGCACCGGGCGGCCGGCGTTGCCGAGGAGGAGTTCGTCGCCCACCTTCAGGCTGCCGGAGAAGGCCGTGCCGGTGACCACCAGGCCGGCGCCGCTGACGCTGAAGGCGCGGTCCACGGCCAGTCGGAAGCCGCCTTGGCTGGAGCGCTCATGGACCTCGCGGGCGGCCTTGGCCAGGGCCTGGCGCAGGGCGTCCACGCCCTCCCCCGTGACGCTGGAAACCGGGTAGATCGGCGCGCCGGCCAGCGGCCCCGCAGCCAGCAGGCTTTCCACTTCGGCGCAGGCCTCGGCCAGGCGCTGCGGGCTGACGCGGTCGGCCTTGGTCAGCGCCACCAGGGCGCGGGGGATGCCGAGCAGTTCGACGATGGCCAGGTGTTCGCGGGTCTGCGGCATCACGCCGTCGTCGGCGGCCACCACCAGCAGCACTAGGTCGATGCCGCTGGCGCCGGCCAGCATGTTGTGGACGAAGCGCTCGTGGCCGGGCACGTCGATGAAGCCGGTGAGGCTGCCGTCGCCCAGGTCGGCGTAGACGTAGCCGAGGTCGATGGTGATGCCGCGCTCGCGTTCGGCCGGGCGGCGGTCGCCTTCCACGCCGGTGAGGGCGCGCAGCAGGGCGGTCTTGCCGTGGTCGATGTGCCCGGCGGTTCCGACGATCAAGCCGCGCTCTCCGCCAGCAGGGGCAGTTGGGCGAGGAAGGCGGCCTCGTCGTCGAGCTGGCGCAGGTCGAGCCACAGGGTGTCGTCGTCGATGCGCCCGAGCACCGGGATGGGCAGGCCGCGCAGGCGCTCTTCCAGCTCGCGCAGGGCGCGGCCACGCAGGCGTTTGTTGCTCTGCGGGCGCAGCGCCAGGGCGGCGCTGGGCAGGCGTGCCACCGGCTGGGCGCCGCTGCCGATCATGCCCAGGGCGGCTTCCGCGGCCACCGCCCAGCCTGCGCCCAGTTGCGCGGCGAGCAGCGGCGCCAGGCGCGTGGCCTGGGCCTGGATGTCGGCCTGGGGCCGGCTGAGCAGGCGCAGGGTGGTGAGGCGTTCGGCCAGGCGGTCGGGGTCGCGGTACAGGCCGAGCACGGCTTCCAGCGCGGCGAGGGTCAGCTTGTCGACGCGCAGGGCGCGCTTGAGCGGGTTCTTCTTGATCCGCCCGATGAGTTCCCTGCTGCCGAGGATGAGCCCGGCCTGGGGGCCGCCGAGCAGTTTGTCGCCGCTGAAGGTGACGATGTCGGCGCCGTCCTTCAGGGCTTCCTGCACCGTCGGTTCCTTGGGCAGGCCCCAGCGGGTCAGGTCGACCAGGGTGCCGCTGCCCAGGTCTTCCAGCAGCGGCAGGCCGTGGGCGTGGGCGATGCCGGCGAGGTCGCGGGTGGCGACGCTGGCAGTGAAGCCCTGCACGCTGTAGTTGCTGGTGTGCACGCGCATCAGCAGGCCGCTGCGCGGGCCGATGGCGGCTTCGTAGTCCTTGGCGTGGGTACGGTTGGTGGTGCCGACCTCCACCAGCTTCACGCCGGCGCGGGCCATGATGTCGGGGATGCGGAAGGCGCCGCCGATCTCGATCAGCTCGCCGCGGGAGATGATGCCTTCCTTGCGCGCGCCCAGGCTGTTGAGCGCCAGCAGCACGGCGGCGGCGTTGTTGTTGACCACGGTGACCGCCTCGGCGCCGGTGAGCTCGCGGATCAGCCCGGTGATGAGGTCGTCGCGGTCGCCGCGCTTGCCGCTGGCCAGGTCGAACTCCAGGTTCAGCGGGTAGCGCGCGGCCAGGGTGATGGCTTCGATGGCCTCGTCCGGCAGCAGGGCGCGGCCGAGATTGGTGTGCAGCACGGTGCCGGTGAGGTTGAACACCCGGCGCACGCGGCTGGCGTGGTGCGCGGCCAGGCGTTCGCCGGCGCGGCCGGCGAGCACCGCTTCGCTCAGTTCGATGGCGGCGAGCTGGCCGTGGCGGGCCGGCTCGCGCAGTTCGTCGAGCAGGTCGCGCAGGGTGCCGAGCAGGGCTTCGCGGCCGTAGCGCTGTTGCAGGGGGGCGCAGGCCGGGCTGCGCAGCAGGCGGTCGATGGAGGGCAGGCGGGCGGAGGTCATGCGCGGTCCTGTCTGTCGTCACGGGGCGATTTGGCTGGGCGGCGGGCGATGGGCATCGTCGCGGGCTCCTCCACCCATCCTACGGGTGGGGGCCTGGTTGCAGTCTAGGTCAGTCGGAGCCGCCCGGGGACAACAGCAGGTTGGGCGCGCTGCGCAGGTAGCCCTCCTCGGCCAGGCGGACGTCCAGGGCCAGGCTGGCGAGGTCGTCGGCCTGGGGCTCGGCGGCTTCGTCGTGCTCCAGGTAGCACTGCTTGAGGTAGCTCTGGCAGTTGGGGCAGACCTCTGCGCGCAGCGGGGCGCGGATGACCTCGCGGCTGTCGTGCTGCTCCGACAGGTAGAACAGCCCCTTGCTCTGCCGGCAGTGGCTGCACTTGATGCGCACGTAGTGCCACTGGCAGGAGCACAGCGAGCAGGCCAGGTAGCGCAGGCCGTTGTACTTGCCGCGGTTGTGGATGACGCCGGCCACCGGCGGCGAGCCGCAGGCCGGGCAGAGGGTCTGTTCCTCGCGCTCGCTGAGCAGGCCTTCGGGCAGGCGCAGCAGCCAGTGGCTGAAGGCGACCTGCAGGGTGGCGCCGAGGAAGGGCACCAGGGCCGCCGGCAGCAGGTCGAACTGGCCGTTGAGCAGCGCCAGGGCCCAGGCCTTGCGCTGGCCGGCGTCGGCCTTGCGCAGCTGTTGCAGGGCGTTGGCGATGGGGCTGGCCGGGGTGGTGGCGAAGGCCTCCAGCAGCGGCTCGAGCAGGGCCAGCCAGGCGCCTTCGCGCACCAGCACCTCGAAGCCCAGCGGCGGCATGCCGTGTTCGACGCTGCGGCGCAGGGCGGCCTCGTCGGGCATGGGCAGCGTGGGCGGGGCGTCGAGCAGGTTCTGCTGGATGTCGCACAGCTCGGCCAGCAGGCTCAGGTAGTCGCCCAGGGGGTGGCCTTCGGCGAGCTGGCGCAGGCGCTGGCCGCGCTGGGCGAAGAGTTGCGCCGGGGGCAGCCTGAGGAACGGGGGGATGTTGGCGGCGGCTTCGATCTGGCCGGGTTCGAGGATTTGGCCTGGCACGCAGGACTCCTTTGCGATGGGCTTTGGAGAGGGGTTGAAGATCGTGCCCTGGGCTGGCGCGGGTTCCCTCTCCCTAGCCCTCTCCCTGAAGGGAGAGGGGATTGTTCGGTGCATGGGTTGGATTACTGTGCTCGTCCCATTGATGGGTATCGCTGCGCTCAACGCCATCCTGCGGGTGGTGCGGGGCGGTCAGTGGCCCTCGCCCTTGTCCACGCTCTTCAGCCAGGCGGCGTGGTGCTTGCGGGCCCAGGCGCGGCTGACCCAACCATAGAGCATCGCGCCCATGGAGCCCTTGACCCAGATGCCGGCGTAGATGTGCACGATGATGCTGCTGACCAGCACGAAGGCGGCGAAGGCGTGCAGCAGCGCGGCGAGGCGGATGACGTCGATGCCGAACCAGGCGCTGAAGTACTGGCGCCAGATCACGAAGCCGGTCACCAGCAGCACCAGCATGCACAGCAGCAGGGTCCAGAACAGCAGTTTCTGCCCGGCGTTGTAGCGGCCCACCGCGGGGAGATTCTCCTCGTGGTTGCCGATCACATCGCGCCACTGCTTCAGCCATTGCACGTCGCTGCGGTCGAGCAGGTTGTGGTGGGCGAAGCGCAGCACCAGACCGAGGAAGAACACGAACATCGCCAGCCCCAGGAAGGGGTGCAGGATGCGCGTCCAGGGCCCGCCGCCGAACAGCTGGCTGAGCCAGAACAGCGCCGGGTGGAACAGCGCCAGCCCCGACAGGCCGGCGAGGATGAAGAAGATCGCCACCAGCCAGTGGTTGCTGCGCTCGTTGGCGGTATAGCGTTGGATGTCTTTTTTCATGCTGCTCTCCCGGCCGCGCTCCCGGGGGAGCGCGGCGGTTCGTCATGGCCGCTCAGCGCGGGTCACGCGGGTCATAGCTGTGTACCGAGGGGTCGACCTTGTGCACCGGCGCTTCCGGCCCAGGCCCCGGCTCCTCGTCCTCTTCCGTGCGGTTGGGGCCGATGCGGGTGTAGTGGAAGAACCCGGCAAGCACCACCGCGCCCATGGCCAGCAGGCCCAGCGGCTTGGTGATGCCCTTCCACAGACTGACCATCGGGCTGATGGCCGGCTTGTCGGGCAGGCCGGCGTACAGCGAGGGCTGGTCGTTGTGGTGCAGCACGTACATCACGTGGGTGCCGCCCACCCCTTCGGGGTCGTACAGGCCGGCGTGCTCGAAGCCGCGCGACTTGAGGTCCTCGATGCGTTCGGCGGCGTGTTCCTTCATGGCGTCCTTGGTGCCGAAGACGATGGCCCCGGTCGGGCAGGTCTTCACGCAGGCCGGTTCCATGCCCACGCTGACGCGGTCGGAACACAGGGTGCACTTGTAGGCCTTGTGGTCCTTCTGCGAGATGCGCGGGATGTTGAACGGGCAGCCGGTGATGCAGTAGCCGCAGCCGATGCAGTGGTCCTGGTTGAAGTCGACGATGCCGTTGGCGTACTTCACGATCGCCCCCGGGCTCGGGCAGGCCTTCAGGCAGCCCGGCTCGGCGCAGTGCATGCAGCCGTCCTTGCGGATCAGCCATTCGAGGTTGCCGTTGGGGTTCTCGTGCTCGGTGAAGCGCATCACCGTCCAGGAGTCGGCCGTCAGGTCCAGCGGGTTGTCGTACACCCCATGGTTGTGGCCCACCTCGTCGCGCAGCTCGTTCCACTCCGAGCAGGCCACCTGGCAGGCCTTGCAGCCGATGCACTTGGACACGTCGATGAGCTTGGCCACCTCCTGCTGGTTGCGCACCGAGGGCATCGGCGTGGTGGTGGCCGAACGGGCATGGATGTCCTGCGTGCTCATGCCTCACCTCCGCTGATTTTCTCGACGTTGACCAGGAACGACTTGAACTCCGGCGTCTGCGTGTTGCCGTCGCCGACGAAGGGTGTCAGGGTGTTGGTCAGGTAGCCGTTGCGGGCCACCCCGGCGAAGCCCCAGTGCAGCGGGATGCCGACGTGGTGCACGGTCTTGCCGTCGACCTGCAGCGGGCGGATGCGCTTGGTCACCACCGCCACGGCCTTGATGTAGCCGCGGTTGGAGGAGACCTTCACGCGGTCGCCGGCCGCTATCCCCAGCTGCTTGGCCAGCGCCTCGCCGATCTCGACGAACTGTTCCGGCTGGGTGATCGCATTCAGGCGGCAGTGCTTGGTCCAGAAGTGGAAGTGTTCGGTGAGGCGGTAGGTGGTGGCCGCATAGGGGAACTCGTCGGCCTTGCCGAAGACTTCCATGTCGTTCTTGAACACCCGCGCGGCCGGGTTGCTGGTGGCCTTGGGGTTGTCCTTGTGCAGCGGGTTGATGCCGATGGGCGTCTCGAACGGCTCGTAGTGCTCGGGGAAGGGCCCCTCGGCCATCTTGTCCACGGCGAAGAAGCGCGCCACCCCCTCGGGGTTCATGATGAAGGGGTTCATGCCCGCTTCCGGCGGCACGTCGGCCTTGTAGTCGGGCACGTCGGTGCCGCCCCAGGCCGTGCCGTTCCACCACACCAGGCGTTTCTTCACCGGGTCCCACGGCTTGCCGGAAAGGTCGGCCGAGGCGCGGTTGTAGAGGATGCGCCGGTTGGCCGGCCAGGCCCAGGCCCAGCCGAGGGTCTGGCCCATGGCGTAGGGGTCGGCGTTGTCGCGGCGGGCCATCTGGTTGCCCTGGGCCGTCCAGGAACCGGCGAAGATCCAGCAGCCGCTGGCGGTGCTGCCGTCGTCGCGCAGCAGCGCGAAGCCGGGCAACTGCTCGCCGGCCTTGGCCAGGACCATGCCGTTCTTCGGGTCCACCAGGTCGGCCAGGGCCTTGCCGTTGAACTCCTTGGCCAGCTCTTCGGGGCTCGGGTCGTCCGGCCGCAGGTAGGGCCAGTCGAGGCCGAGGATGGCGTCGGGGAACTTGCCGCCCTCCTTCGCGTACAGCGTGCGCAGGCGATGGTACAGCCCGGCCATGATGGCGATGTCCGGGCGCGCCTGGCCCGGCGGCTCGCCGCCCTTCCAGTGCCACTGCAGCCAGCGCCCGGAGTTGACGATGGAGCCGTCCTCCTCGGCGAAGCAGGTGGTGGGCAGGCGGATCACCGTGGTCTGGATGGCCTGGGTGTCGACGTTGTTGAAGTCGCCGGCGTGGCGCCAGAACTCGGAGGTCTCGGTGGCCAGCGGGTCCATGATCACCAGCCACTTGAGCTTGGCCAGCGCGGCGCCGACCTTGCCCTTGTTGGGGAAGGAAGCGATGGGGTTGAAGCCCTGGCAGAAGTACCCGTTGACCTTGCCCTGGTACATCATGTCGAACACCCGCAGCACGTCGTAGCCGGCGCCGGGCATGTCGAGCTTGGGCAGCCAGTCGTAGCACCAGTTGTTCTCGGCCGTGGCGGCCTTGCCGAACCAGGACTTCATCAGGCTGACGTGGAACTTGCCGTAGTTCTGCCAGTAGGACAGCTGCCCCGGGCGCAGCGGCTTGGCGGTGCGCTTGGCGATGTAGGCGGCGTAGTCCTGCTCGGCGTCCATGGCCAGGGTGAGGTAGCCGGGCAGCGAGTTGGACAGCAGCCCCAGGTCGGTCAGGCCCTGGATGTTGGAGTGGCCGCGCAGCGCGTTCATGCCGCCGCCGGGCATGCCGATGTTGCCCAGCAGCAGCTGCACCATGGCGCCGGTGCGGATCATCTGCGCGCCCACCGAGTGCTGCGTCCAGCCCAGGGCGTACATGATGGTCATGACCTTGTCCGGCCGCGAGGTCTCGGCGATCTCGGCCCAGACCTTGAGCATCATGTCCTTGGGCGTGCCGCAGATGTTGCTGACCACGTCCGGCGTGTAGCGGCTGTAGTGCTGGCGCAGCAGGTTGAACACGCAGCGCGGGTGCTGCAGCGTGGGGTCGACCTTGGCGAAGCCGTCCTCGCCGCGCTCGTAGTTCCACGAGGACTTGTCCGGGTAGCTGCGCTTCTCGGCGTCGTAGCCGTTGAACAGGCCGTCCTCGAAGCCGAAGCCTTCCTGCACGATGAAGGCCGCGTCGGTGTAGTGCTCGACGTATTCCTTCTGGTACTTGCCGTTTTCGATCAGGTAGCTGATCAGCCCGCCGAGGAAGGCGATGTCCGTCCCCGTGCGGATGGGCGCGTAGTAGTCGGCCACCGAGGCCGAGCGGGTGAAGCGCGGGTCCACCACCAGCAGGCGCGCCTTGTTGTGCGCCTTGGCTTCGGTCACCCACTTGAAGCCGCAGGGGTGCGCCTCGGCCGCGTTGCCGCCCATGATGAGGATCAGATCGGCATTCTTGATGTCGGTCCAGTGGTTGGTCATGGCTCCACGGCCAAACGTCGGGGCAAGACTTGCCACCGTCGGGCCGTGTCAGACACGCGCTTGGTTATCGAACCCCAGGATGCCGAGGGAGCGCACCACCTTGTGGGTGATGTAGCCGGCTTCGTTGGAAGACGCCGAGGCGGCCAGGAAGCCGGTGGTCAGCCAGCGGTTCACCGTCTGGCCCTGGGCGTTCTTCTCGATGAAGTTGGCGTCGCGGTCGTCCTTCATCAGCCGGGCGATGCGGTCCAGCGCCTCGTCCCATTCGATGCGCTTCCATTCACTGGAACCCGGCTCGCGGATCTGCGGGTACTTCAGGCGGTTGGGGCTGTGGACGAAGTCGAGCAGGCCCGCGCCCTTCGGGCAGAGGGTGCCGCGGTTGACCGGATGGTCGCCGTCGCCCTCGATGTGGATGATGTTCTGGGTGACGTTCTTGGCCGCATCCCCCTGGCTGTACATGAGGATGCCGCAGCCTACCGAGCAGTAGGTGCAGGTGTTGCGGGTCTCGGTGGTGCGTTCGAGCTTGAAGTGGCGAATCTGTTCGGCGAAGGCTTCCGGTGGCGCCATGCCGAGGGCCGCAAGGCTGGATCCTCCAAGGCCGACGGCGGCGACCTTGAAGAATTGCCGACGGTTCATGTCCATCGTGCGTCTCCTGATCAGGCAAAGGGCGCCCAGTACCTGGCCAGGCGCCTCTGATTAAAAGATAGCCAACCTGGCGCATTGCGCCAGGCAGCGCCAGCAGGCGCGGCCGAGCACTCTGCCTGAAAAGGCCGAGCCGCTTCCCTGACCCAGGTCAGCCCGCGCAGGCCTGCTCAGCGGAAATAAAGCAGTACCTGCAAATCGGTACGCGAGGGGTAGGAACAGATCAATTGGCCGTCGTCGCCCAGGCAGGAGGGCTGCAGGTCCTGGTTGACGCTCTCGTGCAGGCCCAGCAGGAGCAGGCCCAGCAGCGCGGCGAGCAGGTAGTGGCGGTAGTGCCGCAGGTGCTTTCTTCTTGTGCCGTTCATGACAACCTCCCGCGGAAGCCGGTCAAGGAACCGGGGATGGCGAAAGCTGCCTTCCCGCTCTTTCCAGTGTGTGCCCGCCATGCCGGCTGTCAAGCGCGGCGGCTTGGCCCAAATGCCCGGCGCGGCCGTCAGCCGGGCCGTTCACCGGCGCCGCGCAACTTCCTATGGTGCCGTCATCGCCCTGCCGATGAGGCCAGCATGCACGCCACCGACGCCAGCCCCTACCCCCACCTGCTCGCCCCGCTCCAGGTCGGCCCGCTGCACCTGCGCAACCGCGTGGTCATGGGTTCCATGCACACCGGCCTGGAGGACCGCCTGTGGGACTTCGGCAAGCTCGCCGCCTACTACCGCGAGCGCGCCCGCGGCGGCGTGGGGCTGATCGTCACCGGCGGCTTCGCGCCCAACCGCGAGGGCTGGCTGCTGCCGCTGGGCAGCGACCTCACCAGCAGTCTGCAGGTGCCGGCGCACCGCCGCCTGACCCAGGCGGTGCACGCCGAGGGCGGGCGCATCCTGCTGCAGATCCTCCACGCCGGGCGCTACGGCTACCACCCGCTGGTGGTCTCGGCCTCGGCGCTCAAGTCGCCGATCAGCTGGTTCGCCCCGCGCGAGCTGTCCGAGCGCGGCATCGCCCGCACCATCGCCGCCTTCAGCCGCTGCGCGCGCCTGGCCCGCGCCGCCGGCTACGACGGCGTGGAAATCATGGGCAGCGAGGGCTACCTGCTGAACCAGTTCCTCTGCCCGCGCGGCAACCGCCGCCAGGACCGCTGGGGCGGCAGCCTGGAGAACCGCATGCGCCTGCCGCTGGAGATCGTCCGGCGCATCCGCCGCGCGCTGGGCGAGCGCTTCGTCATCGGCTACCGCCTGTCGCTGCTCGACCTGGTGGAAGGCGGCAACACCTGGGACGAGGTGCGCCAGGTGGCCCTGGCGCTGCAGGCGGCCGGCGTCGATGTGCTCAACAGCGGCTTCGGCTGGCACGAGTCGCGGGTGCCGACCATCGTCACCTCGGTGCCGCGGGCGGCCTTCGCCGAGGTGACCGCGCGCCTGCGCCGCGAGCTGCGCATCCCGCTGATCGCCAGCAACCGCATCAACACCCCGGAGGTGGCCGAGGCGCTGCTCGCCAGCGGCCAGGCCGACCTGGTCTCCCTGGCCCGGCCGCTGCTGGCCGACCCGCAGTTCGTGCAGAAGGCCGCCGCCGGCCAGCCCGGGCGCATCAACACCTGCATCGCCTGCAACCAGGCCTGCCTCGACCACGCCTTCGCCAACCGCCGCGCCAGTTGCCTGGTCAACCCGCGCGCCGCCCACGAGACCGAGCTGCGCTACCGCAGGGCGCGCCAGCCCAAGCGCATCGCCGTGATAGGCGCGGGGCCCGCCGGGCTCTCGGCGGCCTGCGTGGCGGCCGAGCGCGGCCACCGCGTGAGCCTGTTCGAGGCCAGCGGCGAGATCGGCGGGCAGTTCAACCTGGCCAGGCGCATCCCCGGCAAGGAAGAGTTCGGCGAAACCCTGCGCTACTTCGCCGGGCGTCTGGCCGAGCTGGGCGTGGACCTGCAACTGAACCGGCGCATCGCCCGCGGCGAGCTGCAGGGGCAGTTCGACGAGGTGATAGTCGCCACCGGCATCCGCCCGCGGGCACTGAAGCTGCCGGGCATCGGCCATCCCAGGGTGCTCGGCTACCTGGACGTGCTGAAGGGCGCGCCGGTGGGCAAGCGGGTGGCGCTGATCGGCGCCGGCGGCATCGGCTTCGACGTCGCCAGCTACCTGCTCGCCGAGGGCGAAGGCCCGCAGCCGCTGGGCCAGTGGCTGGGCGAATGGGGCATCGACCTGGACAACAGCACCCCCGGCGGCCTGCGCCAACCCACCCCGGCCGAGCCGAAGCGCCAGCTGTGGCTGCTGCAGCGCAAGCCGGGCACGCCCGGCGCCGGCCTGGGCAAGACCAGCGGCTGGGTGCACCGCGCCCACCTGAAGCACCACCAGGTGCGGATGCTGGGCGGCGTGGAATACCTGCGCATCGACGACGCCGGCCTGCACATCCGCGTGGACGGCCGCGAGCAGTGCCTGGAGGTGGACAACGTGGTGGTCTGCGCCGGCCAGGAACCGCTGCTGGAACTGCAACCCACCCAGGCGGCGGAGAACCTGCGCCACCACATCATCGGCGGCGCCCGCCTGGCGCGGGAGCTGGACGCCAAGCGGGCGATACGCGAGGGGGCGGAGTTGGCGGCGCGGTTGTGAGGGGGTGTGTTTCGTTGGGGGGGGTGGTGCTATTCCGAAGAGCGCCCTCTCCCTAACCCTCTCCCTGAAGGGAGAGGGGACCGTTCGGCGTGCTTGGCTGTTCTGGAGTCAGCCGGCCACACCAAAAGCTTCCGACGGAAACCTTACCTTCTCTCGGCACGGACAAGCCCCCTCTCCCTTCAGGGAGAGGGCTGGGGAGAGGGAACGCGCTCAAACCCAGCTCAAGAGCAACCGGAAAAACCCATTCGCGAGCAAGCTCGCTCCTACGAAAAGCAGCGACGCCTACAAGTGGCGTAGGGCGTATAACCGTTCGCGGTTATACGCCGCCTGACCTTGGCCCCAGGCATGCACGGCATTCAACCTCGAAGCACCAACCCGGTCACGGCGAAAACCCCATCGGCCAGGGCAGCTCCTCGGACTCCAGCAGCGCCTTGATCGCCCCCAGGTCCTTTTCCACCCACTGCGCGTCGCGCGCGAAGGTGGCGTCGTCCATCGCCGGCTGGCGCAGCAGGGTCAGCAGCAACTCGCAGCCGTCGCCGTTGGCGATCAGCCGCAGGGGGATGTGCACCGGTGGCGCGTCGTCCGGCAGCACGTCGTGGTCCAGCACGCCGAACGGGTTGCGTGGCGAGAAGCGCACCCGCAGCGGCCCCTGGGAGCTCTGCGCCAGCCACTGGTCGTCGTCCAGCGGCTCGATGGCGCTGCACAGGCCCGAGGCCCAGCGCGGGAAGTTGCGCGGTTCGGCGAGGAAGTCGTAGGCCACCTGCCAGGGGCGCTCGATGCGCACGGCCAGGGTACGGGAAGCGAAGGTGCCCATGGTTTCTCTCCAGCGAGGCGGGAGCGTTGCTCCGGTCTGGTGCATACTAGCCGGCTGTTCTTTTCGCTTCGACTGCCAAGGAGTACCCCATGCCCACGCCGCCCTGGTGGATGTTCGTCCTGCCGCTGATCGCCGGCGCCTGCCTGCCGCTGCAGGCGGGCATCAACGGCCAGTTGGCCAAGCAGGTGTCCAGCGTGCTGGCCGCCGCGCTGATCTCCTTTTTCGTCGGCACCCTCGGCCTGCTGGTGCTGACCCTGGCCAACCGCGAGTTCCCCGCCCTGCAGGCGCTGCGCTCTTTGCACTGGTGGCACTGGTGCGGCGGCTTCCTCGGCATGTTCTTCATCTTCATCGCCGCCTTCGCCGCGCCGCGGGTGGGCGCCCTGCTGTTCATGGTGCTGGTGCTGGCCGGCCAGCTGGGCATGGCCATGAGCCTGGACCACTTCGGCTGGGCCGGCTTCAAGGAGAACCCGGTCAGCGCCATGAAGCTCGCCGGCCTGGCCGCCATCGGCGTGGGCATCTGGCTGATCCGCAAGGGCTGAGCGCCATTTCGTCGAAAGCGCGCGCAATCCGCCGTCGAGGCCACTATGATTGCGCGCCCCGCAACGCACCGTGCCGCCGCCATGAGAAAACCGCCGCTGATCGCCGACGCCGACCTCGACCGCCTGGAAACCTGGGCCAAGTACAGCTCGGGCCTGTGCCGCGACTGCCATGCCAGCTGCTGCACCATGCCGGTGGAAGTGCGCATCGGCGACCTCATCCGCCTGGGCGTGGTGGACGAGTTCGAGCGCGAGGAGCCGGCGAAGAACATCGCCAAGCGCCTGAGCAAGGAAGGCCTGATCGAGCGCTTCAACCAGAAGAGCGGCATCTTCACCCTCACCCGCAGCAGCAACGGCGATTGCCTGTACCTGGACCGCAAGACGCGCCTGTGCACCGTCTACGCCAAGCGCCCGGACACCTGCCGCAACCACCCGCAGGTGGGCCCGCGCCCGGGCTACTGCGCCTACCGCAAGAAGCAGGCGTAGGACCGCGGGCGCCGCGGCCCCGCTATACTGCGGCGCTGTTCCGGAGCCCTGCATGAACCCACTGAGCGACGCCTGGCGCGATCGCCCGACCCACCGGCGGGTCTGGGCGCTGGCCGCGCCGATGATCCTGTCCAACGTATCCGTGCCGCTGGTGACCCTGGTCGACAGCGCGGTCATCGGCCACCTGCCCCATGCCCACCAGCTGGGCGCCGTGGCCGTGGGCGGCAGCCTGTACACCCTGCTGGTGGGCGTGCTCGGCTTCCTGCGCATGGGCACCACCGGCTTCGCCGCCCAGGCCGCCGGGCGCGACGACGGCGGCGCGCTGCGGCGCATCCTCGGCCAGGGCCTGCTGCTGGCGATGGGCCTGGCCTTGCTGCTGGGCCTGCTGGCGGTGCCGCTGACGCCCGTGGCCATGGGCCTGATGAACGCCTCGCCGGAACTCGACGGCCTGGCCCGGCAGTTCTTCCACATCCGCCTGTTCGGCCTGCCCGCGGCCCTGGCCAGCTATGCGCTGATCGGCTGGCTGCTGGGCACGCAGAACGCCCGCGGGCCGCTGGCCATCCTGCTGACCACCAACCTGGTGAACATCGCCCTGGAACTGCTCTTCGTGCTCGGCCTGGGCTGGGGCGTGGCCGGCGCCGCGCAGGCCTCGGTGATCGCCGAGTGGAGCGGCGCGCTGCTCGGCCTGTGGCTGGCCCGCGGCGCGCTGGGGCGCTTCCCCGGGGTGCCGGACTGGCGCCGCCTGCGCCGCTGGGCCAGCTGGGCGCCGCTGCTGATGGTCAACCGCGACATCTTCATCCGCAGCCTGGCGCTGCAGGGTGTGTTCTTCCTGGTGACCGTGCAGGGCGCGCGCCTGGGCGACGCCACGGTGGCGGCCAACGCCCTGCTGCTCAACGGCCTGATGATCACCTCCTACGCCCTCGACGGCCTGGCCCACGCGGTGGAGGCCCTGTGCGGCCATGCCATCGGCAGCGGCGACCGCCGCACGCTGCGCCGCTCGCTGGTGGTCGCCTGCGGCTGGTCGCTGCTGGCCAGCCTGGCCTTCGTGCTGTTCTTCGGCAGCGCCGGGCACCTGTTCATCGCCCTGCAGAGCGACATCCCCGAGGTGCGCGCGGTGGCCGACCAGTACCTGCCCTACCTCGCCGTGCTGCCGCTGATCGGCATGTGGAGCTACCTGCTCGACGGCCTGTTCATCGGCGCCACCCGCGCCCGCGAGATGCGCAACGCCATGCTCCTGGCCTGCGCCGTGAGCCTGCCGCTGGGCTGGCTGCTGCAGCCGCTGGGCAACCACGGGCTGTGGCTGGCGTTCCTGTGCTTCATGCTGCTGCGCGGGCTGATCCTGGCCCTCTACGCCTGGCGGCTGACGCGCCGCAACGCCTGGGTGGGCGTGCCCTCCACCTGACTGGCAGGCGCCGCCGCCGCGCTCTACAGTGCGAGGCGGCGCATTCGCGATCGCGCCTATGACAACGAAGCCGTGGCCGCGACCACGGCCCATGCCTGACAAGGACCCCACGACATGGCCTCAGCCCTGGTTGCCTACCTGCACTTCGTCTCCATCTTCGTGATGTTCGCCCTGCTGGTGCTGGAGCACCGCCTGTTCCAGCTGCCGCTGGACGCCAAGCGCGCCCGCAGCCTGGTGATCATCGACCTGGCCTACGGCGCCAGCGCCGGCGTCGTGCTGCTCAGCGGCATCGCCCGCACCCTGTGGTTCGCCAAGGGCCTGGACTACTACCTGCACAACGCCGCCTTCCATGCCCTGGTCGGCCTGTTCGTGCTGGTGGCGCTGCTGTCCATCTACCCGACCATGACCTTCCTCAACTGGCGCAACGCGCTCAAGGCCGGCCAGGCCCCGCAGGTCGGCGAGGCCCAGGGCCGGCGGGTGACCCTGGTGATCCGCATCGAGCTGCTGGCGATGCTGATCCTGCCGCTGCTGGCCAGCCTGATGGCCCACGGCATCGGCATGACCGGCAACTAGAGCAGCCGCGCCAGGCGCTCGCGCAGCGCCTCGCCGGTGGCCGGCGGCAGGCGCAGGTGGAAGCGCCCGCGCAGCACCTCGATCAGCTCGTCGACGTCGAGGATGCGCCGCTGCTCGGCGTTGCCCCGGGCATCGTGCCAGCCGAACTGGCCGTCGAGCAGGGTCAGGCGCATGCCGCCCTCGCTGAGCGCCACCCGCAGGCTCTTGCGGAACACGCTGTCGGGGTGGGTCGAGGTGTACCAGTTGCGCGGCAGGTAATCGACCCAGTACTGCGGTTGCAAGGTGAAGCGGTACAGCGCCTGCCAGCCGCTGGCGGTGTGCAGCGCCAGCTCCAGTTCGTCGCCGTCGTGGGGCGCGATGCGCCAGCCGCCGGGCAGTTCCTCGCCGATCACCAGCGGCAGCGGCCGTGGCGGGTTGGCGCCGCCGAAGCCGACGTCCGCCAGGTAGGGCCCCTCGTCCAGCTCGATGCGCAGCAGCAGGTGGCTCTGCTGGGTGCGCTCGACTTCCGCCGGCATGCCCCAGCGCACCTGCGCCACCAGCAGGCTGACGCGGTAGCCGAGGCTGGCCAGCAGGCGCGCGAACAGGCTGTTCAGCTCGAAGCAGTAGCCGCCGCGGCCGCACTCGACGACCTTGGCGAAGACCGCCTCCGGCTCGATGGCGACGGGCCGCTCCAGCAGCACGTCGAGGTTCTCGAAGGGCAAATGGTGCAGCGCGGCGTCGACCAGGCGCTCGAGCGTCTCCAGGGTCGCGGCCGGCGCCTGCGGCGGCAGGCCCAGGCGCGCCAGGCAGGCCTGCAATTGCTGCGGCGCGAAGGGGGTGAGCGGGGTCATGGGGTTTCTCCTTGGGTCATGGCGTGGGCCTCCAGGCGAAAGCCCGGTTGCCAGCCGAGCCGGTGGCGCGCCAGCGCGGTGCTGACTTCGCCGTCCTGCTCGGCCAGGTTGTAGCACCCGGGTGCGCCCCACTCCAGCGCCAGCAGCGCGGCGCGGGCGGCGTCGTCGACGTGCAGGGCCAGGCGCGGGTCGGGTTCGTCGAAGCCGGTGCCCGGGCCGTACAGGCGCCCGTAGCGCAGCACCAGGCCTTCCAGGGGCGCGGCGCCGAGCACGGCGTTCTCCAGCGCGGCGACGCCGCCGACGCTGATGGCGCGTGGGCCATCGGCCGCCAGGTCCAGCGGCTGCCGCTCGTGGTGCGGCAAGGGCCCCGGCGCATAGGCCCAGGCGATGCTCTGCGCCACCAGGCGCCGGGCCCCGGCGGCGCGGGCCGCGGCCACCAGGTTGGCGGTGCCTTCGCGGCGCACCCGGGCGTTGCGCAACGTGGCCTCGGCCATGCGCGCCGGGTCCAGGCCGGGCGGCAGGTCGGTGAGCTGGTGCATCACCCACTGCGGGCGGAACTCCAGCATGGCACTCTCCAGCGCCGCGCCATCGAAGATGTCCAGCACCAAGGCCTCGGCGCCGGCCGCGCGCAGGGCCTCGGCCCGGGCCGGGTCACGGCTGCTCGCCAGCACCCGGTAGCCGCGCGCCAGCAGCAGGGGCAGCAGGCGCCTGCCCACGGCGCCGGTGGCGCCGGCGAAGAAGATTCTCGTGCACATGTCCGCATCTCGTCTGGGGGTGGATGGGGCCACTCTAGGTGCGCCATGGCACAGTCGACAGAGCCAAGAATCGATCAACGGACTGGGACATGCTCGCGCGACCGATCCGCGCAGCGTCCCCGCGAATGCCACATTTCTCGTCTATAACGAAGGTTCCCGACTCCCCTCGCAACAAGGAAACGCCCATGAGCAAAGTCTTCGACGTCGCCGTGCTGGTCGGCAGCCTGCGCAAGGAATCCCTCAACCGCAAGGTGGCCCTGGCCCTGGCCGAGCGGGCCCCGGCGAACCTGAAGCTGGAGATCGTCGAGATCGGCCAGTTGCCGCTGTACAACGAGGACCTGGACGGCGACAACGCCCCGGCCAGCTATGCGCCCTTCCGCGAGCGCATCCGCCGCGCCGACGCGGTGCTGTTCGTCACCCCGGAATACAACCGCTCGGTGCCGGGGGCGCTGAAGAACGCCATCGACGTGGGTTCGCGCCCCTATGGCAAGAGCGCCTGGGGCGGCAAGCCGGGCGGGGTGGTCAGCGTCTCGCCGGGCGCCATCGGCGGCTTCGGCGCCAACCACGCGCTGCGCCAGTCGCTGGTGTTCCTCGACGTGCCCTGCATGCAGCAGCCGGAAACCTACCTGGGCGGCGCCGGCAACTTCTTCGACGCCGCCGGCAAGGCCAACGACCAGGTCGGGCCCTTCCTGCAGACCATCATCGACAGCTATGCCCGCTGGGTGGAGAAGATCGCCGGGGCCTGAATCGCGAATTGTAGGGGCCCTGCCCGCGATTCGCGCGCAGGGCGCGCTCCTACATTTGAATGGCGCGGGTGGAGCAGCGTAGGAGCGGACCTTGTCCGCGATCCGCGCCGATACGTCCGGCTATCGCGGACAAGGTCCTACGGGGAGGAATACCGCGCCTCCCGTTCCTACATGGGGAATGTGGGGCGGGGCGGCCTCCCCGCCCCTTCAATCTTCCTCGTAACGCGCCAGGCGCTGGCGCAGGCGGGCGTTGTCGGTGCGCAGCTGCTCCACCTCGTCGAGCAGGCGCAGGGCCAGGGCGATGCCTGGCCAGTCCACCTCGAACTCGCGCTGCAGGCGTACCGCGCGGCGCACCAGGGTCAGCGACTCGACGCTGAACAGCCAGGTGTCGCCACGCCGCTCCAGGGGCTCGACGATGCCCACCTCGACTATCTCCAGCAGCGTCTCGCGCGGCAACCGCGCGCCCTCGCAGAGCTCTTCCAGCTCCAGGCTCAGCAGTATCTCGCTCATGGCCGTTTACCCCACTGGCTGCGTGGATCGAAGGCCGCGCGGGCGGCCAGTTCTTCCCAGTGCTTGCGCGTCTCGCCCTCGGGCGCGCCCTTGGGCATCACCACCTTGAGCACCGCGTAGAGGTCGCCGGCGGCGTCCCCGCCCTTGCCGGCCAGGCCCTTGCCGCGGATGCGCAGGCGCTGGCCGTTCTGGCTGCCCGGCGGCACGCCCAGGGCGATGCGGCCGTTCAGGGTGGGCACCTCGATCTTCGCCCCCAGCGCCGCTTCCCAGGGCGCCAGCGGTACGCCGAGGACGAGGTCGCGGCCGTCGACGTCGAACAGCGGGTGCGGCGCCAGGCGGATGATCAGGTAGAGGTCGCCGGCCGGCGCGCCGCCCAGCCCCGCCGCGCCCTGCCCCTTCAGGCGGATGCGCTCGCCATCCACCACGCCGGGCGGGATGCGCACCTTCAGCGTCTTTTCCACGTCGGGCAGGCGCCGGCCCTGCTCGTCGTAGCTGGGCAGGCTGAAGCGGATCGGCTGCGGCTCGCCGGACTGGCTCTCCTCGAGGAACAGCGGCACCTCCAGCTCGATATCGCGGCCGCGCCTTTCCCGCCGGCGATGGGCCTGCGGGCCGGCATGGGCACCGAAGATCGATTCGAAGAAGTCGGAGAAGTCCTGCTCCTGGAAATGCTCGGCGCCCTCGAAGCCGCCGGACGGTTGCCAGCCCGGCGGTGCCTCGAAATGGCCGCCCTGCTGATACTGGCGCAACTGGTCGTACTCGGCGCGCTTCTCGGGGCTCTTGAGCACCTCGTAGGCCTCGGAGACTTCCTTGAAGTGCGCTTCGGCGTCCGGTTCCTTGCTGACGTCGGGGTGGTACTTGCGCGCCAGTTTGCGGTAGGCGGTCTTGATCGCCTTCTCGTCGGCGTCCGGCGCCACGCCCAGCGCCGCGTAGTAATCCTTGAAATCCATCGCCTTGCTGCTCCCGGGTCTGGAACTGCAAGCCTAGCCGCTGGCGCGGCAGTCGTCCGCTCGCGACGGCTGATCCGCGTCATGGCATAGTCATTTATCCACAATGCCAGCAGCGAACCAGGCCATGACCGAGCCCCTCGCCCTGCGCCTGGACCCAAGCCTGGCGCAGCCGATCTACCGCCAGCTCTACGAGCGCATCCGCGAGGCCATCGCCCGCGGCACCCTGCGCCCGGGCGAGCGGGTGCCGCCGGTGCGCGGCCTGGCCAGCGAGCTGGGCGTGGCCCGCGGCACCGTGGAACTGGCCTACCAGTTGCTGACCAGCGAAGGCTACCTGCTGGCCCGCGGCCCGGCGGGCACCGTGGTGTCGCCGCAACTGGCCGGGCGCAGCGCCGAACGCCCGGCGCGCCTGGCGCCCCAGGCCGAGCAGGTGTTCCCCGGGCTGATCGCCCACGGCCCGCAGGTGCTGCCGCTGCAGCTCGGCCTGCCGGCGCTGGACGCCTTCCCCCGCTCGCTCTGGTCGCGCCTGGCCGGGCGCCGCCTGCGCCATGGCACCAGTGTCGAGCTGGCCTACCCCGATCCCTGCGGCTACGCGCCACTGCGCGAGGCGCTGGCCGGTTACCTCAACGTGTCCCGCGGCATCGCCTGCGAACCGGCGCAGGTGCTGATATGCGCCGGCTACCAGGGCGCGCTGGACCTCGTCAGCCGCACCCTGCTGCAGCCAGGCGATGCCGTCTGGCACGAGGACCCCGGCTACCCGCGCGGGCGCCAGCTGATGGCCGCGTCCGGCGCAGCACCGGTGGCGGTGCCGGTGGACGCCGACGGCCTGTGCGTGGAGGAAGGCCTGCGCCGCGCGCCGGACGCCCGCTTCGCCCTGGTCACCCCTTCGCAGCAGAGCCCCACCGGCGTGGCCCTGAGCCTGCCGCGGCGCCTGGCCCTGCTGGACTGGGCGGCCCAGGCCGGGGCCTGGATAGTCGAGGACGACTACGACAGCGAGTACCGCTACGCCGGCTTCCCGCTGCCGGCGCTGAAGAGCCTCGACCGCCAGGGCCGCGTGCTCTACGCCGGGACCTTCAGCAAGGTGCTGTTCCCGGCCCTGCGCCTGGGCTACCTGGTGGTGCCCGAAGCGCTGCTGGCGCGCTTCGTGCGCAGCCAGCAGACCTTCGCCAACGGCTGCGCCGAGCTGCAGCAGGCGACGCTGTGCGATTTCATCAGCGAGGGCCACTTCGCCCGCCACCTCAAGCGCACCCGCACGCTCTACGCGCAGCGCCGGCAGTTGCTGCGCAGCGCGCTGGAGCGGCGCCTGGGCGAACGCATGCGCTTCGCCGAGCTGCCCGGCGGCCTGCACCTGATCGGCCGCATCGACGGCGACGACAAGGCCATCGCCGCCCGTGCCCGGGAAGCCGGCCTGGGCCTGCAGGCGTTGAACAATTGGTGCGTAGAGGCGAAGCGCGAACCGGCACTGGTGATGAGTTTCACCAATGTGAAGGACGAAAAGCAGGCAGCCGAATTGGCCAGGCGCGTGGCGGGGGTAATGGAAACGTAGGGCGTATAACCGTTCGCGGTTATACGCCGCTACACCTCACTTATCCCACGCGCCACGGCTGAGCTGGACACCCCAGGCCAGACCGCAGGCCAGCCCGGAAGCGGCTCCGAGGTTGAATCCAGTGCGCGCCTATGGCCAAGGTCAATCGGCGGATAACCGCGAACGGTTATTCGCCCTACGAAATCGCGGACAGAGTCCGCTCCTACGCTGCCCCACCTACCGTTCCTACTAGGAACACCGTCGTAGGATGGGTTGAGCGAAGCGATACCCATCACCACCGCCGCATGGGTTTCGCTCAACCCATCCTACGAAGAGCACTCCGTGCCGGTCAGGACGACAGGTACGCCGAGCGCGTCAGCCCCAGGCGCAGCGCGTCGAGGAACTGGGTGCGCTCGCGGGCGGTGAGCTTGGCCCCGGCCACCTTGTCGCGGTAGTGGGTCATCAGTTCCTCGGGCGACAGGTGCACGTAGCGCAGCATGTCCTCGATGGTGTCGTGGGTCTCGATGCCGGCGTGGTGGAAGCTGCCGTCGGCGTCCTGGTAGACGTTCACCGAGTCGGTGTCGCCGAACAGGTTGTGCATGTCGCCGAGGATTTCCTGGTAGGCGCCGACCAGGAACACGCCGATCAGGTAGTCCTCGCCTTCCTTCACGTCGTGCACCGGCAGGCTGGTCTCGATGCTCTGCTCGTCGACGTACTGGGTGATCTTGCCGTCGGAGTCGCAGGTCAGGTCCTGCAGCACCGCGCGGCGGTCCGGCTCCTCGCCCAGGCGGTGGATCGGCAGGATCGGCAGCACCTGGCCGATGGCCCAGGTGTCGGGCAGGCTCTGGAACACCGAGAAGTTGCAGATGTACTTGTCGGCGAGCTTGTCGTTGAGTTCGTCGAGCACCTGGCGGTGCGAGCGCTGGCGGGCCTTGAGCTGGTTGTGCAGGCGCCGGCAGATGGCGAAGTAGCACTGCTCGGCCAGGGCCTTCTGGGCCAGGCTGATCTTGCCCTCGGCGTACTGGCTGGCGGCGTCGCTCATGTAGTGGGTGGCGCGCCAGTAGGTCTCGGTGACCATCTCGGCGTCGGTCGGGCCCAGCAGGTCGGCCAGGTACTGGACGATCTCCGGCTGCTCGGCGCGGTCGGTGATCTTCGGCAGCTCGTCGTTGTGCCGCTCGACGTCGGTGACCTGGGTGATCAGCACCGCGTGGTGCGCGGTCAGCGCGCGGCCGCTCTCGGAGAAGATGTGCGGGTGCGGCAGGCCCTGGGCGTCGCAGAACTCCTTGAGCATGCCCACCACCACGCCGGCGTAGTCGTCGATGTCGTAGTTGATCGAGCTTGCGTTGCGCGAGTGGGTGCCGTCGTAGTCCACGCCCAGGCCGCCGCCGACGTCCACGTGGTCCACCGGCAGGCCGAGGGCGCGCAGTTCGCCGTAGTAGCGGATGGCTTCCTTGAAGCCGTGCTGGTAGTCGGCCAGGTTGGCGATCTGCGAGCCCATGTGGAAGTGCAGCAGGCGCACGCCCTGGTCCAGGCCGGCCTTGCGGAAGCGCTCGACCACCGACAGCAGCTGCGCGGCGGACAGGCCGAACTTGGCCTTCTCGCCGCCGGTGTCGGCCCACTTCGAGGACGCCAGCGAGGACAGCCGCACGCGCAGGCCGACCTGCGGCAGCACGCCGACGTGCTCGGCCTCCTCGATCACCAGCTGCACCTCGGACTCCTTCTCGATGACGATGAAGACGTTGTGCCCGAGCTTCTGCCCCATCAGCGCCAGCTTGATGAACTCGCGGTCCTTGTAGCCGTTGCAGACGATGGTCCCGCCCTTGGGCGCCAGCGCCAGCACCGCCATCAGCTCGGGCTTGGAACCGGCCTCAAGGCCAATGGAGACGTTCTGCGTGGCGATGATGCTTTCCACCACCGCTTCCTGCTGGTTGACCTTGATCGGGTACAGCGCGGTGTAGCGGCTGCCGTACTCCAGGCGCGCGATGTTGGCGTCGAAGGCGCCGGTCAGCTTGCGCACGCGGTCCTGCAGGATGTCCGGGAAGCGCACCAGCAGCGGCAGCGACAGGCCCGCCTCGCGCAACTGGCCGACCAGCGCGTGCAGGTCGATCGGCTGGGCGTCGGCACCCTGCGGGCGCACCTCGACGTTGCCGGCGTCGTTGATCGCGAAATAGCCGGCGCCCCAATGGCGGATACCGTAGATGCTGCGGCTGTCCGCCACCGTCCAGTTGCTGCCGTCGTCTTTGCGGGTCCGTCTTGCGGCCATGCGCGGGTGTCTCCTGAAAAGAAAGTCGAGCGCCCGGCGCGGGTAGCGCGCGGACGCAACAAGCCTATACGTCGGGTATGACGTTGCCGTGTTGACCGCCATCTCTGGCGGTAGTTTAGGAAAGCGTGGCGAACTCGCGAGCGCGGCGCATCTCCCATCTAGGGAACGGGCTGGCCGGCATGCCGGCGCCGTGCGCCGCTGCCTAACCCGTTCCCTGCAGGGGAGAGACGAATCAGCCGCCGGATTTCTTAGCCTTGAAGCCGCGCTTGGCCAACTCTTCGAGGAGCAGCTCGACGTGGTCGCCCTGGATCTCGATGATGCCGTCCTTCAGCGCGCCGCCGGTGCCGCAACGCTTCTTCAGCGCGCTGGCCAGTTCCTTGAGGGCGTCTTCGGCCAGGGGCACGCCGCTGACCGTGGTCACGGTCTTGCCGCCGCGGCCCTTGGTCTCGCGGCGCACGCGGGCGATGCCATCGCCGGCCGGGACCACGGACTGCTTGCAGGTGCAGGCGCCAATGGGCTGCTTGCAGTCCGGGCAATGCCGGCCCGCATCGGTGGAGTAGACGAGCCCGCCGAGGGCGGACAGGGAGGATGCTTTCTTGACCACCGGGCGTTTTCCCCAGGATTGGCCTCTAAGGGCCAGGTCAACGAATGATCGGCTGGCGCCGACCGCGACGCCCCACTCAGGCAGGGGCTGCGCATTCCCGCCGGAGGACCCGGGCGGAAAGGTCGCGCAATTTACCAGCATTGGAGGCAAATGCTAAGAGTGGAAATGCGTCATTGATCGGCGGATTGGCGACATGCCCCCATGGCCCCCTCAAAAAGCACCCTCACCCCGGCCCTCTCCCGCAAGCGGGAGAGGGCCGGGGTGAGGGGCTCTTCAGCTTTCCGCTTGCAGCCTGCCGCCTGCCGCTCAAGAAGCCAAATAAAGCCTCAAAGCCTGCAAAGAATCCGGACAGTACAAAGCCCCGGCGCCAGCCTCCTCCAAAGCCACCCCCGGCTCGACGAAGCGCGCCTCCAGCACCTCTTCCGGCTGCAGCTTCAGCGGCCCGTCCCAGGTGGCGGAGAACACCGCGCACCACAGGCGGTTGCCCGGCTCGTCGAAGAAGAAGGTGCCATGCTCGCGCAGCTCCACGCCGGCCACGCCCAGCTCTTCCTCCAGCTCGCGGCGGGCCGACAGGGCGTAGCTCTCGCTGGCCTGGACCATGCCGCCGGCGGCGGCGTCCCAGTAGCCCGGGTACACCGCCTTGCTCAGGCTGCGGCGGTGCACGCAGAGTTGCCCGGCGCCGTCGAACAGCAGGATGAAGGTGCCGCGGCCGATCAGCCCGCGCTCGCGCAGCTGGGCGCGCGGCAGCTCGCCCAGCAACTGGTCGCGCTCGTCTACCCAGGCGATCAGTTCCCGGTCCGAGGCCAGCCGGTGGGCGGCCTCGGCGGCGCTGACGAGGTCCATCAGCCCTGCGCCAGCAGTTGCCGCAGATCGATGATCGCGGCGTTGGCCCGGGAGATGTAGTTGGCCATCACCAGCGAGTGGTTGGCCAGCACGCCGAAGCCGCCGCCGTTGAGCACCATCGGGCTCCACAGCGGTTCCTGGGTGGCTTCCAGCTCGCGGATGATCTGCCGCACACTGACGGTGGCGTTCTTCTTCGCCAGCACATCGGCGAAGTCGACCTCGATGGCGCGCAGGATGTGCGACAGCGCCCAGGCCTGGCCGCGGGCCTCGTAGAACACATTGTCGATCTGCAGCCAGGGGGTTTCCTGCAGTTCCTCGTCGACCTGCGGCGCCTGCCCGGGGGCCAGCGGCGCGGCGGCATTGATGTTGGTGTTGAGCTTGACCCGGCCGACGCTGGCCGAGAGCCGCTGGGACATCGAGCCCAGGCGGGTGGAGACGTCGCCCAGCCAGTTGTTCAGGCTGTCGGCGCGGGCGTAGAACTGCGCGCTCGGCTGCTCGGCGGAAAGCCGCGCCAGGTAGCGGTCCAGGGACTTGATGCCCTCGGCGTACTCCGACTCGGAGGACGGCAGCGCCCAGCTTTTATTGTCGAAGTTGAAGCGCGGCTCGGCGCGGGCCAGGTCGGCGTCCTCGGTGGACTGCGACTGCGAGCGGGCGAAGTCCTTGCGCAGGGCGCGGGACAGGTCGCGGGTCTGCACCAGCACGCCGTATTCCCAGCTGGGCATGTTGTCCAGCCACAGGCCCGGCGGGAAGATGTCGTTGGACAGGTAGCCGCCCGGCTTGTTCAGCACAGTGCTGACCACTTCCTTGAGGGTTTCCACGGTGGTGTAGCCCACCACCATCTGCCGCCCGGCGCGCTCGGCGGCCTGCTGGGCGTGTTGCTGCACGGGGAACAGGTCCGGCTCGCGGCTCCAGTACCAGCCGACCAGGCCGGCAACCACCAGGTAGGCGCCCAGCAGCCCGCCCACCACGCGTGCCAGCCAGGGCCCGCCGAAGTAGGCGCGCACATCGTCAACCCTGTCGTCGACGCGCTCGCGCACCGAGCCGCCGCGATTTTTCCAGTTCCACATGGCAAAGTCCTTGGTTCGACTAACGGAAAGAGGTTGGACCGCCAGCCTCGCCACAGGTGCCGGACGATGCCGCGATCCAGGCGCACTAGCATGCCGCAGTCGGCGCCCTAAGGGCAGCCTACCCTCTGCATGGCACGCGTGGCGATCCTTGACCGACATCACTGGAATTGCCAGCGGCAAATGGTAGCATGATGCCATCATCGCTCCGGCGACTCTCGCCACCGCGTCAGCCCCCACAAGAAGCGCGCCATGACCGAGCACGACGATCCGACCCGTGATCGCTTGAAACACCATTTCGCCCAGCGGGTGATCCACCAGGCCCGGCACGTGCTGGAGATCTGGCAGCAGCTGAGCCGCTCGGAATGGACCGCCAGCGGCATGCTCGACCTGCGCGAGGCCGCCCTGCGCCTGCAGCGCTACGCCGAACGCTTCGAGCAGGCCGAACACGCCCAGCTGGCCGCCGCCATCGGCGCCGGGCTGGACGCCGTGGCGGAAAACCGCGGGCGCCTGTCCAGCGAGCTGATCAACGAGTTCGCCCAGCTGATGCTGCGCCTGTCGCGCACCGGCCTGCGACATGGCGACCAGCTCGAGCACACCCAGCTGCCGCCGCTGCGCAAGCCGGTCTACCTGGCCCTGCAGGACGCCGAGCGCGCCGAGCGCCTGGCCCAGCAGCTGGAGTTCTTCGGCGTCCACGCGCAGTTGTGCGAGAACGCCGCGGCCTTCCGCGCAGCCATGGCCGAGCGCCACCCGGCGGCGCTGCTGATGGAGGTCGACTTCGCTGGCGCAGGCCTCGGCCTGGCCCTGGCCGAGGAGGTGCAGGCGGGCCTGACGCACAAGCTGCCGGTGCTGTTCTTCAGCCACGAGGAAACCGACACCCCGACGCGCCTGGCCGCGGCCCGCGCCGGTGGCCAGGAGTTCTTCAGCGGCACCCTGGACGCCTCCGGGGTGCTGGAGAAGATCGAGCTGCTGACCCGCGTCGCCCACTACGACCCCTTCCGCGTGCTCATCGTCGACGACTCGCGGGCCCAGGCGGCGCACACCGAGATGGTCCTCAACGGCGCCGGCGTCGTCACCCGCGCGCTCACCGCGCCGCTGTCGGTGATGGCCGAGCTGGCCGAGTTCCAGCCCGACCTGATCATCCTCGACATGTACATGCCCGAATGCCTGGGCACCGAGCTGGCCAAGGTGATCCGCCAGCACGAGCGCCACGTCAGCGTGCCGATCATCTACCTGTCGGCCGAGGACGACCTGGACAAGCAGCTGGACGCCATGAGCGAGGGCGGCGACGACTTCCTCACCAAGCCGATCAAGCCGCGCCACCTGATCGCCACCGTGCGCAACCGCGCGGCGCGGGCGCGCAGCCTCAAGGCGCGCATGGTGCGCGACAGCCTCACCGGGCTGTACAACCACACCCACACCCTGCAGCTGCTGGAAGACGCCAGCTACCGCTCGCGCCGCGAGGGCCGCCCGCTGACCTTCGCCATGCTCGACATCGACCACTTCAAGAAGGTCAACGACAGCTACGGCCACCCCATGGGCGACCGGGTGATCAAGAGCCTGGCGCTGTTCCTCAAGCAGCGCCTGCGCAAGACCGACCACATCGGCCGCTACGGCGGCGAGGAATTCGCCGTGGTACTGCCGGACACCGACAGCACGGCGGCGCACAAGGTGCTGGAGGAAATCCGCCAGCGCTTCGCCGAGATCCGCTACCCGGCCAAGCCCGCCGACCTGGCCTGCACCTTCAGCTGCGGCATCGCCCAGCTGGGCCGGGACGAGGACGTCACCGTCCTGGCCCGGCGCGCCGACGAGGCGCTGTACCGCGCCAAGCACGGCGGACGCAACCGCGTCGAGGTGTTCGCCTGATCCCGCGGATCGGCGGATAACGCCGTAGGCGTTATCCGCCCTACGCCGGGGGTGGGCTCGGCGTAGGGCGCATAACCGTTCGCGGTTATCCGCCGCTTGACCTTAGCCATGCCCCGCTCGGTGATGGGCACGAAGCGCCCTTGAAGAGCGCGCCAGACTCAACCACGACGCCCCGTGGGATGGGTTGAGCGAAGCGATACCCATCGCGACTCCGCCCCCCACCGGCCCACACGCACGGCTTTTGGTAGGAGCGAGCAAGCTCGCTCCTACGAAGAGCATTTCGACGCAGCCGGCAAGCACTTGCGCGCCCGATTGCCGCAGGCCCGGGAACCCGGGCGGCGCGCGCCGGTCGCAGTGCGGTCGCTCACGTCTTGTCACAGCCGGCCCCGCCGGGGTGGCCAGGGGCCGGGCGCATTCGGCTATCATGCCGCCACCCAGAAAGCCCGCGAGAGTTCCATGCGCCGCCTGCTGACCCTGCTCCTGTTCCTGGTCGCCCTGCCCGCCACGGCCGGCCTGTTCGACAAACCGGCCCCCGCCGCCCCCGGCTTCGGCGCCACGGCGCCGGCCGACGGCAAGTTCCTCCCGGTGGCCGAGGCCTTCCGCCTGAGCGTCGAGGACAGCGACGCCCAGCAGGTGCTGCTGCGCTTCGTCAACGCCGAGGGCTACTACCTCTACCGCCACCGCATGAAGTTCCAGGTCGAGCCGGCCGAGGTCAGCCTCGGCGAGGTGCAGCTGCCGCCGGGCAAGGCCCACCACGACGACTACTTCGGCGACTCCCAGGTCTACTACGCCATCACCGACGTCAGGGTGCCGGTGAACAACCCGCGGAAGCTGCCCTACCGCCTCACCGTCACCTACCAGGGCTGTGCCGACAAGGGCCTGTGCTACGCCCCGGAAACCGCCCAGGTGCAGGTCTCCGCCAGCGGCGAGGCCAGCCTCGGCGCCAAGCCCGCCGCCGCGGCCGGGGCCGCCGTGGATTCCGGCGAGCCGGCGGTGGTCGACGACCTGCTGGCGCTGCTCAAGGGCGAAGGCAGCGGCAAGATCAAGAAGCTCGACCGCGGCCTGCTGATCGCCTTCCTCGCCGGCCTGACGCTGACCTTCACCCCCTGCGTGCTGCCGATGCTGCCGATCCTCTCCGGCGTGGTGCTGCGCGGGCGCCCGGGCGGCATGCGCGGCTTCACCCTGTCGCTGGCCTACGTGCTGCCGATGGCGGTGTGCTACGCCGTGCTCGGCGCGCTCATGGGGCTGTTCGGCGCCAGGCTCAACCTGCAGGCGATGCTGCAGTCGCCCTGGGTGCTGGTGCCCTTCGCGGCCTTCTTCGTGGCCTTCGCCATCGCCATGTTCGGCGTCTTCGAACTGCGCCTGCCGGGCTTCCTGCGCGAGCGCCTGGACCGCATGGCGGCCGACACCCGCGGCGGCTCCATCGCCGGCGCGGCCACCCTCGGCGTGCTTTCCAGCCTGCTGGTCTCGCCCTGCGTCTCGGCGCCCCTGGCCGGCCTGCTGCTGTACATCGGCAGCACCGGCGACGCCCTGGGCGGCGGCCTGCTGCTGTTCGCCCTGGGCCTGGGCATGGGCACCCCGCTGGTGATCTTCGGCGCCGGCGGCGGCGCCGTGCTGCCGAAATCCGGGGCCTGGATGACCGGCGTGCGCAACTTCTTCGGCGTGCTGCTGCTGGCGGTGGCCATCTGGCTGCTGGAACGGGTGCTCTCCGGCCCGGTGAGCCTGGCCCTGTGGGGCGCCCTGGCCGGCGGCGTGGCCATCGCCCTGGGCACCCTGGAGCTGGTGCGCAAGACGCCGCTGCAACGCGGCGCCCAGCTGCTGGGCCTGATGTTCCTGGTCTACGCCCTGGCCGCCTGGGCCGGTGCCCTGCGCGGCGAATCCGACCCGCTGCACCCGCTGGGCCGCTCCGAACCCTCCAGCCACGCCGGGCCGCCCAGCTCGACGCCCGGCCAGTGGCAGAACCTGACCACCCCGGCGCAGCTCGACGCCGCCCTGGCCGATGCCAGCGCCAATGGCCGCCCGGTGCTGCTGGACTGGTACGCCGACTGGTGCATCAGCTGCAAGATCATCGAGCGCCAGGTGCTGCCGGATGCCGACGTCCAGGCGCAACTGGCCGGCTACCGGCTGCTGCGCTTCGACATGACCGAGAGCACCGCCGAGCAGCGCGCCCTGCTCGACCGCTACAACCTGTTCGGCCCGCCGGCGCTGCTGCTGTTCGCCGCGGGCGGCCAGGAACACAGCGACCTGCGCATCGTCGGCGAGACCAACGCGGCCACCCTGGCCGCCCATCTGCGGCAGGCGGGCGCGCGCTAGAGCGCGCCTCATATTTCTGCAGCAATCATCAGGCAACATGCCGACATCTACTGCAAAACCGGCATGACTGGACAGTCACGACCGGTTTCCGGCATAGTCCCGGCCAATTTCCAATCCGCGCGACGAGAGAACAACAAGCCGATGGCCACCCTACTGGTCCTGCACGGGCCCAACCTGAACCTGCTCGGCACCCGCGAACCCGGCGTCTACGGCTCGGTCACCCTCGAGCAGATCAACCAGGACCTGGAGCGCCGCGCCCGCGAGGCCGGCCATCACCTGATGTACCTGCAGAGCAACGCCGAGTACGAACTGATCGAGCGCATCCATGCCGCCCGCGGCGAAGGCGTGGACTTCATCCTCATCAATCCGGCGGCTTTCACGCATACGAGTGTCGCCCTACGTGACGCGTTGCTCGCGGTGAGCATCCCATTCATCGAAGTGCACCTGTCCAACGTGCACAAACGTGAACCTTTCCGGCATCACTCCTACTTCTCCGACGTGGCGGTAGGGGTGATCTGCGGCCTGGGAGCCACAGGCTATCGCCTGGCCCTGGAATCCGCCCTCGAACAACTTGAACGCCCGTGACCATCACCTGGGAGTGCGAACGCTAATGGACATCCGTAAAGTCAAGAAACTGATCGAACTGCTCGAAGAATCCGGTATCGACGAGCTGGAAATCCGCGAAGGCGAAGAGTCGGTACGCATCAGCCGCCACAGCAAGGCCGCCGCCCAGCCGATCTACGCCGCCGCGCCGGCCTACGCCCCGGCTCCGGCCGCGGCGCCCGCCCCGGTCGCCGCCACCCCGGCCGCCGAAGCCGCGCCGGCCGCCGCCCAGCTGAACGGCAACGTCGTCCGCTCGCCGATGGTCGGTACCTTCTACCGTTCGCCGTCGCCGACCGCCGCGCCCTTCGTCGAAGTCGGCCAGAGCGTGAAGAAAGGCGACATCCTGTGCATCGTCGAAGCCATGAAGATGATGAACCACATCGAGGCTGAGACCAGCGGCGTCATCGGGCAGGTCCTGGTGGAAAGCGGCCAGCCGGTCGAATACGACCAGCCGCTGTTCACCATCGTCTAAGCCGCGGGGAACCTGCGATGTTGGATAAAGTACTGATCGCCAACCGCGGCGAAATTGCGCTGCGCATCCTGCGCGCCTGCAAGGAGCTGGGCATCAAGACGGTCGCGGTGCACTCCACCGCCGACCGCGAGCTGATGCACCTGTCCCTGGCCGACGAGGCCGTGTGCATCGGCCCGGCCCCGGCCGGGCAGTCCTACCTGCACATCCCGGCGATCATCGCCGCTGCCGAAGTCACCGGCGCCAACGGCATCCACCCGGGCTACGGCTTCCTCGCCGAGAACGCCGACTTCGCCGAACAGGTGGAGCGTTCCGGCTTCACCTTCATCGGCCCCAGCGCCGACGTGATCCGCCTGATGGGCGACAAGGTCTCGGCCAAGGACGCCATGAAGAAAGCCGGCGTGCCCACCGTGCCGGGCTCCGACGGCCCGCTGCCGGAAGACGAGGAGACCGCCCTGGCGATCGCCCGCGAGGTCGGCTACCCGGTGATCATCAAGGCCGCCGGTGGCGGTGGTGGTCGCGGCATGCGCGTGGTGCACCACGAGGAAGACCTGATCAAGTCGGCCAAGCTGACCCGCACCGAGGCCGGCGCCGCCTTCGGCAACTCCATGGTCTACCTGGAGAAGTTCCTGACCAACCCGCGTCACGTGGAAGTCCAGGTGCTCTCCGACGGCCAGGGCAACGCCATCCACCTGGGCGACCGCGACTGCTCGCTGCAACGCCGCCACCAGAAGGTCCTCGAAGAAGCGCCGGCACCGGGCATCGACGAGAAGGCCCGCGCGGAAGTCCTCGAGCGCTGCGTCCGCGCCTGCGTCGAGATCGGCTACCGTGGCGCCGGCACCTTCGAGTTCCTCTACGAGAACGGCCGCTTCTACTTCATCGAGATGAACACCCGCGTGCAGGTGGAGCATCCGGTATCGGAGATGGTCACCGGCATCGACATCGTCAAGGAAATGCTGCGCATCGCCTCCGGCCAGAAGCTCTCGGTCCGCCAGGAAGACGTGGTGATCCGTGGCCACGCCCTGGAATGCCGGATCAACGCCGAGGACCCGCGCACCTTCATGCCCAGCCCGGGCAAGGTGAAGCATTTCCACGCCCCCGGCGGCAACGGCGTGCGCGTCGACTCGCACCTGTACAGCGGCTACACCGTACCGCCGAACTACGATTCGCTGGTCGGCAAGCTGATCACCTACGGCAAGGACCGCGACGAAGCCATGGCGCGCATGCGCAATGCCCTGGACGAGCTGATCGTCGACGGCATCAAGACCAACATCGACCTGCACAAGGACCTGGTCCGCGACAAGGAATTCTGCAAGGGCGGCGTGAACATCCATTACCTGGAGAAGAAGCTGGGTATGGATAAGCACTAAGCAAGCTGCAAGCTGCAAGCTGCAAGCTGCAAGCTGCAAGCTGCAAGCGCTATCATGTGCGAACCCGAGGGAGCGGCCTGGCCGCTCCCTTGTTTTTTTCTTGCTGCTTGAAGCTTGTAGCTTGAAGCCTTTTCCGAAGGAAAACCTATGCCCTGGGTTCAAGTCCGCCTCGCCATCACCCCGGAGCAGGCGCCCACCTACGAGGACGCGCTGCTGGAAGTCGGCGCCGTCTCGGTGACCTTCATGGATGCCGAGGACCAGCCGATCTTCGAGCCGGACCTGGGCACCACCCCGCTGTGGACCCACACCCACCTGCTGGCCCTGTTCGAGGACGGCACCGACGAGGCCGCGCTGCTGGCGCACCTGCAGTTGCTGACCGGCGGCGAGCTGCCCCGGCACCAGGTCGAAGTGGTCGAGGATCAGGACTGGGAACGCAGCTGGATGGACAACTTCAAGCCGATGCGCTTCGGCCGCCGCCTGTGGATCGTGCCCAGCTGGCACGAGGCGCCGGAGCCGGACGCGGTGAACCTGCTACTCGACCCGGGCCTGGCCTTCGGCACCGGCACCCACCCGACCACCGCGCTGTGCCTGGAATGGCTGGACGGCCAGGAACTGGCCGGCGACACCGTGCTGGACTTCGGCTGCGGCTCCGGCATCCTCGCCATCGCCGCGCTGCTGCTGGGCGCCAGGCAGGCGCTGGGCACCGACATCGACCCGCAGGCCCTGGAGGCCTCGCGCGACAACGCCACGCGCAACGGCATCGACCCGGCGCTGTTCCCGGTCTACCTGCCGGCCGACCTGCCCGCCGGGCAGGCCGACGTGGTGGTGGCGAACATTCTCGCCGGTCCCCTGGTCTCACTGGCAGGCCAGCTGACTTCCCTGGTCAAGCCGGGCGGCCGCCTGGCCCTGTCGGGCATCCTCGCCGAACAGGCCGAGGAAGTCCGCGCCGCCTACGCCGACGCCTTCGAGCTGGACCCCACCGCCGAGCGCGAGGGCTGGGTACGCATCAGCGGCCGCCGCCGCTGAACCGCGGTGGCGGCCAACTGCCCGCACGCCGAGGCTTGAGTTAGACTAAGCGACCGTTTATCGCCGGACCGCCGCATGAGCGACAGTTTCATCACACAGTGCCCGCATTGCCTCACCAGTTTCCGCGTCAACCAGGCGCAGCTGGGTGCGGCCAATGGCGCTGTGCGCTGCGGCGCCTGCCTCAAGGTGTTCAACGCCCCGCAACACATGCTGGGCGGCACCGCGCAGCCCGCGGGCGAGCCTGCCCGGCCGCAGCCGCCGGCGCCACCTGTGGCACCGGTCGCAGCCCCCGCCGCACCTGTCGCCCCCGCCGTGCCGAGCGAGCCCCCGCGCCCCGTCCCGGCGCCCGGCATCGCCACCCTCGGCTGGCCGCTGGCGCCGCACAGCGCGCGGCCGTCCGCCGACAGCACGGTGGCCCCGGCCGCAACCCCTGCGCCCGCCCCCATTCAGGCAGCGCCGCCCGCCCCGGCAGCGGCCAGGCCGGCGGAAGAAGCCCCCGCCGCGGCCAAGCCCACCGACGATACCCTGTGGATCCACGACGATCTCGACCTGGACAGCCTCAATCTCGACGAAGAACTGGCCAAGCTCGACGAATTCGAGCTGTCCCAGGAATTCCGCGAGCTGCAGTCCGCGCCCAAGCCGGCCGAGGCCCTGCTGGGCAACCGCCCGGTGGTGCGCGACCCGCATGACGAACGCTGGGCCGAGGCCCTGCTGCGGGACGAGGAACGCCAGGCCGGCGAAGGCGGCCGCCAGGAACCGAGCCTGGGCCGCATCGACGCAGAACCCGAACAACCGCCGGTCGCGCCGCCCCAGGCGCAGCCGGCGCCAGCCGACGAGCCGGCCGTGGCCGCCGCGGCCGAAGAGGAAGACGACGACCTGCCGAGTTTCAGCGCCCGCCGCGACGACGAGCCGCTGGAAGAACCGGAGGCAGAAGCCGCCGGGCAGGACCAAGCGCCCGAGGTCGAGCCCCCGCTGGAGCTACGCGAAACGCCGCGCCTGGACACGCCGCTGGACGAGGAAGAGGACGACAGGGAACTGCGCCGTCCCGACCCGGGCCTGGGCGAGGCAGCCCTGCACGACCTCAGCGACGAACCCCTGCAGCTGGACTGGCAGAAGCCCAAGGGCCGCTGGGGCCGCCGCCTGCTCTGGCTGCTGCTGATCCTCCTGGCCCTGGCCGGCCTGGGCGGCCAGTACGTGGCCTACCACTTCGACGAACTGGCCCGCGAGGACGCCTACCGCCCCTGGTTCGCCGAACTCTGCCCGCAGCTGGGCTGCACCCTGCCCTCGAAGGTCGACGTCGAGCAGATCCGCAGCAGCAACCTGGTGGTGCGCAGCCACCCGGACTTCAGCGGCGCCCTGGTGGTGGACGCGATCATCTACAACCGCGCCAGCTTCTCGCAGCCCTTCCCGCTGCTGGAGCTGCGCTTCGCCGACCTCAACGGCCAGCTGATCGCCAGCCGCAGCTTCAAGCCCAGCGAGTACCTGGGCGGCGAGCTGGCCGGGCAGAGCGAGATGCCGCCGCAGACGCCCATCCACGTGTCGCTGGACATCCTCGACCCGGGCCCCAAGGCGGTCAACTACAGCCTCAGCTTCCATTCCCCGGAGTGACCCCCGCATAGCGCAGAACCCCGCGCGACGCCAGTTCCGCTCGTCTTCCAACCCCAGGCAATAAGCCGGCGGCTGTTCAGAATTTATCCAAAATCGCCTTTATCCGGTCATCGAGAGCGGGTATCATGCCCTCCCTTTTTTGCAAGCACCGGTGGCCTCTCGCCGACCCTCCCCGAGTCCTCGACCCGCGGGAGCGTTCAGCGATTACGCCCCATAACAGGGAAGCGATGTCGGTGGTTCGCATCGGCTCTTACACACTGCCCAACAGACTGATCCTGGCTCCCATGGCCGGCGTCACCGATCGCCCGTTCCGCCAGCTGTGCCGCCGCCTCGGCGCCGGCATGGTGGTCTCGGAGATGGTCACCAGCGACGTGCGCCTGTGGAACAGCCGCAAGTCGCGCCTGCGCCTGGTGCACGACGGCGAGGATCAGCCGCGTTCGGTGCAGATAGCCGGCGGCGACCCGCAGATGCTCGCCGAGGCCGCCCGCGCCAACGTCGAGCTGGGCGCGCAGATCATCGACATCAACATGGGCTGCCCGGCCAAGAAGGTGTGCAACAAGGCCGCCGGCTCCGCGCTGCTGCGCGACGAGAAGCTGGTGGCCGAGATCCTCGAGGCCGTGGTGGCCGCCGTCGAAGTGCCGGTGACGCTGAAGATCCGCACCGGCTGGGACCGCGACAACCGCAACGGCGTGAACGTCGCGCGCATCGCCGAGCAGTCGGGCATCCAGGCCCTGGCGGTGCACGGCCGCACCCGCGCCGACCTGTACACCGGCGAGGCCGAGTACGAAACCATCGCCGCGATCAAGCAGGCGGTGTCCATCCCGGTGTTCGCCAACGGCGACATCACCTCGCCGCAGAAGGCCCGCCAGGTGCTCCGGCACACCGGCGCCGACGCCTTGCTGATCGGCCGCGCCGCCCAGGGCCGGCCGTGGATATTCCGTGAGATCGAGCACTACCTGAGCACCGGCGAGACCTTGCCGGCGCCGTCCCTGGTCGAGGTCGAAAGCATCCTGCTGGAGCACCTCGCCGCCTTGCATGCCTTCTATGGGGAAGAGCTGGGTGTCCGCATCGCCCGCAAGCACGTGGGCTGGTACCTGGCGACGTTACCGGGGGCGGCGGAGTTCCGCGCCCAGTTCAATCGTTTGCAGAACACGGATGCACAGAGCGCCAGCGTCAGGCAGTTCTTCGCCGAGCGCCACGACAACGGAAAAGGGGTGGCCGCATGACAACGATGACCGAGACTTTAGTGAGTGGAATGACACCCGTGAGCGACAACGCGAACCTCAAACAGCACCTGAACACGCCGACGCAGGAAGGCCATACCCTGCGCGACAGCGTCGAGAAGGCACTGCGCAACTATTTCGCCCATCTCGATGGGCAGCCGGTCACGGACGTGTACAACATGGTGCTCTGCGAAGTGGAAGCACCGCTGCTGGAGACCGTGATGGACCACGTGAAGGGTAACCAGACCAAGGCCTCCGAGCTGCTCGGCCTGAACCGCGGCACCCTGCGCAAGAAACTCAAGCAGTACGACCTCCTTTAAGCGGCGGCAGGCTACAGGCCGCCGGCGGCAGGCAAGCCGCCCGGACCTGAAGCCTGCAGCTTGCAGCCTGCAGCCCTAGGAACCTGTAATGACCGACCAAACCACCCGTCTGCCCATCCGCCGCGCGCTGATCAGCGTCTCCGACAAGACCGGCGTCGTCGATTTCGCCCGCGAGCTGGTCGCCCTCGGCGTGGAGATCCTCTCCACCGGCGGCACCTACAAGCTGCTCAAGGACAACGCCATCGCCGCCGTGGAAGTGGCCGACTACACCGGCTTCCCGGAAATGATGGACGGCCGCGTCAAGACCCTGCACCCGAAGGTGCACGGCGGCATCCTCGGCCGTCGCGACATCGACGGCGCGGTGATGGCCGAGCACGGCATCAAGCCGATCGACCTGGTGGCGGTCAACCTGTACCCCTTCGAGGCCACCGTGGCCAAGCCCGACTGCGACCTGCCGACCGCCATCGAGAACATCGACATCGGCGGCCCGACCATGGTCCGCAGCGCGGCGAAGAACCACAAGGACGTCGCCATCGTGGTCAACGCCGGTGACTACGCCGGCGTGGTCGAGGCCCTGAAGGCCGGCGGCCTGACCTACGCGCAGCGCTTCGACCTGGCCCTGAAGGCCTTCGAGCACACCGCCGCCTACGACGGCATGATCGCCAACTACCTGGGCACCATCGACCAGGCCCGCGACAGCCTCTCCACCGAGGGCCGCGGCGCCTTCCCGCGCACCTTCAACAGCCAGTTCATCAAGGCCCAGGAGATGCGCTACGGCGAGAACCCGCACCAGAGCGCGGCCTTCTACGTCGAGGCGAAGAAGGGCGAGGCCAGCGTTTCCACCGCCGTGCAGCTGCAGGGCAAGGAACTGTCGTTCAACAACGTGGCCGACACCGACGCCGCGCTGGAATGCGTGAAGAGCTTCGTCAAGCCGGCCTGCGTCATCGTCAAGCACGCCAACCCGTGCGGCGTGGCCGTGGTCCCCGAGGACGAGGGCGGCATCCGCAAGGCCTATGACCTGGCCTACGCCACCGACACCGAGTCGGCCTTCGGCGGCATCATCGCCTTCAACCGCGAGCTGGACGGCGACACCGCCCAGGCCATCGTCGAGCGCCAGTTCGTCGAAGTCATCATCGCCCCGAAAGTCTCCGCCGCCGCCCGCGCGGTGGTCGCTGCCAAGGCCAACGTGCGCCTGCTGGAATGCGGCGAGTGGCCGGCCGAGCGCGCCCCGGGCTGGGACTTCAAGCGCGTCAACGGCGGCCTGCTGGTGCAGAGCCGCGACATCGGCATGATCACCGAGGCCGACCTGAAGATCGTCACCCAGCGCGCGCCCAGCGAGCAGGAAATCCACGACCTGATCTTCGCCTGGAAAGTGGCCAAGTTCGTCAAGTCCAACGCCATCGTCTACGCCAAGCACCGCCAGACCGTGGGCGTGGGCGCAGGCCAGATGAGCCGCGTGAACTCCGCGCGCATCGCCGCGATCAAGGCCGAGCACGCCGGCCTGGAAGTCAAAGGCGCGGTCATGGCCTCGGACGCCTTCTTCCCGTTCCGCGACGGCATCGACAACGCGGCCAAGGCCGGCATCACCGCGGTGATCCAGCCGGGCGGCTCGATGCGTGACAACGAAGTCATCGCGGCGGCCGACGAAGCCGGAATCGCGATGGTCTTCACCGGCATGCGCCATTTCAGACACTGAAGCGAGCTACAAGCCGCAAGCCGCAAGCCGCAAGCCAGGGCGCCCCGCTCTGCTTGCGGCTTGTAGCTTGTAGCTTGCAGCTCTCTCCGAAGGAGAGATTGATGAATGTTTTGATCATCGGCAGCGGCGGCCGTGAACACGCCCTGGCCTGGAAGGTCGCCCAGGACCCGCGGGTGGAGAAGGTCTTCGTCGCGCCGGGCAATGCCGGTACCGCCACCGAGCCCAAGTGCGAGAACGTCGCCATCGACGTGCTGGCCCTGGAGCAGCTGGCCGACTTCGCCGCGAAGAACGTGCAGCTGACCATCGTCGGCCCCGAGGCGCCGCTGGTCAAAGGCGTGGTCGACCTGTTCCGCTCGCGCGGCCTGGACATCTTCGGCCCGACCGCCGGCGCGGCGCAGCTGGAAGGCTCCAAGGCCTTCACCAAGGACTTCCTGGCCCGCCACCGGATCCCCACCGCCGCCTACCAGAACTTCACCGAGGTCGAGCCGGCCCTGGCCTACCTGCGCGAGCAGGGTGCGCCCATCGTGATCAAGGCCGACGGCCTGGCCGCGGGCAAGGGCGTGATCGTCGCCATGACCCTGGCCGAGGCCGAGGAAGCCGTGCGCGACATGCTCGCCGGCAACGCCTTCGGCGACGCCGGTTCGCGCGTGGTGATCGAGGAGTTCCTCGACGGCGAGGAAGCCAGCTTCATCGTCATGGTCGACGGCAAGAACGTGCTGCCCATGGCCACCAGCCAGGACCACAAGCGCGTCGGCGACGGCGACAGCGGCCCCAACACCGGCGGCATGGGCGCCTACTCCCCGGCCCCGGTGGTCACCCCCGAGGTGCACCAGCGGGTGATGGACGAAGTGATCTACCCGACCGTGCGCGGCATGGCCGAGGAAGGCAACGTCTACACCGGCTTCCTCTACGCCGGGCTGATGATCGACAAGAGCGGCGCGCCCAAGGTCATCGAGTTCAACTGCCGCTTCGGCGACCCCGAGACGCAGCCGATCATGGTGCGCCTGGAAAGCTCCCTGGTCCTGCTGGTCGAGGCCGCCCTGGCCAAGGCGCTGGACAAGGTCGAAGCCACCTGGGACCCGCGCCCCACCGTGGGCGTGGTACTGGCCGCCGGCGGCTACCCGGGCGACTACGCCAAGGGTGACGTCATCGAAGGCCTGGCCGAAGCCGCCAAGCTCGACGGCAAGGTGTTCCACGCCGGCACCGCGCTGAAGGACGGCCAGGTGGTCACCGCCGGCGGCCGCGTGCTCTGCGCCACCGCCATCGGCCCGAGCGTGTCCTCGGCGCAGCAGCAGGCCTACCGCCTGGCGGAGCAAATCCGCTGGAACGGCTGCTTCTACCGCAAGGACATCGGCTACCGCGCCATTGCCCGCGAACGCGGCGAAGGCTGAGCGGCCGGCGGGCGCGGGGCCTGAGCTGCCTTTGCGCCCGCTTTTCCGACCTGCGGTCGGCAGGCGGCCATGCGCGGGCCCGGGTGGATTCCGGGCCCGTCGGCACTTGGCTATAATCCGGCCACTCTCCACCGAAGGGAATTCGCCGTGCGCCGGCTCTGGAACGCCACAGGACTCCTAGTCTGCCTGCTGCTGACCGCCCTGCTCGCAGGCCCCGGCCTCGCCCAGGCGCAGGATGTCGGCGGCTGGTCGCAGCTGCACGACGGCGAAGGCCGCCTGCAGTTGCAGGACGTCCTCTCCGCACGCCTGCGCCCGCTGTTCAGCCCCCTCGACATCGAAGACCTGCACGCCCCCGCCGGCCCCGGCGCCATCTGGCTGCACTACCGCCTGCCGGCCAGCGACGCGCCGCGCCAGCTGCGCCTGTTCTCGCCGAGCCTGGACAGCCTGCAGCTCTACCTGCTGCACGGCCCGCAGCTGCTGGAAGAACGCCAGGCCGGCAACCTCTACCCCGGCCAGCGCCCGCTGCTCAACAGCGACATCCTGCTGCCGCTGCGCAGCAGCCCGGAAGTCCTCGACCTCTACCTGCGCCTGAGCTCCAGCCAGAGCCTGCGCCCCACCATCAGCCTGGAAAGCGCCGAATACCCCGCCGGCCAGCAGCGCCCGCTGCAGTTCGGCATCCTGCTCGGCTGCCTGGGCATGCTGCTGCTATACAACCTGGTGCGCTTCGCCTACAACCGCGTGCGCAGCGGCCTGTGGCTGGCCGGCGTGCACGCCGGGCTGCTGCTGGCCTGCCTGACGCTGTTCGGCCTGCTCAGCCCCTGGTACGGCACGCACCAGACCTGGCAGCCGCTGACCGCCCAGCTGGCCCTGCTGCTGGTGCTGTCCTGCGCCCTGGGCTACACCGCCAGCTTCTTCCACGGCCAGCCGCCGCGCCGGCCGCTGGGCCGCCTGCTGGCGCTGGGCAGCCTCGGCCTGCTGGGCTTCGGCGCGCTGCTGCACCTGGCCTTGGAGATTCCCACCAGCGACCTGCTCTACGGCCTGGTGGCGATCACCAGCCTGGGCATGTTCCTCGTCGCCGCCTACTACATGCGCCACGGCTACCGCCCGGCCCGCCTGTTCGTCATCGCCATGGGCGTGTTCGTCAGCGCCTGGCTGCTGAGCCTGCCGGCGCTGCTCGGCTACGTGCCGACGCACAGCGACTGGCTGGGCAGCGGCCTGCTCGGGCTGACCGCGGCGGTGGGCTTCCTGCTCAGCCTGGCCCTGGCCGAGCGCCAGCGCCAGCTGCAGCAGGAAAGCTTCGACGCCAGCCGCAAGCGCGCCGCCAGCAGCGCCGAACTCAAGGCCAAGGGCGAGTTCCTGGCCAAGATCAGCCACGAGATCCGCACCCCCATGAACGGCGTGCTGGGCATGACCGAGCTGCTGCTCGGCACCCCGCTGTCGGCCAAGCAGCGCGACTACGTGCAGACCATCCACAGCGCCGGCAACGAGCTGCTGGCGCTGATCAACGAGATCCTCGACATCTCCAAGCTGGAGTCCGGGCAGATCGAGCTGGACGAGGTGCAGTTCGACCTCGGCGCGCTGATCGAGGACTGCCTGGCGATCTTCCGGGTGCGCGCCGAGCAGCAGAAGATCGAACTGATCAGCTTCACCCAGCCGCAGGTGCCGCGGGTCATCAGCGGCGACCCCACGCGCCTGCGCCAGGTGCTGCTGAGCCTGCTGGACAACGCCTTCAAGCAGACCGAGGAAGGCGAGATCCTCCTGGTGGTGGCCCTCGACGGCCCGCCGGGCAAGACGCGCCTGCGCATCGCCGTGCAGGACAGCGGCCGCCCGCTGGACCCGAACGACCGCCAGGCGCTGCTCACCGCCGAGCTGCACAGCCGCGACTTCCTCTCCGCCACCCGCCTGAGCAGCCGCCTGGGCCTGGTGATCGCGCGCCAGCTGATCCAGCTGATGTCCGGCCAGCTGGGCATCGAGAGCGGCCTGGACAGCGGCGGCGACAGCGGCAACACCCTGTGGCTGAGCCTGCCGCTGGACCAGCAGATGCTCGAACACCCCACCGCCGACCTCGACAGCCCGCTGCAGGGCGCGCGCCTGCTGGTGGTGGACGACAACCAGACCTGCCGCAAGGTGGTGGTGCAGCAGTGCAGCGCCTGGGGCATGAACGTCAGCGCGGTCGCGTCCGGCAAGGAGGCCCTGGCCCTGCTGCGCACCAAGGCGCACCTGCGCGAGTACTTCGACGTGGTCCTGCTGGACCAGGACATGCCCGGCATGACCGGCATGCAGCTGGCGACCAAGATCCAGGAAGACCCCAACCTCAACCACGACATCCTGCTGATCATGCTCACCGGCATCAGCAACGCGCCGAGCAAGATCATCGCCCGCAACGCCGGGATCAAGCGCATCCTGGCCAAGCCGGTGGCCGGCTACACGCTCAAGGCCACCCTCGCCGACGAACTGGCCCAGCGCGGCCCCAGCGGCGTGACCAACTACCTGCCGGCGGCCACCGAACCCGCGCCGCTGAGCCCGCCCAGCGACTTCCGCGTGCTGGTGGCCGAGGACAACAGCATCTCCACCAAGGTCATCCGCGGCATGCTCGGCAAGCTCGACCTGCACCCGGACACCGCCAGCAACGGCGAGGAAGCCCTGGCCGCGATGAAGGCCACCCAGTACGACCTGGTGCTGATGGACTGCGAGATGCCGGTGCTCGACGGCTTCTCCGCCACCGAGCGCCTGCGCGCCTGGGAAGCCAGCGAACACCGCCCGCACACCCCGGTGGTGGCGCTCACCGCGCACATCCTCAGCGAACACAAGGAACGCGCCCGCCTGGTAGGCATGGACGGGCACATGGCCAAGCCGGTGGAACTGTCGCAACTGCGCGAGCTGGTGGCCTACTGGGTAGCCGAACGCGAACGCCGCCTGCGCCAGCAGAGCGACGCGGCACTACCGTCCTGACACCGGAATACCCCGTAGGGCGCATAACGCCTACGGCGTTATCCGCCATCGACCGCCCGCGCCCGGCCCATCGGCGGATAACCGCGAACGGTTATTCGCCCTACGGTTCCGTAGCATCACCCGACGCCAATCGCGGACAGAGTCCGCTCCTACAGCTCCAGGAACGCACGTCGTAGGGGCAACTGTCTTGCAGGCCGTGCCGAGGTTGCTCTTCGTAGGAGCGAGCTTGCTCGCGAACAGGCTCCGCTGCGGGGCTTATTCGCGAGCAAGCTCGCTCCTACGAGAAGCAGTGCCCGCCGGCAGGGTAGGAGCGGGCCCTGCCCGCGATTCGCGCGCAGGGCGCGCTCCTACAGGGGAATGGCATGGCTCGGGCAGCGTAGGACTTCGTCCGCGATTGGCCGCCCCCGAGCACCACCCGCCCCGGACGATTGCCACCGCGCAATGACCGCCCCCGCCGCGCCCGCTATGCTTCAGCCCCAAACAGAGGCCTCTCAGCCGGACGAGATTCCCCATGCATGTGCTGTTCAGCGTGTACCTGAAGATGCTGGTGCTCTACAGCCCCTTCTTCGTGCTTTCCTGCTTCATCAGCCTGAGCCGCGGCTTCGCCCCGCGCGACCGCAAGCGCATGGCCTGGCGCGTGGCCCTGGCGGCGCTGGTCGCCAGCGTGCTGCTGTACCTGTTCGGGCGCTACATCTTCACCCTCTTCGGCATCACCGCCGACGCCTTCCGCATCGGCGCCGGCAGCGTGCTGTTCATCTCCGCGCTGGGCATGGCCCAGGGCCGCTCGGCGGTGCAGAGCGACAACGTGCAGCAGGACGTCACCATCGTCCCGCTGACCATCCCCATCACCGTCGGCCCCGGCACCATCGGCGCGCTGCTGGTGATGGGCGTCGGCCAGCACTGGGAGGACAAACTGCTGGCGCTGCTGGCGATCTTCCTCGCCTGCCTCACCCTCGGCGCCACCCTCTACCTGTCCGACCGCATCGAACGGATGCTCGGCGAGCAGGGCCTGCAGATCGTCAGCCGGCTGATGGGCCTGTTCGTCTGCGCCCTGGCCGCGCAGATCATCATGACCGGGGTGCGCGGCTACTTCCTCCCCGCCGGCTGAGCGCGGCGCGCCCCATTTGGGGGCGATTCGCCCACGAAGCCCGCCGGCGCACCAAGATAGCGCCCCGGAAACCCTGACCGAAGCGGCAAAAAATCCCGCGCAAGCCTTCTGCCACAGGGCTTTGCGCTGTTTGGCACGGATGCTGCGATAGCCCTCCCGACCCGCAGGGGTCCCCTACCCACTTCGGGAGGCTGCACAGGCGACGGCCCAGAATCCGCGCGGCACCCTCCCCGGTCCAGGAAGCCAAGGAGGCTGCCGCGATGAAACGTCGTCCCCTGTTGAAAAGCACCCTGGCGGTGAGCGCGCTGCTGCTCACCGGCCTGTTCCCCTTCAGCTCCCAGGCCGCCGAGACCATCAAGGTCGGCATCCTGCATTCGCTGTCCGGCACCATGGCCATCTCCGAGACCTCGCTCAAGGACATGGCGCTGATGACCATCGACGAAATCAACGCCAAGGGCGGGGTGAACGGCAAGAAGCTGGAGCCGGTGGTGGTCGACCCGGCGTCGAACTGGCCGCTGTTCGCCGAGAAGGCCCGCCAGTTGCTGACCCAGGACAAGGTCGCGGTGGTCTTCGGCTGCTGGACCAGCGTGTCGCGCAAATCCGTGCTGCCGGTGTTCGAGGAACTCAACGGCCTGCTGTTCTACCCGGTGCAGTACGAGGGCGAGGAAATGTCGCCCAACGTCTTCTACACCGGCGCCGCGCCGAACCAGCAGGCCATCCCGGCGGTGGAATACCTGATGAGCGAGGACGGCGGCGCCGCCAAGCGCTTCTTCCTGCTGGGCACCGACTACGTCTACCCGCGCACCACCAACAAGATCCTGCGCGCCTTCCTGCACAGCAAGGGCGTGGCCGACAAGGACATCCAGGAGGTCTACACGCCCTTCGGCCACAGCGACTACCAGACCATAGTCGCCGACATCAAGAAGTTCTCCGCCGGCGGCAAGACCGCGGTGATCTCCACCGTCAACGGCGACTCCAACGTGCCCTTCTACAAGGAACTGGCCAACCAGGGCCTGGAAGCCACCGAGGTGCCGGTGGTGGCCTTCTCGGTGGGCGAGGAAGAGCTGCGCGGCATCGACACCAAGCCGCTGGTGGGCAACCTGGCCGCGTGGAACTACTTCGAGTCGGTGAAGAACCCGCAGAACGAGAAGTTCGTCGCCGACTGGAAGGCCTACGCCAAGGCGAAGAACCTGCCGAACTACGCCACCGCCGTGACCAACGACCCGATGGAGGCCACCTACGTCGGCATCCACATGTGGGCCCAGGCGGTGGAGAAGGCCGGCAGCACCGACGTCGACAAGGTCCGCGAGGCCATGGGCGGGCAGACCTTCAAGGCGCCCTCGGGCTTCACCCTGACCATGGACAAGACCAACCACCACCTGCACAAGCCGGTGATGATCGGCGAGATCCAGGACGACGGGCAGTTCAACGTGGTCTGGAAGACCCCCGAGCCGATCCGCGCCCAGCCGTGGAGCCCGTTCATCCCGGGCAACGACAAGAAGCCGGACTACGCGGTGAAGAGCAACTGAGCCGGCGCTCGCCAGAGCCCCTCTCTCCAGGAGAGGGGACGCCACGCCAACCTCACGCGCGACAGTGAGCTCCATGCTCCCGGTCGCGTGCCGTACGGCCCCCTCTCCCTTCAGGGAGAGGGCTGGGGAGAGGGTGCTCTAGCCCAAGCGCCAGCCTCTCAGGAACCACACCATGCCCACTGCCCTATACCGCCTGCTCCAGACCTGCGCCCTCGCGCTGGCCACCCTCCTCGCCCTGCCCGCCCTCGCCGGCCCCGCGCAGGACTTCGCCGCCGCCGACAATGCCGGCCGCGCCTCCCTGCTCGAAAGCTGGGCCGCCGCCCCCGAGGCCGAGCGCCTGCCGCTGCTCGAGACCATCCAGGCCGGCCGCTTCGCCGTCGACGCGCAGAACCACGCCTTCCTCCTCGGCGACGACAAGCAGTACCGCCCCGCCGAAGGCGACGCCGCCCCCGCCGGCGAGCCCGACAAGCTGCGCCTGAACAACCGCCTGCGCGGCCTGCTGAATACCGCGCTAGCCAGCCACCAACTGGTGGCGAAGGACCCGACGCTGCGCCTGGAAGCCGCGCGCCAGCTGCAGAAGACCGCCAAGCCCGCGCAACGCGACCTGCTCGCCCAGCGCAGCGAAGCCGAGACCGACGACAAGGTGAAGGCCGCCCTGCAGCTGGCCCTGGCCAACCTGCAACTGGCCGACGCCGACCCGCAGGTGCGCCTCTCCGCCGTGCGCCTGCTCGGCGAATCCGGCGACCCGCTGGCGCTGACGCGCCTGCAGAACCTGCTCGAGCCGGCCGTGGAAGCCGACGAGCAGGTGCGCACCGCCGCCGCCACCAGCCTGGCCCAGGTCAAGCGCCGGCTGCTGGTCGGCGACCTGCTCGGCCAGGCTTTCAGCGGCCTGTCCCTGGGCTCCATCCTGCTGCTGGCGGCCCTGGGCCTGGCCATCACCTACGGCCTGCTGGGCGTCATCAACATGGCCCACGGCGAGATGCTGATGCTCGGCGCCTACTCCACCTACGTGGTGCAGTCGCTGCTGCAGCGCTTCGCCCCCGGCCTGCTGGAGTACTACCCGCTGCTGGCGCTGCCGGTGGCCTTCGGCGTCACCGCGGCCATCGGCATGGCCCTGGAGCGCACGGTGATTCGCCACCTCTACGGCCGCCCACTGGAAACCCTGCTGGCCACCTGGGGCATCAGCCTGGTGCTGATCCAGCTGGTGCGCGTGCTGTTCGGCGCGCAGAACGTCGAGGTGGCCAACCCGGCCTGGCTGTCCGGCGGCATCCAGGTGCTGCCGAACCTGGTGCTGCCGTGGAACCGCATCGTCATCATCGGCTTCGCCCTGTTCGTGCTGGCGCTCACCTGGCTGCTGCTCAACCGCACGCGGCTGGGCCTGAACGTCCGCGCGGTGACGCAGAACCGCAACATGGCGGCCTGCTGCGGCGTGCCCACCGGGCGCGTGGACATGCTCGCCTTCGGCCTCGGCTCGGGCATCGCCGGGCTCGGCGGGGTGGCCCTGTCGCAGGTCGGCAACGTCGGCCCGGACCTGGGCCAGAGCTACATCATCGACTCCTTCCTGGTGGTGGTGCTGGGCGGCGTCGGCCAGCTCGCCGGCAGCGTCTGCGCGGCCTTCGGCCTGGGCGTGGCGAACAAGATCCTCGAACCGCAGATCGGCGCGGTGCTGGGCAAGATCCTGATCCTGGCGCTGATCATCCTGTTCATCCAGAAACGACCGCAGGGGCTCTTCGCTCTGAAAGGGAGGGTCATCGATTGAACCAGCTTCCAACCCTCGCTACGGCCGCTTTTCGTAGGAGCGAGCTTGCTCGCGAACAGCCCCCGCAGCGAATCCGTTCGCGAGCAAGCTCGCTCCTACAGGAAGCCGTGGAGGCTCGTCCATGAACCAGCCACTCACCGTGACGGCCGCGCAGAAGGCCGGCCCGCGAGTCACCGCCGGCATCGTCGGCGCCGCGCTCATCGCGCTGCTGATCCTGCCGCTGCTGCACCTGCTGCCCGAGGACAATGCCCTGCACCTGTCGGCCTACGGCCTGACGCTGACCGGCAAGATTCTCTGCTACGCCATAGTCGCCCTGGCCCTGGACCTGGTCTGGGGCTACGCCGGGCTGTTGTCCCTGGGCCACGGCCTGTTCTTCGCCCTGGGCGGCTACGCCATGGGCATGTACCTGATGCGCGAAGCCGCAGGCGACGGTCTGCCGGCGTTCATGACCTTCCTCTCCTGGAGCGAGCTGCCCTGGTACTGGGCCGGCACCCAGCACTTCCTCTGGGCCCTGTGCCTGGTGGTGCTGGCGCCGGGGCTGCTGGCCTTCGTATTCGGCTTCTTCGCCTTCCGCTCGCGGATCAAGGGCGTGTACTTCTCGATCATGACCCAGGCCCTGACCTTCGCCGGCATGCTGCTGTTCTTCCGCAACGAGACCGGCTTCGGCGGCAACAACGGCTTCACCAACTTCCGCAGCATCCTCGGCTTCCCGATCACCGCGCCGGGCACCCGCGCCGCGCTGTTCCTGGCCATCGTCCTGCTGCTGGCGGCGAGCCTGGCGCTGGGCTTCGCCCTGGCGCGGAGCAAGTTCGGCCGGGTGCTCACCGCGCTGCGCGACGCCGAGAACCGCCTGATGTTCTGCGGCTACGACCCGCGCGGCTACAAGCTGTTCGTCTGGACGCTGAGCGCGGTGATCTGCGGCCTGGCCGGCGCCCTGTTCGTGCCGCTGGTGGGCATCATCAACCCCAGCGAGATGTCGCCGACCAACTCCATCGAGGCCGCGGTGTGGGTGGCCCTGGGCGGGCGCGGCACGCTCATCGGCCCGCTGCTCGGCGCCGGCGTGGTGAACGGCGCCAAGAGCTGGTTCACCGTGGCCTTCCCGGAGTACTGGCTGTTCTTCCTCGGCGCCCTGTTCATCGTCGTCACCCTGTACCTGCCCCGGGGTATCCTGGGCCTGATCAAGCGGGAGAAAGCGCAATGAGAGCCGTGCCCCACCTGATGCTGGAACCGGCCTTCGACCCCAGCGGCACCAGCCGCGACGCCGTCGGCCTGGGCGCCAGCGCGCGCGAAGGCCTGGACGTGCGCCACGGCACCATCCTCACCCTGGAAGACATCAACGTCAGCTTCGACGGCTTCCGCGCCCTGCGCGACCTGACCCTGTACATCGGCGTCGGCGAGCTGCGCTGCATCATCGGCCCCAACGGCGCGGGCAAGACCACGCTGATGGACGTGATCACCGGCAAGACCCGCCCCGACAGTGGAAAGGCCTACTTCGGCGAAACCTACGACCTGCAGCGCATGAGCGAGGTGGAGATCGCCCAGGCCGGCATCGGCCGCAAGTTCCAGAAGCCCACGGTGTTCGAGGCGCTCTCGGTGTTCGAGAACCTGGAGCTGGCGCAGAAGGCCGACAAGTCGGTGTGGGCCAGCCTGCGGGCGAAGCTGTCCGGCGAGCAGAAGGACCGCATCGAGGAAGTGCTGGCCACCATCCGCCTCGGCGAGTCGCGGCGGCGCCCGGCGGGGCTGCTGTCCCACGGCCAGAAGCAGTTCCTGGAGATCGGCATGCTGCTGGTGCAGGAACCGCAACTGCTGCTGCTCGACGAACCGGTGGCGGGCATGACCGACGCCGAGACCGAGTTCACCGCCGAACTCTTCAGGTCCCTCGCCGGCCAGCACTCGCTGATGGTGGTGGAGCACGACATGGGCTTCGTCGGCAGCATCGCCGACCACGTCAGCGTGCTGCACCAGGGCCACGTGCTGGCCGAGGGTTCGCTGGAAGAAGTGCAGGCCAACGAACAGGTGATCGAAGTCTATCTGGGGCGCTGACGCGCCAGCTGCAAGCTGCAAGCTGCAAGCTGCAAGCTGCAAGCTGCAAGCTGCAAAACGAGGCTGACCGCTCTTTCTTGTGGCTTGAAGCTTGGGGCTTGAAGCTGCAGCAATCGAGGAATCCAACCGTGCTCCAAGTCCAACAGCTGCACCAATACTACGGCGGCAGCCACATCCTCCGTGGCCTGTCGTTCGACGCGAAGATCGGTGAAGTCACCTGTCTGCTCGGGCGCAATGGCGTGGGCAAGACCACCCTGCTGCGCTGCCTGATGGGGCTGGTGCCGGCGCGCGAAGGCAGCGTCAACTGGGAGGGCAAGGCCATCACGGCTTTCAAGCCGCACCAGCGGGTGCATGCCGGCATCGCCTACGTGCCCCAGGGGCGCGAGATCTTCCCGCGGCTGAGCGTGGAGGAGAACCTGCTGATGGGGCTTTCGCGCTTCGGCGCGAAAGAGGCCAAGGCGGTTCCCGAGTTCATCTACGAGCTGTTCCCGGTGCTGCGCGAGATGAAGCAGCGCCGCGGCGGCGACCTCTCCGGCGGCCAGCAGCAACAACTGGCCATCGGCCGCGCCCTGGCCAGCCGCCCGCGTCTGCTGATCCTCGACGAGCCCACCGAAGGCATCCAGCCCTCGGTGATCAAGGAGATCGGCGCGGTGATCCGCAAGCTCGCCGAGCGCGGCGACATGGCCATCCTGCTGGTGGAGCAGTTCTACGACTTCGCCGCCGAACTGGCCGACCAGTACCTGGTGATGGCCCGCGGCGAGATCGTCCAGCAGGGCCGTGGCGCGGACATGGAAGGCGAAGGGGTGCGCGGCCTGGTCGCCATCTGAGGGGCCGTCCGTGCCAACGGACACATCGATGCTCGCCGGCACCGTAGGGCGCATAACGCCTACGGCGTTATCCGCCATCGACCTTCCGCGCCCGGGCCATCGGCGGATAACCGCGAACGGTTATACGCCCTACGCTCCATGATGGCGCACGGCACTCGCCGATGCACCGCAATCGCGCCCATACCTGACCACCCGGACAACCCCGTCCCCCGTCGCGGGCCAGGCTTTCCACGCCCACGCACTATCCTGGCGCAGAAGGCACGCCAATTGCTCTATCCAGGGCAACCGCAGCCGAACCCGAGCCCCATGAACGCACCTGCCGCCCTCTTCCACCCCGCCTGGCACGCCGAGCTGGAGCTGGCCTACGCCCGCGTCGGCGACGGCACGCGGCCGGTGAAGCGGCGCCACCTGGGGCCGTTGCGGGTGCAGAAGCACCTCTACGCCGAGGGCCCGCAGGTCTGCCAGCACATCGTGGTGCACCCGCCCGGCGGCATCGCCGGGGGCGATACCCTGGCCCTGGACATCCACGCCGGCCCCGGCGCCTGGGCGCAGCTCACCAGCCCCGGCGCGGCCAAGTGGTACCGCGCCGCCACGCCGGCCAGCCAGCGCCTGCGCATCCGCGTCGAGCCCGGCGCCACCCTGGAATGGCTGCCCCAGGAAACCATCGTGTTCTCCGGCGCCCGGGCCGAGCTGCGCAGCGACATCGAGTTGCTCGGCGACGCCCGCCTGTTCTACTGGGACCTGGTCGCCCTCGGCCGCCCCGCCGCCGGCGAGCGCTTCGACCAGGGCCGCTTCGCCGCGCAGCTGGACATCCGCCGCGACGGCCAGCGCCTGTGGCACGAACGCCAGCGCATCGACGGCGGCGACCGCCTGCTGGACTCGCCCATCGGCCTGGCCGGGCAGCCGGTGATGGCCACCCTGATCGCCAGCGGGCAGATCGACGCCGAGCTGCTGGAAGCCTGCCGCGCGCTACCCTGCAGCGGGCGCGGCAACCTCACCCAGCTGCCCGGCCTGCTGGTCGCCCGCTGCCTGGCCGCCGAGGCGCTGCACGCCCGCGCCTGGCTCATCGAACTCTGGCGCCGGCTGCGGCCCGCGCTGCTCGGCCGCGAGGCCGTTCCCCCGAGAATCTGGAGCACCTGAGATGGACTTGACGCCCCGCGAGAAAGACAAGCTGCTGATCTTCACCGCCGGCCTGGTGGCCGAGCGGCGCCTGGCCCGCGGCCTGAAGCTGAACCACCCGGAAGCCATCGCGCTGATCTCCGCCGCCCTGCTCGAAGGCGCCCGCGACGGCCGCACCGTGGCCGAGCTGATGCACTACGGCACCACCCTGCTCAGCCGCGAGCAGGTGATGGAAGGGGTGCCGGAGATGATCCCGGAAATCCAGGTGGAGGCCACCTTCCCCGACGGCACCAAGCTGGTCACCGTGCACCAGCCCATCGCCTGACAGCCGGCACAGACCGGCGACCTTCGACTGAACCTGCCCAAGGAACCCCCATGCACATCCGCGATGCCCAGCCCGCCGACCTCGAAGCCCTGCGCGACATCTACAACGACGCCGTGCTCAACACCACCGCGATCTGGAACGAGGTCGCCATCGACCTCGACAACCGCCGCGCCTGGCTGGAACTGCGCGCCCAGCAGGGCTTCCCGGTGCTGGTGGCCGAGGACGCCGGCGAAATGGTCGGCTACGCCAGCTACGGCCCCTGGCGCGCCTTCGACGGCTTCCGCGAAACCGTCGAGCACTCGGTCTACGTGCGCGCCGACCAGCGCGGCAAGGGCGTGGGCCCGCAGCTGATGCAGGCGCTGATCGACCGCGCCCGGGCCCAGGGCCTGCACGTGATGGTGGCGGCCATCGAGAGCGGCAACGCCGCCTCCATCCGCCTGCACGAACGCCTGGGCTTCGCCGTCACCGGGCAGATGCCGCAGGTGGGCCAGAAGTTCGGCCGCTGGCTCGACCTGACCTTCATGCAACTGATCCTCGACCCTAGGAGCGCCCCATGATCCCTGGCGAATACGACGTCCAGCCCGGCGAGATCGAACTCAACGCCGGCCGCCGCACGCTCAGCCTGACGGTGGCCAACAGCGGCGACCGGCCGATCCAGGTCGGCTCGCACTACCACTTCTACGAGACCAACGACGCCCTGCGCTTCGACCGCGAAGCGGCCCGCGGCATGCGCCTGAACATCCCGGCCGGCACCGCGGTGCGCTTCGAACCGGGGCAGAGCCGCGAGGTGGAGTTGGTGGAGCTGGCTGGCGAGAGAAAGGTTTACGGCTTCGCTGGGCGAGTGATGGGCGCGCTTTGAGATTGATGCAAACAAGAGAACCCTCTCCCCCGCCCTCTCCCTGAAGGGAGAGGGAGCTGTCCGTGCCGGCTGACGCCAAGGTTTCATCCTGCACCGCACGGTCCCCTCTCCCTTCAGGGAGAGGGTTAGGGAGAGGGCGCGTGGTTGAGTCCCGTGTCGAAGGCTCAGGAAAAGTACCGAATGCCCCTGGCCGCCAAGGAGCCGCAATGAAGATCAGCAGACAAGCCTACGCCGACATGTTCGGCCCCACCGTCGGCGACCGCGTGCGCCTGGCCGACACCGAGCTGTGGATCGAGGTGGAGCAGGACTTCACCGTCTACGGCGAGGAGGTGAAGTTCGGCGGCGGCAAGGTCATCCGCGACGGCATGGGCCAGGGCCAACTGCCGGCCGCCGAGGTGGTCGACACCGTCATCACCAACGCGCTGATCCTCGACCACTGGGGCATCGTCAAGGCCGACGTGGGCTTGAAGGACGGGCGCGTCAAAGCCATCGGCAAGGCCGGCAACCCGGACATCCAGCCCGGCGTCAGCATCGCCCTCGGCGCCAGCACCGAGGTGATCGCCGGCGAGGGCATGATCCTCACCGCCGGCGGCATCGACACGCACATCCACTTCATCTGCCCGCAGCAGATCGAAGAGGCGCTGATGAGCGGGGTGACCACCATGATCGGCGGCGGCACCGGGCCGGCCACCGGCACCAACGCCACCACCTGCACCTCCGGGCCCTGGCACCTGGCGCGCATGCTCCAGGCCGCCGACGCCTTCCCGATGAACATCGGCTTCACCGGCAAGGGCAACGCCAGCCTGCCGCTGCCGCTGGAGGAACAGGTGCGCGCCGGGGCCATCGGCCTGAAGCTGCACGAGGACTGGGGCACCACCCCGGCGGCGATCGACAACTGCCTGGGCGTGGCCGACCGCTACGACGTGCAGGTGGCCATCCACACCGACACCCTCAACGAATCCGGCTTCGTCGAAACCACCCTGGCCGCCTTCGCCGGCCGCACCATCCACACCTACCACACCGAGGGCGCCGGCGGCGGCCACGCGCCGGACATCATCCGCGCCTGCGGCTTCGCCAACGTGCTGCCCAGCTCCACCAACCCGACGCGGCCCTTCACCCGCAACACCATCGACGAGCACCTGGACATGCTCATGGTCTGCCACCACCTGGACCCGAGCATCGCCGAGGACGTGGCCTTCGCCGAGTCGCGCATCCGCCGCGAGACCATCGCCGCCGAGGACATCCTCCACGACCTGGGCGCCTTCAGCATGATCAGCTCCGACAGCCAGGCCATGGGCCGCGTCGGCGAGGTCATCACGCGCACCTGGCAGACCGCCGACAAGATGAAGAAGCAGCGCGGCGCCCTGCCCGGCGACGGCGCGCGCAACGACAACTTCCGCGCCAGGCGCTACATCGCCAAATACACGATCAACCCGGCGATCACCCATGGCGTCAGCCACGAGGTGGGCAGCATCGAGGTGGGCAAGCTGGCCGACCTGGTGCTCTGGCGCCCGGCCTTCTTCGGCGTGAAGCCGAGCCTGATCCTCAAGGGCGGCGCCATCGCGGCGAGCCTGATGGGCGACGCCAACGCCTCCATCCCCACCCCGCAGCCGGTGCACTACCGGCCGATGTTCGCAAGCTTTGGCGGCAGCCACCACGCCACCAGCCTGACCTTCCTCAGCCAGGCCGCCTGGGAGGCCGGCCTGCACGCGCGCCTGGGCCTGCACAAGGCCATCGGCGTGGTGCAGGGCTGCCGCACGCTGCGCAAGACCGACCTGATCCACAACGCCTACCTGCCGCACATCGAGGTCGACCCGCAGAACTACCAGGTGCGCGCCGACGGCCAGCTGCTGTGGTGCGAACCGGCCGAGGTGCTGCCCATGGCGCAGCGTTATTTCCTGTTCTGAAACGCGGCCTGGCTGCAGGTATCCCCGGGGCCCTGCGCACGATTCGCACGCAGGGCGTGCTCCTACAATGTGCCCAACCGTAGGGCGAATAACCGTTCGCGGTTATCCGCCGTCGGCCATGCCACCGGGACGTCCGGCGTGATCGGTAAATCCAATCGCGGACGGAGTCCGCTCCTACACAGCCCCACCGCGCCATCCCCTGTGGGAGAAACGCCGTCGTAGGATGGGTTGAGCGAAGCGATACCCATCGCCACGGCAACATGGGTTTCGCTCAACCCATCCGACGAAGAGCACTCCGGCATGCTAGGCGCGCGCCTACAGGTCGCTGAAATCCCCCGGGAAAATTCAGAAGACCGCCCCCAGCGGACGCGCTTCGCATTTCCCCCGGGAGTCCACCCCCTACGCTGGCAGGGCCTCTGTGCCCGCTAGAACAACAAGGACTCCCGATGAAACGACTGACCGCCGCCCTGGCCCTGGCATTGGGCTTCTGCGCCTGCGCCCAGGCCGCCGCCCCCGCGCCCATCACCCTGGGCCTCAACTACCCCCGCACCGGCAGCTACCAGAACGAAGGGCGCGACCAGATGCGCGGCGCCCTGCTGGCCATCGACGAGATCAACGCCAACGGCGGCGTGCTCGGCCGCTCGCTGCGGCTGTCCAGCCACGACAGCGCCTCGCGCTCGAAGAAGGCCGTGGCCAACGTCGACAAGCTGGCCGACGAGGGCGCCGCCATGCTCTTCGGCGGCGCCTCCAGCGCCGTGGCCATCGCCGCCGGCAAGCGCGCCGCCGAGCGCGGGCTGCTGTACTTCGGCGCCGTCACCTACTCCAACGACACCACCGGCAAGGACGGCCACCGCTACATGTTCCGCGAGGGCATCAGCGCCTGGATGAGCGCGCGGGTGCTGGGCCAGTACCTGGCGCAGAAGCACCCGGGCAGCCGCTACTTCTACGTCACCTCCGACTACACCTGGGGCCACACCACAGAAGCCTCGCTACGCCAGGCCACCGGCACCCAGGACGGCGCCCAGCACCCCGGGCGGCGCATTCCCTTCCCCGCCGTCGGCCTTGCGCACTACCGCGACAGCCTGGCCCAGGCGACCGCCAGCGACGTCCAGGTGCTGGTCCTGGTGCTGTTCGGCCGCGACCTGGTGCGGGCCATGCAGGTGGCCCACGACCTCGGCCTGACCAGACGCATGCAGGTAGTCGCGCCCAACCTCACCCTGAACGTGATAGAGCAGGCCGGGCCGAGCGTGATGGAGGGCGTGGTCGGCACCGAGCCCTGGACCTGGCGCGTACCGGAACTGGAGAACAGCGCCCGCGGCAAGGCCTTCGTCAGCGACTACGTGAAGCGCTACCAGAAGTACCCGTCCAGCTCCGCCGCCTCGGCCTACGGCATCGTCTACCAGTGGGCGGACGCCGCCAGGCGCGCCAACAGCCTGGACAGCGAGGCGCTGATCAGGGCGCTGGAAGGCCACCGCTACGCCCTGCTCAAGGGCGAGCAGTACTGGCGCGCGTTCGACCACCAGAACGTGCAGCGCATCTATGCGGTGAAGGTGAAGCCGCGCAGCGAGGTGCTGAAGGACCCGCTGAAGCAGGACTACTTCGAGATCATCCACCAGCTCGACGGCGACCTGGCCGCGCCGAGCCTGGAGGAATGGCGGGAAGAAAGGCGCGCCGCCGGCAAGCCCCCGCTGCTGCAGTGAGGCCCCTCAGCGCAGCTGGCTGTCCTTGCTGCCGCGCCGGTTGTAGCCGGCGAAGGCCGCCTGCTCCTGGTCGTGGGCGGCCTGGCAGTTCACGCACAGGCGCACGCCGGGCACGGCCTGGCGCCGCGCCTCGGGGATGGGCGCATCGCACTCCTCGCAATGCGTCAGGCTCTCGCCGCGGGGCAACTGGCTGCGCGCCCGGGCGACGGCGTCCTCGATGGTGCTGTCGATCTGTTCCTGCACGGCGCCGTCGTTCGCCCAACCACTGGCCATGGCAACCTCCGATCAAACTTTGTACAGATTGCAGATATGGACGCCCCGGCGGCCGATTGCAAGGGCAACGGCTGCGCGAAAAGGTGGCGGGGTGCGCTGAAAAGCCCCTTCCCCGGGCGCCGCGCAACGAGAACAATAGCGCGCTTTCCCGTCATGGATGTTCCCCGATGCGAATCCTCCCGTCCCGTCTCCGCCACTGCCTGCCGCTGGCGCTCTGCGCCCTGCTCGGCGCCCAGGCCCAGGCCTCCGGGGCCACCAGCGTCGAAGCCGACCTGGTCGACGCCAACCGCTACCTGCTGCTCTACAGCGCCACCGCCGACGAACGCTTCCTCGAACGCCTGGACGCCACCGGCAAGCACCTGCAGGCCGCCCTCGGGCAGCGCCAGGACGCCGCGGCGCTGCGCGCGCTCTGGGCCAGCTACGAGCAGGGCCGGCAACAGATGCTGGCCGAGCACGCCGCCCGCAAGCTCGACCAGAATGGCGAGATGGCCCGCAGCCTGAAGCTGGCCGAGCCCCTGGACGCCTACCTGCAGGCCCACCCGCTGGCCGCACCGGGCCTGGCCGACGACCTGCGCAGCCGCGCCCTGCTCACCGCCCGCCTGGCCAACCTGCAGAAGGTCGACGGCCCGCGCGCCGAGGCCGAGGCGGCGAACGTCAAGGCCCTGGACGAACGCATCCAGCAGCGCATCGACGCCCTGGCGCAAAGCAACCCCGCCCTGCACGACGAACTGGACAAGCGCTGGCGCTACCTGCAGGTCAGCCAGCGCAATGGCCAGCAACTGCTCTACCCCTTCAACGCGCAGATCGAGGCCATGCTCGGCAAGCTGGCCGGCGCCTGACCGGGGCCGGCCGTCCCGGCCGGAGTCGGTCTACCGCAGACTCGGAATCGTCCGATAGGCGGCACCGGATGGGCCACCCAAGAATGGCGGCCCCATCGCCAGGAGCCGCCCCATGCACCGCCTCGTCCTTTCCCTGCTGCTGAGCCTGCTCGTCACCCTGCCCGGCGTGGCCCGGGCCGACGACCTCGACGCCACCCTGCAGGCCGCGCAGCGCTACCTGCTGCTCTACAGCGCCACTGGCGACGAACGTTTCCTCAAGCGCCTGCAACGGCTCGACGAGACCTTCCACGCCCAGGTCGCCGAACAGCGCAACGGCGAGACGCTCCAGGACATCTGGTCGCTCTACGGCGAAACGGTGGAACGCGTGGAAAGCGGCTACGAACAGAGCGGCCCGGCGCTGCGCGAGGCCCTCGCCCAGGCCCTGGAGGTCTCGGCGCTGCTACAGGAGTTCCGCGTGCAGCTTCCGCCGCCGGGCGAAGCGAGCCTGGCGGACAACCTGCAGCGCCTGGCGCTGCTCAAGGCCAAGCGCGCCAACCACAAGCTGCTGGGGGCGGACGACGGGAGCCTGGACGAGCAGGTCGCCGACCTGCGCGAAGCCATCGGGGCCCAGTTCACCAGCCTGCCGGACACCCCCGAGGGCGAGGCCATGCGCGCCCGCTGGCGCTACCTGCAGCTGACCGAGCGGCCGGCCGGCACCCTGCTCTACCCGTTCAACGCCCAGGTCGAGTACCTGCTGCACAAGCTCGAAGAGGGCCGGGAAGGCTAGGCCCTATTCCTTCACTTCCATGTATTCCCTGGCGAAGATCTGGTACTCCTCCGGCAGGGTGTACTTCTTCGCCAGCTCCGAGGCGGTCAGGTCGGAGGCGTCCACGCCGCGCTGCTCGCGCAGGCAGTCGTAGGTGGCCTTGATGGCGGCGAAGTAGGCGGCATGGCCGTCCACCACGATGCGCACGCCGAGCTTGGCCAGGCGCTTGTCGTCGTGCAGCTTCGGGTTGCCGTAGGACACCAGCATCAGCGGCACGCTCAGGTGGCGGGCGATGGCCTCCAGGTGCTCGAAGTCGCGGATGCCGACCATGCAGATGCCGTCGGCGCCGGCGGCCTGGTAGGCCAGGGTGCGGCGGATCACGTCGTCCACCTCGATCACCTCGGCGTTGGTCCGGGCGATGATCGCCATCTCCTGGTCCACCCGCGCCTCCAGCGCCGCGCGGATCTTGCCCACGCCCTCCTCCACCGGGATCAGGTCGGTGGACTTGCGGCCGAACTGCGCCGGCAGCAGGGTGTCCTCGATGGTCAGCGCGGCGACGCCGGCGCGCTCCAGCTCGACGATGGTGCGCATCACGTTCAGCGCGTTGCCGTAGCCGTGGTCGGCGTCGGCGATCACCGGCAGGCGCGCGACGCGGCCGATGCGGGTGGCCTGCTCGACGAACTCGCTGAGGGTGATGAGGGCGAAGTCGGGCGCCGCGAGCACTTGTAGCGAAGCTACAGAACCACCCAGGATGCCGACCTCGAAGCCGAGGTCACCGGCGATGCGCGCCGACATCGGGTCGAACACCGATGCCGTGTGGTAGCAGGAGGAAGAGTTCAGCAACGCCCGGAAACTCTGGCGTAGCTCGTGGTGGGAGGCTCTGTGCATGGTGGGATCCAACTGCGACCTGGAGGTGGGAAGGGGCTCTGCGGAATCAGCGAACTCATGTAGCAAAACTACAGGATGGCAAATGTAGCAAAACTACAAAGCCTTCCCAAGCACTCTATCGCCTTCACCGTCCAGCGGCACATGAGCCGATAGTCGAGCAGCGCCATGCGCACTCGCGTAAACTGCGCGGCCGTTTTTTCGCCGGACCTTTCCGCCATGCTGCACTCCACTGACGCCCGCGCCCTGGGCATCGACTTCGGCACCTCCAACTCCACCGTCGGCTGGTGGCGCCCGGGGACGGAACCGCTGATCGCACTGGAAGACGGCAAGATCACCCTGCCCTCGGTGGTCTTCTTCAACACCGAGGAGCGCCGCCCGGTCTACGGCCGCCTGGCCCTGGCCGAATACCTGGAAGGCTACGAGGGGCGCCTGATGCGCTCGCTGAAGAGCCTGCTCGGCTCGCCCCTGCTCAAGAGCGAGACCACGGTGCTGGGCAGCGCCCTGCCGTTCAAGGACCTGCTCGGGCTGTTCATCGGCGAGCTGAAGCGGCGCGCCGAGGCCGTCGCCGGCCGCGAGTTCGAGGCCGTGGTGCTGGGCCGCCCGGTGTTCTTCGTCGACGACGACGCCGAGGCCGACCGCGAGGCCCAGGACACCCTGGTGGCAGTGGCGCGCAAGCTCGGCTTCAAGGACATTTCCTTCCAGTACGAGCCCCTGGCCGCGGCCTTCGACTACGAGCGCGGCATCGCGCGCGAGGAGCTGGTGCTGATCGTCGACATCGGCGGCGGCACCTCGGACTTCTCCCTGGTGCGCCTGGCCCCGGAGCGCCGCGAGCAGGCCGAGCGCCAGGCCGACATCCTGGCCACCGGCGGCGTGCACATCGGCGGCACCGACTTCGACAAGCAGCTCAGCCTGCAGGGCGTGATGCCGCTGTTCGGCTACGGCAGCCGGATGAAGTCCGACGCGCTGATGCCCACCAGCTACCACCTGAACCTGGCCACCTGGCACACCATCAACGCGGTGTACGCGCAGAAGTCGCAGCTGGCGCTGAAGAACATGCGCTACGACATCGTCGACGGCACCGGCATCGACCGCCTGTTCCGCCTCATCGAGCAGCGCGCCGGGCACTGGCTGGCGATGCAGGTGGAGGCCAGCAAGATCGAGCTGAGCGACAGCCAGCGCCGCGACATCGACCTGGCGCGCATCGAGCCGGGCCTGGTGGCCGAGCTGACCCGCGAGCTGTTCGAGGGCGCCATCGAGCCGCAGCTGGAACGCGTACGCGCCGGCATCACCCGCCTGCTGGGCGACGCCGACCTCGACCCGGCGCGGGTCGACACCGTGTTCTTCACCGGCGGCTCCAGCGGCGTGCCAGCCCTGCGCCAGAGCGTGGCGGCCATGCTGCCCAACGCCCGCCACGTCGACGGCGACCGTTTCGGCGGCATCGGCAGCGGCCTGGCCATCGAGGCGAAGAAGCGCTACGGCTGAGGCGCCAGGGTTTCTTCTACGCACGCCCTCAACCGTAGGGCGGATAACCGTTCGCGGTTATCCGCCGTTTAGCCATCGGCCGGGGGCAGTCGGCTGCTGCTTTTCGTAGGAGCGAGCTTGCTCGCGAAGGGTGCTCACAGGTGGCACAGGCGCGCAGGATCAACTCCGCTCCCTCTCCCTAACCCTCTCCCTGAAGGGAGAGGGGACCGTTCGGAGTGCTTGGATACTCTGGAGTCAGCTGGATATAGTGGCGTCCGGCTGAGACCTTGCTTTCAGCCGGCACGGACAAGCCCCCTCTCCCTTCAGGGAGAGGGCTGGGGAGAGGGTACGGAGGTCGGTTCAACGCCAGTGCATCCGGGAGCCCCCTTCGCAAACCACCACACAAGCCCGCGCCTCCACCCCCACCAATTTTTCGAACTCCCGCCCCAGGCCCCGACTCGAAACTGGACCACCCACAGGTCCGATCCGACAAGGAGGCCCCATGTACCGGCAAGCCCTGCTGACCGCCACCGCCCTGGCCCTGCTCGCGGGCTGTTCCCATGAATCCACCCGGGTGCAGAACCCGGTCAACCTGGTGACCTACCGCGACGAGCCGCTGGTGCGCGACGTGCACGACGGCATGAGCAGGGACGAGGTGCTGCGTGTCGGCGGCCCGCCTTCCAGCACCCAGGCGCGGGCGTACAAGGCCGGTAGCTGCAACAGCTACATCCTCAACCGGGAAGGCCGCGAGCAGCCCTACTACGTGACCTTCGACGACCAGGGCAGGGTCGACGGGAGCGGCTTCCTGAGCTGCTCCGAGCGCGACCGCCACGACCGCGACGCGCACCCCTGAGGCCCCCCGGCGGCGTTTAGCTGAGCGCCGCCACCAGTTCCGCCTTGGTCATCCGCCAGCGCCCGCGCACACCGGCGCGGGCCGCGCGCGCCAGCAGTTCCTTGCGCGTCATGCCCAGCAGCTTGGCGGTGGCCGGCTTGCTGCGCCGGGCGAGCCTGGCCAGGGCGTCCACCTCCTCCGGGCTGAGGCCCAGCTTCCCGTAATGCGCCTGAACGTGCGCCCGCTGTTTCTCGTGGCGTGCCGAGTGGCCCTGCGTACCGTTGCGCGGCATGGCAATCTCCTTCTGCGGGAGGGGAACAGAGCAATGGACCAGGTGCCGCGGAAAATATTCAGGCGATATCGATGCCGTCTATCATGCGAGCAGGAAAACAGGAGAGGACCTCATGAAACACCACATCGTCGAACTGCCCGCCTTCAGCGTGGTGGGCCTGGAATACCGCGGCGACGGCCAGGAGGGCGGCATCGGCCAGCTCTGGCAGCGCTTCCTGCCGCGCGAGGGCGAAGTCGCCGCGCGGGCCGACGACCGCAGCGCCTATGGCATCTGCGCCCAGGCCGCCGGCGGCGTCTTCCACTACATCGCCGGGCTGCCGGTGGCCCAGGGCGCCGCGGTGCCCGAGGGCATGGTGAAGTTCGAGGTGCCGGCGCAGAAGTACGCGGTGTTCACCCACGTCGGGCCGGTGGAAGGCATCGCCGACAGCTTCCAGCGCATCCATGCCGAACTGCTGCCCCAGCGCGGGCTGGAGCCGCGCCAGGCGCCGGCCTTCGAGCGCTACACCGAGCGCTTCCACGGGCCGGACGACGCCGCCTCGGAAACCGACCTGTACATCCCGGTCTACTGACTCAGCGCTTCGGTGCCCGGGCTGGCTGCTTCATCTGCGCCAGCAGGGCGGCGCACTGGTTGTCGTCGTTCTTGCTCGGCGCTATCAGCGCCAGCAGCCCGGCCGCCGGCCCCACCGCCACGCCCAGGGCCACCATGCCGGCGCCGCGGGCGATCAGCGGGCCGGCGTGCACCCCGGCCTTCGGGTTCTTGAAGGTGCCCTGCACGTAGAGCGGCGAGCGCAGCGAGAACAGCCGCACGCCCTTGCTGTGGGGGATGATGTCCAGGTCCAGCTGCTCGGTGGCGAAGTTGCTGGTGCCCTCGACATTGATGATGGCGTTCTCCGTATCGAAGGCGAAGATCCGCGGCTGGGCCAGGCCCTTGGCGATGCCGACGTCGGCCGCCGCGCAGTTGATCTTCACATCGTCGTCGCCGAACAGCTTGGCCACCAGGTAGTTGCCGACGTTGAGCCCGGCGATCTCCATCAGCCCCTTGCTGATCCGCCCGTCGTTGACCAGCAGCTTGATCTCGCCGTCGGCGCCGCCGAGGATGGCCGCCACCGAGTTGCCGGTGCCGCTCAGCGCGGCGTCGCCGTTGAGTTCGCCGAAGCTGGTCTGCATCGGCGCGAAGCTGGGGAACAGCTGCTTGAGCTTGAAGCCGCGGGCCTGCAGCTGCACCCGGCTCTGCAGCGGCGTCTTGCCGCCGTCCAGGCGGATCTGCGCGGTCAGGCTGCCGCCGGCCACGCCGAAGCGCAGCGGGTCCAGGCGCAGCAGGCCGTCCTCCAGGCGCAGGTGGGTCTGCAGGTCGCTGATGGGCAGCTTGTCGCTGTGGACGATGCGCTTGCCGGCGAACGCCACGTCGGCGTCCATGGCGCGCCAGCGCTCGGTGCGGAATGCCTCCACCGGCAGCACCTTGTCCGCCGGCTGGCGGGTGCTCTGGCCGCGCGCCTGCTTCTGCGCGTTGGTGTCGGCGCCGATCAGCGGGCCCAGGTCGACCATGCGCAGTTGCTCGGAGGTCAGCTTGCCGCTGAGTTTCGGCCGCGGCTGGCCGTTGACGAAGGTCAGGCTGCCGTGCAGGTCGCTTTCGCCGACCTTGCCGTTGAAGTTCTGGTATTCGAAGCGCGCCCCGGCGGGGTCGTGCAGTTGCGCGCGCAGGCGGCCGTCGGTGGTGTAGGCCGGGGTATCGGGGAGAGTCACGCCGGTCAGCGGGTAGAGGTTGGCCATGCTGTTGCCGGCCAGCTTCAGGCGCAGGTCCAGGGCCCCCAGGTGCAGCGGGTCGGTGAGGGTGCCGACCACCGCCGCGCGGGTGTCGCCCACCTTCACCTCCGCCTGCAGCGGGAAGGGCCGGCTGGCGTCCTCCAGGGCCAGCACGCCGCCGACCTTGCCCTCGCCGGCCAGCGCCAGGCCCTTGTAGGTGCCGCGCACCTTCCAGCCGAACACGTAGTCCTGGGTGGCCGCCGCCTGCTCGCCGCCCAGCGCCTTGCCGGCCAGCTGGGCGAAGGGCACCGGCTTGCCGAGGCTGTCCACCAGCACTTCCAGGCGCGTCTTCAGTGTCTGGTCGTCGAAGCCCACGCGGCCCTTGTCGAAGCCGATCTCGCCGATGGCCAGCGACCAGGGCGTGGGCTGCTCGGCCTCGCCCTCCTCCTTGGCCGGCAGGGTGAAGGCCCAGTTGGCGCGGCCGTCGGCCAGGCGCAGCAGGTCGGCGCTGGGCTGCGTCAGGCGTACCTGCGGGATCACCACCTGGTGCCACAGCAGCGGCAGCGGCGAGAGGCGGAACTCCACGTGCTTGAGGCTGGCGAACTCGGCCGCGCGGGTCTTGCCCACCGCCCAGTCGGGGTTGCCCAGGGTGATGTCGCTGGCGGCGAAGTGCGGCCAGGGCACCCAGGCGCGCCAGCCGCCCTCCTCCGGCTCGCGCTGCCAGAGCACCTGCAGCTCGCCGTTGATGGCGAAGGGGCGGCCGATGGCGGCGGAGACCTTGTCGTTGATCAATGGCCGCACGCGGTTCCAGTCGAAGGTGGCGATGAACGCCAGCGCCGCCACCAGCAGGGTGAGCAGGCCGGCAAGGCTGAACAGGCAGATTTTCGCGCCGCGCGTCATGCAGAACTCCTTGTCTCCGCGTCGGTTGGGTGCGCCCAGGCAGGCTCTTCTATCGGGTTGGACCGCAAGGCCCCGGCGAAATGCCGGAAAAATCGCCGGGCCGGAAAATCGAACGGCTCCCCACGATGACACCCCCAAGGATGCGCGAAGCCAGCCCCGGCGTCATTCGTGCCGCCCCGGGACAGGCGCAACCGCTCTGGCACGCGGCTCGGCGAGGCGCCGGGCCGCCTGCGACGATAGCCCTGGCCTTTCGTGCCGGTAGATTTATCTAATCGACAGATATGAACAATCACGTCGATACACTCCATCGAGGCCATTGATAGAAGTCAATATTCAAAATCAACTTATTGTTCCTAAAGGATTAAATCAAACATCATCGACATCGATAGCGACCATTACCCGGCTTCGTTTTTAAATCGATAATCCAGATTGGATACTGGCTCCGTGTCCAGAACAACACCCCTTTCCTCCAGGAGCCAAACATCATGAAACGCACCCTCACCTTCGGTTTCGCCCTTTCCCTGATCGCCGCCAACCTCGCTTTCGCCGCCCCGGCCAGCGTTTCCGCCCAGGCTCCGGCGCAAGTGGCCGAGAGCGGTTCTTCCCACAGCGTCGACCGTCTGCACCAGCAAATGCAGGCCCGCGTCGCCGAGAACGGCAGCGGCCAGACCATCGAACGCCTGCACAAGCAACTGAGCGAGCAGGTCCGCGTTTCGGAGAACGGCAGCAGCCAGACCATCGATCGCCTGCACCAGCAGATGGGTGAAGAGGCCCGCGTCGCCGAGAATGGCAGCAGCCGCACCATCGACCGCCTGCACCAGCAGATGGGTGAAGAGGCTCGCGTAGCCGAGAACGGCAGCTCCAACACCATCGACCGCCTGCACAAGCAGATGGGTGAAGAAGCCCGCGTCGCCGAGAACGGCAGCAGCCGCACCATCGACCGCCTGCACCAGCAGATGGGCGAAGAGGCTCGCGTAGCCGAGAACGGCAGCTCCAACACCATCGATCGCCTGCACAAGCAGATGGGTAGCGAGGAAGCCCGCGTGGCCGAAAACGGCAGCAGCCACACCATCGACCGTCTGCACGGCGCCATGAGCGTTGCCGAATCCGGTGGCGACACCGTCTTCAACGCCCACTTCCGTCAGGTCTGAAGCAACGCGCAGTACACCGCAAGGTGAAAGAAAAGCCCGGCACTCGCCGGGCTTTCTCATTTCTGCGGGTCAGCTCGCCTGGTCGGGCGAGCCGTCGGAGCGGCCGATGCTCGGCGGGGCTTCCACCACCAGCTCTTCCGGCACCTCTTCCACCCGCGGGTCGAGGGTGGCGGCCATGGGGCTGACGGTGTCGGGCATGGCCACGTGGTGCAGCGGCGCCTCGTCGACGCGGTGGATGCCGGTGACGCGCCGGGGCTGCACCCAGAAGATCAGCACCAGCGCATAGGCCGACACCAGCATGTAGAACATGCCCGGGCCGAAGTGGCTCATCAGCGCGCCGGCGAACAGCGGGCCGATGCACGCGCCCACCCCGTAGGTGGTCAGCAGCATGGCCGAGAGCGCCACGCGCCGCGGCTGCTCGACGTGGTCGTTGGCCAGGGCCACCGCCAGCGGGTAGAGGGTGAACAGCAACATGCCGGTGACGAAGCCGTTGGCCAGCAGCGCCCAGTAGGGCAGCTGGATCAACCCCCACATCGGCGCGGCGGCCACGCACAGCAGCAGCGCGTTGCCGCGGATCAGCCAGCTGCGGTTGACGCGGTCCGACAGCCAGCCCAGCGGCCACTGGGCGCAGAAGCCGGCGACGATGCACATGCCGACGAACAGGCTCGACTGCGAGGTGTCCAGCCCGTTGCGGTTGGCGTACACCGGCGCCAGGCCGTAGAAGGCGCCGACCATCAGGCCGGCGACGAAGATGGTGCCCAGCGACTGCGGCACGCGCTTCCAGAAGAAGCCGATCTCCAGCGGCGCCGCCACCAGCTTGGCCGGGTGCACCCGGCGCGTCAGCGCCAGCGGGATCAGGCAGGCGGAGAAGCAGATGGCCACCAGCAGCAACGGCTTGTAGTCCAGCGCCGGGCTCGCCGCCAGCAGGCCCTGGCCCAGCACCAGGCCGAGGTCCACCGCGACCATGTAGCCGGCGAACACCTTGCCGCGCTGGTGGCCTTCGGCCTGCTCGTTGAGCCAGCTCTCGATCACCATGTACTGGTTCATCATCACCGCGCCCATCACGAAGCGCAGCGCCACCCAGACCGCCAGGGTGTCCACCAGCGCGTGCAGCAGCACGATCACCGTGGCCAGGCCGGCGCAGGCCACGTAGGAACGGATGTGGCCGAAGCCGGCGATCAGCTTGTGGCCGAACTTGCCGCCGCAGACCAGGCCGAAGTAGTAGGCCGCCATCAGGCCGCCGACCCACAGGTCGCCGGCGCCCTCGGAGGTCAGGCGCAGGCCCATGTAGGTGGTGAACAGGCCGGAGCCGGCCAGCATCAGGAGGGTGGCGGTGTAGAGCGCGGGGAAGGTGACGAGCGGGCTGAACATGGGGCTACCTCGCCGGGCGGCATGGCGCCCGGCGGACAAGAGGGGTGATCGTTCATGGCGGCCGGCATCCGCGGGCGCACCTGTGCGACCACCACCGCGCGAAACCCGGCCGGTGCCACACCGGAAAGCCCGGCGCAGAAGCCGCGCATTATCCACGCCGGCATCGCCCGCCGCCATTGGCCGCGACGTCCGGCAGCCGCGGAACCGTCCGGCGCAGAGGCGCTCGAATGGAAAAACGCCGGGAGGTTGCCATGAACGTGAAGGACCCGCAGGAATTCCTGCTCTGGTGCACACTGCTCAACTACGCCGTGCTGCTGCTCTGGTTCGGCGCCTTCAGCCTGGCCCACGAGGGCCTGTACCGCCTGCACAGGCACTGGTTCGACCTGGGCCGGGAAGCCTTCGACGTCCTGCACTACGGCGGCATGGCCGTCTACAAGATCGGCATCCTGCTGTTCAACCTGGTGCCGCTGCTGGCGCTGTGGATAACCGGGGGCTGAACGGCCCCCGGAAGGGCGCCTCGTTTCTGGCGTCAGATTTTTCTCGCTTCTTCCTACGGTTTCGCCAAGCCCTGCCGATAAGCCACCGGCGTGGTCCGCCCCGCCATGGCCTCAACAAGAACAATCTCCGAATGGCCTGATTTTTCCGAACCTTTCCTGGAGATCGTCAATGCATAGCTGGATATCCAACCTGAGCGTGAACCTCAAGTTGGCCCTCGGCTTCGGCGTGGTCCTGGCGTTTACCGCCATCCTCGCCGTGGTCAGCTGGGTCGGCCTGGGCTCGCTGATCGACCGCAGCAACTGGATGAGCGACATCACCGAGCTCAATTCCCGGCTCACCAAGCTGCGCATCACCCGCCTGCAATACATGATCGCCGACGGCGGCGAGCAGGAAGCCGGCGCCGTCATGAGCGCCCTGGGCGAATTCAAGGCGCACCGGCAGAAGCTGCGCGGCTACTTCGTCAGCCCCGAGAACGTGCGCATGCTCGACCAACTGGGCGGCGTCATCGCCGACTACGAGAAATCCCTGGCCGCCATGCGCAGCGGCTACCAGAACGCCAACGCCACCCGCCGCGCCCTGGAGGCCGACGCCGCCCGCGCCGGCGAGCTGACCGCGCAGCTCCAGGAAGACGTGCTCAAGGCCCCCGCCGACGAAGCGCGCTCCATCCGCTACCAGGCCATCAGCCACACCCGCGAGGACCTTCTGCAGGCCCGCTACGACGTGCGCGACTACCTGGCCACGGCCCTGGCCCGCGATGGCGACGACGTCACCCGCCACCTGGACGAAAGCCTCGCCAGCCTGCCGGCGCTGGAAAGCGCCCTCGGCCCCGACCAGGCCGCCCGCGTGCAGCAACTGGGCACCGCGCTGCGCGGCTACCGCGAAGGCGTGCAGGCCCTGCGGGCGAACATGGCCGCCATCGTCCAGGCGCGCAAGGAAATGACCACCCAGGGCCAGGACATCGTCAAACTCAGCGAGGCCCTCTACCAGCTGCAGCTGAACCGCCGCGACGTCGAAAGCGCCCGCGCCCGCAACCTGCAGGTGCTCTTCACCCTGCTGGCCCTGGTGCTGGGCGGCCTGGCTGCGGTGGTCATCACCCGGCAGATCACCCGCCCGCTGCACGCCACCATGGAAGTGGTCGACCGAATCGCCGCCGGCGACCTGTCCCGCGACATCCAGGTCGAGCGCCGCGACGAGCTCGGCCGCCTGCAACAGAGCATGCAGCGCATGAGCCACAGCCTGCGCGACCTGATCGGCGGCATCCGCGATGGCGTGACGCAGATCGCCAGCGCCGCCGAAGAGCTTTCGGCGGTCACCGAGCAGACCAGCGCCGGCGCCAACAGCCAGAAGGTGGAAACCGACCAGGTGGCCACCGCCATGCACGAAATGTCCGCCACCGTGCAGGAAGTGGCGCGCAACGCCGAGCAGGCCTCCCAGGCCGCCTCCGCCGCCGACCGCGAGGCCCACGACGGCGACCGCGTGGTGAACCAGGCCGTGGAACAGATCGAGCGCCTGGCCGGGGAAGTGGAACGCTCCGCCGACGCCATGCAGCGCCTGGAACAGGAAAGCGAGAAGATCGGCAAGGTCATGGACGTGATCAAGTCGGTGGCCGAGCAGACCAACCTGCTGGCCCTCAACGCCGCCATCGAGGCCGCCCGCGCCGGCGAGGCGGGCCGCGGCTTCGCCGTGGTGGCCGACGAGGTGCGCGCCCTGGCCCAGCGCACCCAGCAGTCCACCGAGGAGATCGAGGCCCTGGTCGCCGGCCTGCAGAGCGGCACCCGCCAGGTCTCCAGCGCCATGCTCGGCAGCCGCGAACTGACCGCCAGCAGCGTGGCCCTGAGCCGCCAGGCCGGCGAATCCCTGGGCAGCATCACCCGCACCGTGTCCAACATCCAGGCGATGAACCAGCAGATCGCCACCGCCGCCGAACAGCAGAGCGCCGTGGCCGAGGAAATCAGCCGCAGCGTGGTGAGCGTGCGCGACGTCTCCGAGCAGACCGCCGCCGCCAGCGAGGAAGTCGCCGCCTCCAGCGTGGAACTGGCGCGCCTGGGCGGGCAACTGCAGACGCTGGTCAGCCACTTCCGCGTGTAAGGCTGGCCAGGGAAGCCACGAGCCCCGGGGCTCGTGGCGCCTTCGGCCGCCGGTTCCGTGACGCACAGCACAAAGGAGTCTTTCCCAGGCGCTTTTCGGACTCGTCCTAACTCCAGCCCATGACGAAGCGAGCAGTCTCCCAAGGCATCCGGAGAACCGCATTCCAAGAGCTTCGCATGGACGAAAACGCAGCCGAACGACACCCCGCACCCTTCAACGGGCAGCCCCTGGCCGGCCGGACCCGCGCCCTCTACCAGCACCTGGTCGACCTGTGTACCGCGCCCCTTCCGGCAGCCGCGCGCCTCAAGCAGCTGGAGCGTGCGCGGCCGGAAGTCTTCGAACTGGGCCGCGGCCTCGCCGGCTTGCTCCAGCACCGCCAGGGCGTCGGCGAGCAACGCCGGGCGGACAAGGCGGCGAAGCTGATCACCGCCCTGCACCGCCGCTTGATCCAGGGCTACTGTGGCCTGGCCCAGGCCGAGCGGGCCAAGCCGCAGGTGCGCGCATTGCTGCTGCAACGCGCGCTGCGCAGCGCCCAGGAAATCCACTGCTACGCCCTGCTCGACGGCCAGCAGGCGCCCGCCGGCCTCTGGCGCCTGCTCCACCGCCTGCACGCCAGGGCCCGCCAGCTGTCGCTGCAGGCCATCGAGGTGGACGACCCACAAGCCCCGGACGCGCGAAGCCAGAGCCTCGCCCGCGGCTACCTGGCGGCGCTGCTGCTGGCGGGCTCGGGCCCGCTGGAGATGCCGCGGGAAAGCCTGCGGCTGCTGATCGAATCCCTGGATGCCCTGGCCACGGCGGCGCGCCTGGAGGGCGCCCGCGGCACGGACCGCTGGATCATCGCCAGCGACCAGGATCGCCCGTTCCTCGACATCCCCGCCAACCCCGAGGGCCGCCTGGCGCTGCGGCTGGACGAAGCGCTCGAGGCGATAGGCCATTTCAAGGGTTTCGGCGGCGCCGGCCAGGGCTTCGACCTCAAGGCCCACCTGCAGCGCTGCTGGAGCGAAGAGGCACCCGGCCCCACCTGGGAGGCCTGCCACGGCTTCGCCGCCATCCTGGCGCAGTTGGGCGCCCCCCGCGAAGAAGCCGCCCTGGATGCCCGCCATTTCGCCCGCCAGGCCATGCCCCAGGACGTCTGGGCGATCCATGGCAACGCGCGGGTCGATCTCGACGAAATGGTGCCCCACGAGGACCTCATCGAGTTCACCCCATCGACGCCAACCACTCCCGAGCTGCCGCCGCCCGGCCTGCTGAGCGGGATGACGAAGAGTCCCCGGGGCGTTTGCGCGACATGGAGCGGCGAGGCGGCCTCCCGGCCCGCGGCCGGCGACCTGCTCGGCATCCGCACCGCGCCCACGGCGGACTGGCGCCTGGCCCGCGTCGAACAGGTGGCCCCGGCGGGTAACGGACAAGCCACGCTGAGCCTCGCCTGGCTATCGAAACAGCCCCGCGCCTGCCGCATCACCCTGCTCGGCAAGCTGCAGGAAAGCGCCACCCACAACGCCCTGCTGCTGGACGACGCCGGCGCGAAACGCATCCTCTGCCCCAGCCTGCCGCTGGCCAGCGGCAAGAAGTTGCGGGTGGAGGACGGGGCGGACCGCTACCTCGCCCTGCTCGGCGCAAGCACGGGCAACGGCGCGGAGGCGCCCTGTTTCGGCTTGAGACGGCTGGCCCTGGGGATCGAAGCGAGCCAATGAGAGGAATGGGCGGCAAGCCATTCAGTCGGAGCTGCCGCAGAGGCCGTGCAACCATTTCGCAGCGCTTCGGAAACGTCTGATTGCCCAACGGGCCCGCCCGGCCGAAAGTGGGCAGGCTCTTGCTGAGAGCGGATCGGCCATGGCAGGGACGCCGGACCGGTCCTTACCCACCGCAGCGAAGCCGCAAGGCCCTGAATTCCAGGCCCCGCGAGGCCCCGACAGATCATGCGGGCGCGGCGGCCGCCACGCCCGCAATCACTCAGTCGGTGCCGTACTTCGGCGAACGCGGGCCGTACAGCAGCGCACCCGGCTTGCCGGCGGAGAGCAGGCGCTGGCTGGTGACGCCGGCGATGGGGTAGCCCGCATCCTCCTGGGCGCTGCTGATGATCTGCTTGACCGCCGCCGTGATCAGCATGCCCAGCAGGCCGCCGTTGTTGTTGCTGCTGCCCTCTTCGCTGGAGGCGCTGGCGCTGCCCGTCCACAGGGTGGCGCCGGTCTTCAGGTCCACCAGCTTGGCCCCGGCGGTCACCACGGTGGCGCTGCTCAGCACCATGTAGCTGGTGCCGTACTGGGTCACGGTGATGTACAGGGCCGCATCCGCGCCGAAGATCTCCTGCAGCTTCGCCGGCGACACCGCATGGATGTCCGCCGGCGTGCCCAGGCCGTTCTGGCGGAAGGTCTCGGCCACCAGCGCCACCGGCAGCACGTAGTAGCCGGCCTCGGCGAGCGGGAAGGTAACCTGCGAGAGCATGCTGTAGGTCGCCTTCACGTCCGGCGAATCGTTCAGCGGCGGCAGCACCAGGATCGAGCGCGGCCGGGCCTGCTTGTACGCGGAATAGTCGACGGTCTTCTGCGGCGCGCAGCCGGCCAGCAGCACCAGGGCAAACAGGGCCAGCAAGGCCTTGAACGGGTTCGACATCACTGGCTACCTCCCTGCCGGGCGTTCTTCAGCAGAAAATCCATATAGGCCGCGGATTCCGGGAACAATGCCTTCTCGGTGTTGAACTGCTGGACCATCTGGTCGTCCTTGCCCAGGCTCGAATACAGCAGGCCCAGTTGCGCGTGGTAGCCCGGCGGCACCTTGCCGTCGGTGGATGCGATCTTCTGCAGGTCGCGCTCCAGCGCCTCGGCCTGCGCTTGCTTGGCATCGCTGGTGAAATAGTCGTGCACCTGCGACTGGTAGCTTTCCCACTGGTACAGGGTCTTCGGCGAGGAACACCCGGAAAGCAGCGCCAGGCCGGCACAAGTCAGGGCCGCGAGGCAGCCCCTGGAAACAAAGGTCCTACCCATGAACATCATCACTCCCTGTTCTGTCTCGGGTTAATGCGCGGGGTTCCAGCTGCCGCTGTCCACCGCATTCACCAGCTTGTTCACCGCCTCGCGCATGGCCAGGTCCAGGACCTTGCCGTTGAGCGTGGAGTCGTAGCTGGCGGTGCCGCCGAAGCCGATGATCTCCCGGTTCGACAACTCGTACTCGCCCGCCCCCTGGGTGGAATAGACGACCTCGGAGGTGCTGATGTTGACGATGTTCAGCGCCACCTTGGCATAGGCCACCTGGGTCTTGCCGCGGCCGAGGATGCCGAACAGCTGGCGGTCGCCGACTTCCTTGCGACCGAACTCGGTGACGTCGCCGGTCACCACGTAGTCCGCCCCCTTGAGCCGCTGGGCCTGCCCCTTGATGGCGGCCTCCTGCTGGATCTCGCTCATGTTGTCGCGGTCCAGCACGTTGAAGCGGTTGGTCTGCTGCAGATGGGTGATCAGGATGGTCTTGGCCTGGCCGCCAAGGCGATCGACGCCATCGGAGAAAATGCCGCGCATGTAGCTGGAACGGTTGTCGAACTTGCCCACCGCAATGGGCGAACGCACACCCGAATAGGGCTTGCCGACGCTCTCCACCTGCTGCACCGGCAGCGCCCTGGAACTCTCCGTGGCACAACCGCCGACCATCAGCAGGGCGGCGGACGCCACCCCCAGCAGCAACCCCTGGGACATCTTCATCTTCACGTTGCACTCCCCTCGCAAATCCACCAAACCGGGCCGCCGGCAAACACCGGCACCCTCCAGTCAAAGGCCACGACGGATCCGAAGCTCCTGCGCACGGCACAGCCGCGCTCGAAAGACACGCAGGAAGGGAAAGCTCGAGGATGGAAAACGGCGCCGTTACAGGACGTAGCGGCAGGAAGGGCGGGAAGCGGCGAAACAAGACCTGGCATCCAGCCTGTGGGAACGAACCGTATCCCGTCGATCCTTCGAAAACATCGTGTTACCTGAGGTGGGCGATTAGAGCACAATCATTACGCCATCATCCATGCCAGGTGCCTGAAATCAGAAGTGTCTCAAGAAATTCCCGGCATGCCCGGGATAGGGCGGGTAATGGCGGCCTTCGAAGGGGGCTGGCGAGAACCTGCCAAAGCAGGACCGGTACCGGCAGGAGCGTCTGGCCATCCCCAGCCGCACAAGCGAATGCAGCTCGGTAGCACCCGTTATCCACAGCCGGGGCAGAGCCGGACCGAGCACTTCCGGGCGTGATCAGCCGATAGCGGGCCGGTGTCTGCGGCTCTCTTTATCCTTGAGAACCATCCAACCCATTTGCTCTTTGGCCATTCAGCCTGCGGGGACTTTCTGCAGGTGCCTTTCGACCTCCATGGCATCGTGAAGGATACGAACGATCTCGATGACCTGGTCGTGGCCCAGCCTGTAGAAAACGACGTGGCGGGGACGGTCTACGCGGCCGTTTGGAGCCTCGGAGCGGCAGTAGAGCAGGTGCAGGCTGCGCAGCCCGGTCTCCAACTGCTCCCGAGCGATACTCCCGGCCCTCTCGGACTCTGCTGGCAGCGACACGAAGGCCGCCCGTAGAAGCCCCTGGTAACGACGGCGCACGTCCTCGCCAAACTTCACCTGGGTGAAGCGAAGGATATCGATGAGGTCAGTCTGCGCATCCAGGGACAGGCGGAATCTGGTGGCGCTCACTGCCTGGAGCTCGCCAACTGGCCCAACTCTTCCAGGTATTCCTCGAGCTGTGCTTCGGAGGCAATCTCGACGAACCGACCTGTCTCGAGCTGCATGATGCCGCTTGATGTTGCGTTACGGAGAGCGACGAGCTTGGCGGACTCTTCGGCCTCGCGCTCGAGGAGCAGACGTAGGCCGGCACGCACGACCTCACTGAAATTCTGGTAACGGCCTTCGCTCACGAGGTCATCAATGGATTTCTCCATGGACTGAGGCAGAACGACGTTGTGTGTGGCCATGGCACTCTCCAAGGAAAGCGACTATGGCGTTTTATGCCATGAAGCTTATGGGAATGCAAAAACGGCGTATGCCTGATATCACGGTGCCTTTCGGGAGAGAAGGGGACGAGAAAAGGAGAAAATTATTTAAGCGCTCTAATTCTGCCTGACCGATCAGTTTTAGAGTAGAAGAAATAAATCTATCCTCTTTTCGCTATCCTTCTCCACTTACCCCTGAGCGACTGTAACCCGGCACAAAAGATCACTCTCATTAAACTGAAAATTAACCACAACCCCCCACTTCTGATACCTTAGCCACTTCCCTACATAGCCAATTAATAAATCTTTTTTTCCACCACCTGCCATTGCAGGCTGGCCAAGAAAACTCAAAACACTCTGACAAGTAGATAGACCATTCAACCCCCATACAACTCTCCATTGAAGGCAGAGTATCCATCACTAGCCTCAACATAAAAATTTATATGATTTAGTAATTTTCTTCTGAAACCCACCTCAACTCCCGAGCGAGTAAATTTATAGTACTTTGTCGCCCCTATCGGGTCATTATACTCATCAGGATCAGACGAAATACATGAAACCTCCCCAATAACTTTCTCCAACTCTAAAAAATCGGATGATCTCTCAACCTTACCAATAGCAGCTATAGATTTATCCCATACACTTATCACTTTACAACTCCAGCCTGACGGCTCCTATCAATGATCTGCTTTATTGCCTCTTCAACCTGTCCAGGGTCATAGCCACGCTCAATAATATTTTAAAATGGGACAGATTTATTTTTCACACTCTAATCCAGCCCAACCAGTTGACTTTAGAGCATGGAAAATAAACCCGCCCTCTTTCCGCTCATACTCACGCAAAAATACAATTATAGTCATACATATACTTGTCGTACTCGTCCATACTCCAAACATGGCCGTCCACTCTATCCACCCTAATTTTTCCCCCGGCCCTCTCCCCTGTAGGATCCGAGATAGAAAAACTCCAATACAACGGAGTGAAATTACCTACTCTCAAGTCATTCCCCGCCACCTTAAAGCCCTTAGCCTCTGCATACTCCTTAGCCAAAACCAATGCCTCCCTCCTATCAATATTCAAGCTATCTCGGTATCGTACAGGGACACTAAGCACTCGAACCCCCTCATTGCGCAGATCAACAACCACTCGCACCAATCTAAATCTCTCAACATTCACCCCCAAGTAACCAGAGTAGCATTTCTGAGAGTCAAAAATGAATTCCCTGTCAAATAGCTTAACAAGCGACATAGTCTTTGATCCGACTACTGGTCCAACATACAAGTCACAAATTTCAGAAACCATGGAGTTATTTACCCTTCACAATAACGGCTTTACCAGTTAGCACCTTCTCTAAGTCACCCACCAGAGAAAAGGGGACGAGAAAAGGGGACAGATTTATTTAAGCACTCTAATCCTGCCTGAGTGATCAGCTTTAGAGTAGGAAAAATAAAGCGGCCCCCTTTCCAGGAAGACGAACAACACCGGGTCAAACACGGCCACCTTGATATCCAACTCCACCAGGGCCGCCAGACCATCAATGGACTTACGGAGGTCCACTGGCTTCGGATAGAGATAGACAGCTTTGACCTTGGCGTCCGGACGCATCATGACGGAGCTTCACTGGGAAAATGGGAGCCCAGCATCCGCAAGCGGACAGTTCAAATGAAGGTGGGGTTTGTGGAGCGCTTACCTTGTTCTTGCCGTCGAGCTTCTGGGTGTTGGCCGCCACTTCCAGGGTGATGTCGCGGTTGGCGGCCAGTAGCATGTCGTTGCCGGCCTTGATGCCTTGCAGCGCGGAGAGCCGGTTGTCGTCCTCGTGCTTGGCCTGCTTGGCGGTCTGGTAGCCCGAACTACCGAAGAGCGCCAGGGTGAGGCTGACATCACGGCCCTGGATCAGTCAGTTGGCTTTGTCTTTATCTCTGAGTTGTTTTTAAAGAGCAGTGCCTATTTGAAAGCTCAACTCGATGCCCCCTGTTGCATTCAGCTCCTACAGCTTTCCTACTTGGGCTCGGTATGTTCTTTCAACTATCACAGTAGACTAAGAGCAGCTTTTCTTCTTCAGGATCAATCAATTAATGCTTAAGTAAGCACCATTAAAATCTGGGTTTACCTGCTGGCACACAACCTGATCCGGCTACTCATGGTGCAATCGGCATTAATGGCGGACTATTTGCCGCGTGAACTGAGCTTCAAGCACAGCCTGCAGCTATGGCTGGCATGGCGACAGTTCGATGGTCCGGATATGGACGAAAGCCTTCAGAGGTTACTCATTTTAATCGCCCAGCAGCGCGTTGGCAGGCGGCCTGGGCGGGTTGAGCCACGAGCTCTCAAGCGAAGGTCGAAACCTTATCCATTGCTGACCCATACACGCCAATCTGAGCGCGCCAAAATCAGGCGAAGCGGTCACCCAAGGCGGGCTAAGTAAGCGCCATTCAAATCTGCCTCTTTTCGGCCATTTTCGTTTTGACCAAGAAACTATTGCATGAAGCGAAACTTCCAGTAATCACTCCCATCAACCATCCAGTACCTCTCGCCATCAGGGATCAAATAGCAAAAATCTATATACTTCGCACTCCAACCAGAATGAGCCAAGTCCTCATGAACTCTACCATAATCCATATGGAAAAATATCTCTCTATCAAAATTCACATAGAAACTCGGAAGGGCGACTGCAACAGAGTTCACACTAGAAAAATCTTTTTGACTTAATTCAACACCAGACAAGAGATAGCCCTCAACCCTTCTATGCAGATCTTTACTCAACCCGCTTTGAAGAAACAAGTTCCCAATATCCTCCAAGGATAACACCTGTCGATCCTTTCCCATCAGGTAACTCAGAAAATTATCAGCAGTAAGCTTAAGAATTCCCCCTCTAAAATTCACACATGCCTCAGAATACTGCTCATTAGTTATATAACCCTTTTCTAGATACGCACGATACTCTTTCTCAGCATCCAAGCTAAAATTAAACTTCTCATCAACGACCCAGAAACACTTACCTGAATGAACAAAAAAGCAAATGCTTTTTTCCCCATTCCACAACTCCTCATGTAACTTTTTCCAATTCATCAATTGCCAAACTCCCGCAAGAATTCATCATGAGAGTACACACGTGCATTACTTGAGTGTTTTTCAAGAACTGCTTCCCATACCTTGGGGAGCTCTAATGCAACGCCCGGTTGATTTGGATCCACAATTTTAGGAGCCGATGGGTCTCGCGGGATCCCCGGGACAGGTCGTTGAGGTATCGCGCTGGACATTATTTGATTATGAAGCTCGGCATCTACTTCAAACACCACCACTGTTCCGTCCGGACGTTTGTTACTTAAAAAATAGGTAGCATGATCAGAGTTCCCGACACTTACACAAAGCTGCCCGGAACACCCAGGATTGATTCTTATACTACCATCAGCATTAACTGTAATACGATTCTGACTTGAGGCCACTCCCGAACCACCACCTTCAACCCTGAAATACTTCTCAGTCTTTGGTCGCCCCGAGCTTACTACGACACCATCAGCTACCGTCCCATAAATCCCCAACCCGTTGAGGATAGCCGTAGCTCCCCACAACACCTGCTCACCAGTGCTAGGCACCGCACCGGATATAGGATTCGCTCCCCCCGCTGCACGGTAAATCTGACAAGCTACCGCTGCTACGCCAAAACCACCGCAGCCAACATCGAATGCATCCGCAGTCCATTGCTTAAGAGAAGCATCTGCTTGAGCACTAACACTCTGCTGGCGTGCTGCCTCTATCTGAGCCTGTTCGTCCGAAGCCGGGACCAGTTGCCACTCCTTGCCCTGATCGGTAGTCAGCACTTGGTCTGTTACCTGGCAGAAGCCATTCGACGAACCCACGCAACGAATGATATTCCCAGGCGTGGTCTTGACCGTATTCTCTGGCCCCATATCTGACGCGGGAGCGAGTAGCTCAGTCTCCAACACACTACGACCTTTTTCCCGCAGGGCCTGGATGTCCTTGCGCAGTTGCTGGCAAAGGCCACTGTTAGACGCACCTCCCTGGCAATCGCGCTGGTACTGCACCTCCTTCAGGTTCAGGCTGATTTTCTCGTCAGTGGAAAGGTGATTGTTCTCCACTGCATTCTTGCCAGCCTGAGCTCCCGCTATCGCGCCAGCACTATCACCTGTCAGAGCCCCGCCAATTAATCCGGCGGCGAGGGAAGAAAGCGCCGAGACCGTCTGCTTTTCGCTTTCTGTCAATTGCTCGGTTTTTTTGCCTGGATACAGCTGGGCGGCAATTAACTCGCCGGTTGCAGCACCAGCAGCACCAGCCGAGGCAGAATTTCCCTGCGCCTGGGCAACGACAGCACCCAATACCGCCTGGGCCATGATCCTCGCGGCGTCGTTGCCTGCGGTCTGCTCCTTGATCACGGAAGCCAGGTATGGCGCTGAGGCTCCGGCCAGTGCGGAACCGATATCGCCGCCAGCCAACCCTTGCAGCGCCGCCGTGACTGCCTGAGCCACCTGCTGGTACTTGCCGCCAGTGCCGAAGTCCTGCATTGCTGCCTTGTAGGCAGCACTGTTCTGGATCTGCTCCCGGGTCGGGTTATGGATCCCACTCTTGGCTAGCTCTTCTTTCGCCGCATCACTGGCCTTGATCTCCCCCTGCGTCCGCACGATATCCATCGCCTGGGTACCGATCTCGGCGATCAACTGCACCTGCTTCAGCCGGTTCTGTTCCTTCTCCTTGTCGAAGATCGGGCTGATGCTGCCGTTGGCGTGCTCGACGTCGCGGCTCAGGCTGGCCACGTCCTGTTGCTGGCTGGCCGGGTCGCGGATTTCGATGCTGCCGCTGGAGATGGCCGAGCCGGTGGTGCCGCTGGCGCTGTCGCCGTGGTTGTAGGCCACCAGCATGCCGCTGGGCATGTTGCTGATGAACTTGCCGCTGCCATCGCTGCCGCTGCTGAGGCTGACGCTCTGTTGCTGGCTCTTGTAGTCGGCCTTATTGTCGATGCTGCTCCAGCCCAGGGTGCCGGTGCTCAGGCGGTTCTTGTCGGCTTCGGCGGTGCTGGCGATGACGCTGCCGTCCAGTTGCGTGTGGTTGCCCACGTCGATCTGGAAGCCGCCCTTGCCGGCGTAGAGGCCGGTCTGTTCCTGCACGCTCTTGTAGTTGGAGTCGATCTTGCTCTGGCTGGCACTGAAGCTGGCGCTGCCGCCAGAGCCGATGATGGCCACGCTCGCCCCGGCGGAGACGTTCTTCTGCCTGGCGTCGTAGTAGTCGCTGTCCTGCAGGCTCTGCAGCGTCAGGTCGCGGCCGACGTTGGCGATGATCTGCTCGCCGTTGACCTGGGCGCCCTTGAGCGTGGTGTCGCGGCCGCTGACCAGCTTGACCTGGTTGCCGGCGTCCAGGGTGGTTTCCGTCCAGGTGGTGCCGGTGCCGACTTCCTTGCCCGAGCCCTGGTTGGCGTTGGCGAAGATGCTCAGGCCCACCCCGTTGTCCGCGGAGTACCCCACGCTCACGCCAACCGCGCCGCCGCTGCTCTTGTTCTTGCCGTCGAGCTTCTGGGTGTTGGCCGCCGCTTCCAGGGTGATGTCGCGGTTGGCCGCCAGCAGCACGTCGTTGCCGGCCTTGAGCTGGCTGCCCTGGATGCGAATGTCGCCGTCCTGGCCCACCTTGCCTGCGCCGGTGGCGAGGATGTTGAGGTTGTTCCCCGCGGTCAGGCTGCTGCCCTGGCTGACGCTCTGCTCCTGGGTCTGCTTCGAGCTGGACTTCTGCGAGCCGAGCGAGGCGCTGATGCCGAAGAACTGGCTGGCGCCACCGCCCTCTCTGCCCTGCTGCGCCGCCTGCCAGGCCTGCACGCCGGTCAGCCCGGCCTTGATGCCTTGCAGCGCGGAGAGCCGGCTGTCGTCCTCGTGCTTGGCCTGCTTGGCGGTCTGGTAGCCCGAATCCATGGCGCTGCCGACACTGCCGGAGAGCGCCAGGGTGAGGCCGCTGGTCTTGCTCTTGTAGGTCTGCTCGCTGCGGTTCTCGTTCTGCGCGGCGAGGATGTCGACGTTCTGCCCGATGAGGTTGATGTCCTTGCCGGCGACCACGTCGGAACCGCGGATGGTCAGGTCCTTGCCGACCTGGATGTCGACGTTGCCGAGCACGCTGCCGATGGTGCTGCCACGGGTCTGTTCGTTGTGGTTGGTCTGGGTCGCCTGGGTGCTGGCCGAACCGAGGGTGAAGCCGAGCCCGCCGCTGCTCATCACGCCGGATTTCTTCTTCGACTCGGCGTGGCTGGTTTCGCTGGTTTCAGTGGCGCCGTCGATCAGCACGTTGCGCCCGGCCAGCAGGCTGGTGCCATTGGTGGAAGCCACGTCGCTGCCGCTGACACCGATGTCCTGGCCGGCGCGGATGGCCACCTTGTCGGCGCTGACCAGCGAGCCTTGCTGGGTGGTGTAGAGGGAAGTGTCCTCGGTCTTTTTCTCCGAGCTGGAGAGCAGCCCATGGCTGCGCTTGGTCTTGCTCAGCGCATGGCTGTCGGTTTCCGCCGCCGCCTGCAGGTTCACGTCACGGGTGGCGTAAAGGTAGGCCTCGTTGCTGGCGCTGATGGTGCTGGCGGTCAGGTTCAGGTCCTGCCCGGCGCTGGCCACCAGGTCGCCGCCCGCCGTCAGTTGCGCGCCGAGCTGGCGGGTCTGTCCGGTCTGCTCGACGGTGCGGGTGCTGCTGGTCTTGCTGCGGACTTCGACGCTGGCGGCGTCTTCGACAGCGCGGAGGTTGATGTCGCGGCCGGCGGCGGCGGTCAGGTCGCCCTTCGCGCTCGCCTGGCTGCCCACCACGTTCAGGTCACGCCCCGCATCCAGTACCAGGTCGCCTCCGGCCGTCAGGCTGGAGCCGTGGTTCTGCGCGACCGTGGTGGTGGTGACGTGGTGCCCGCCCTGCTGGATGTCGCGCAGGCGGCTGGCGTCGGTCACGGCTTGCAGGTTGATGTCGCGGCCGGCGCCGAGGTAGCTGTCGCCGCCGCTGGCGAGGCTGCCGCGGTTGGTGATGTCGCGGCCGGCGTCCAGGCTGAGTTCGCTGCGGGCGCTGATGCTCGCGCCGGCGTCCAGGAAGCTGCGGTACTCGTCGCCGCCGATGCCGGCGGTAACGGCGGTGCGATCGTTGACGATGTCGCCCTTGAGCGCGGTGAGGTCGACCTGGTCGCCGCGGATCTGCCCGGCCAGGGCATTGCGGATACTGTCGCCGGCCAGCAGGCTGACGCGTTGACCGGCATCCACCAGGCCGCCCTGGAGGATGCTGCCGCCCGCCGTCGCCGTGAGGTCCTCGCTGGCGCGCAGGGTGCCGACGTTGGTCAGGTCGCCGCCGGCCATGAGGTTGAGGTCGCGGCCCTGGATCAGGCTGCCGCCGCGCAGGTTGCGCGCGTCGGTCTGGGCCAGGTAGACCACCGGGACCAGCACCTGCTGGCCGTCGACGACGCGGGTTTCCATCCAGACGATGTCGTGGGTCAGCGCCGCCACCTGTTCGGCGGAGAGGCCCACGCCGACGCTCAGCTGCAGCGCGTCCTTGGCGGCCAGGGCGTTGTCCATCAGGTATTGGAACTGGTCGTAGTCGCTGGTCAGGCCGTCGAGGAAGCGCTGGCCGGTCTGGGCCTGGATGGCTTCGCGGATCAGGCGGGTCTCGTAGGCGCCGTCGCCCAGGCGCTTCCAGGCCTGGTCCGGGTCGAAGCCGAGCTTGCCGAGCAGGTAGTCGGAGTTGAGGAAGCGCCCCAGGTCGGTGAGCGCCGGGTTGGTTTCGATGAGGTAGTGGCTCTGCGGGTCCGGGCTGCGGATGAACATCCCGTACTGCCCCTGGGGCAGGCGGAAGGTGTCGGCCGCCGTCGGGTCCACGGCGGCGAAGGGCACGCCGGTGTAGTCGACCGGGATGAAGCTGACCTGCTGGCTGCCGTCGGCGGCCGTGTGCGTCACGCTCTGCACGGTTTGCGGCCCGCGCGCCTGGGCGTCGCTGGACTGCTTGTTGAGAGTCAGGTTGACCGTGCCGAGCTGCCCGCCCAGCAGGCTGCCAGCCAGTTGGCCGGTGAGCTGGGCCTGGCTGTATTCGCTGACGGTGCCGTTCTGCAGGTTGTGCGCCACGTTCAGGGTAACGCGGTTGCCGGCCTGCAGCGTGGCCGGCGCGGACTGGGCGCCGTCTTCGCTCCAGCTGACGACCGGGGTGCCGATCGCCCAGCGGTCGCCGTTGTAGATGGCCCAGAGCTGGTCGTACAGGTCCTGGTCGAAGGTGCCCGCAGCCATCTTGTTGTTGAAGGCGCGGGCCAGGTTTTCCATGGCATCCCACTGGCCGGTGGGGATCTTGCCGTAGTCGCCCGGGACCACGTTGATGACCACCACCTTGTTGCCGGTGCGCGAGGTGTTGCCCTGGTTGAGCAGCGAGTTGGCGTTGATGGTCAGGTCGCCGTTGGCGGCAATGGTGCTGTTGCGGTTTTCCACCGCATCGGCATCGATGCTCAGGTTGCCCCCGGCGGTCAGCCAGGCGGCGGGGCTGTTCTGGGTGATGCGTTCCTCGATGGTTTCGCTGACGTCGATCTTGCCGCGCTTGAAGGAGTCGTGGCCGCCGCAGTGCTGGCCGCACTGCACATCGAATTCGCCGAAGCTGGTGGTCTGCTCGAAGGCGAAGACGTCGCGGGTGTTTTCCAGGCTCGCCACATTGAGGTGGATGTCGCCTTGCGCCTCGATGGTGCCGGAGCGGTTGCTCAGGCTCTGCGCCCGCCCGCCGTCCTGGCCGGCGAAGCTGAGGTTGCCCTGGCTGTAGAGGTCGCCGTAGCGGTTGCTCAGGCTGGCCGCGCGCAGGGTCATGTCGCCGCCGCTGAACAGCAGGCTGTCGGCGCCGTTGGCGATGCCCTGGCTGGTGAGTTCCAGCGTCCCCAGGGCGCCGAGGGTGCCATTGTTGTTCACTTGCGCGGCGCTGGCGCGCAGGGCCTGGTTGGCGATCAGCCAGCCCTGGTTGTTCAGGTTGCCGGCGAGGCTGAGCCGGGTATCCAGGCCGCTGGCCAGGCGACCGCCCATCTGGGTGAAGTTGCCGGCGTTCAGGGTGAGGTTGCGCTGAGCGGAAAGCAGGCCGGCGTTGTAGGCGTCGCCGCTGAGGGTCAGGCCGAGGTCGCCGTCGCTGAGCAGTTCGCCCTGGTTGTTCAGGTAGGCGGCCGTCAGGGTCAGGCCGCCGGCGCTGGCGATGCGCTCGCCGGCGGCGAGGTCCAGCCCCTGGTCCACGCGCAGGTCGAGGGCGCCGTTCAGGCGCATCTGGCCAACGCCGGAGAGGCTGCCGAGCTGCCATTGCCCGCTGCCCAGGCCGGTGAGCGAACCCGCACCGACCAGGCTGCCCCCGCCCAGGCGGAACAGGCCGGTACCGGCATGCTGAATCTGCCCCTGGCCATTGAGCAGGGTGGTGCCGCTGTTCAGTTCGAAGGCCTGGCTGGCAACGCCGATGTTCCCGCCCTGGTTGTTCAGCTGGCCGGTGCTGCGGATGTGGCTGCTGTCGCCGCCGAGCGCGCGCAGGCGCCCGCCCTGGCTGTTGTCCAGCGACCCGCTGTCCAGCTCGAGGGTGGTGGCCGATTCGATCAGGCCGCCCTGGTTGTTCAGGGTATCGCTGCTGGCGAGCACGACACGGCTGCCGCTGAGCTGGCCACCGCCGTTGTCCAGCGTGTTGCCGGTGACGCTGAGGTCGCCCTTGCCGAACAGTTGGCCGCCCCGGTTGACGAGGTTGCCAACCACCAGTTCGAGCTTGCCGAGCAGGCTGGCGATGATGCCGGCCTCGCCATTGACCTGGCTGTTGTCCAGGTTCGCGGCCGTGATGGCGACGCTGTCGCCCTGCACGGTCCCTGCCTGGTTCTGCAGGCTGCCCGCCCCTAGTTCGACGGTTACATCACCGCCCTGGGCATGGACCAGGCCCCTTTGGTTGTTCAGCGAAGCGGCCGTCAGGGAAAGGCCCGCGGCGCCCGCCAGCAGCCGGCCGGACGCGGAGTTGTCGACGCTGCCGGCAAGCACCTCGGTCCGCTCGCCACGCAGGGTGCCGCCACGGTTGTCCAACTGGTCGACGGCCTGGGTGAACAGCAGAGCCTGGTCGCCTGCGTCGATCAGGCCGGTAGCATTGTTCAGGACGCCATCGAGGCTGAGGCGCACCTGGTCGCCATTGCCGACCACGGCACCGCCCTGGCTGTTGTCCAGATTGCCGCCTTCAAGCTCGACGCGCTGGCCAAGCACTACGCCGCCACGGTTTTCCAGCTGCGGCGCTACGAGCCGCAGGCCGGCATCGCTCTGGATACGGCCCTGGTCGTTGGACAGGCGCTGCTGCGCCGTGAGCACCAGGCCTTCCGCGCCCGCCACCAGCAGACCCTGGTCGCTGTTGTCGATGCTGGCGGCATTCGCCTGGACACCGTCGCCCACGATACGGCCGCCGCGGTTGTCCAGCGTCCCGCCGGCGCGCAGCAGCAACTGGGCGCCGGCCAGGGCTCCCTGGCGATTGTCCAGGCTGCCTGCCGTGACATCCAGGTTGCCCTGCACCGATTGCAGGCGCCCCAGTGCGTTGTTCAATGCCTGCGCCACGGTCAGCTTCAGCAAGCCGTCGGCGCTCAGCGTGCCGCCGGCGTTGCTGCTGATGCTGGCGAGGTCGGCCTGCAATGTGCCACCCAGCAGCAGGCCGTTGGTGTTGTCGAGATCGCCAGCGCCGAGGACCAGTGCCGAGTCGGCCTGCACCCGCCCATTGCGGTTGGCCAGCGCCTGGGCATTCAGGCTCAGGCGCTCGGCGGCCAGGCTGCCGCCGCTGTTGTCCACAGCCCCTCGGGCGGTCAGTTCAAGCGTCTGCGCCAGCAGCTTGCCGGCGGCGTTGGCGACGCTGCCGACATCCAGCAGCAGGGTGCCGCTGGCCTGTCCCAGGCCCGTTCCGTTGTCGAACGCGCCACTCAGGCGGAGGTCGAGGTCACCCTGCTCCGCGCTGAGCACGCCACCCTGGCGGTTGTCCAGGCTGCTGCCGGCGAGTTCGATGGAGTCGCCGACCAGGGTTCCCGCCCGGTTGTCCACGGCCCCGGCTGTCGCCCGCAAGCCTTGCGCGGCCTGGAGTTTGCCGCTGGCGTTGTTCAGCGCGCCCTGGCTGTTCAGGACCAGGTCGCCGCTACTGGTACCGATCAGGCCACCGGCGTTATCGATGCGCTGCGCATCGATCCGGGCGCTGCCAGCGACGATGCGGCCCTGCTGGTTATCCAGCGTGCCGCCGGCGAGCGTCAGGCTGCCGCCGTTCACTTCCAGGCGACCGGTGCGGTTGTCCAGGCTGGTGAAGTTCAGGCCGGCAGCCTGGCCATCGCCGAAGCGGACCAACCCGCCCAGGTTGACGATGGCGGGAGCGTCGAGCAGCAGGCTCTGCTCGCCGATCAGCTGCGCGCTGGCGCCAAGGTTGTTGAACTGGCGGGTGCGCAGCGAGACTTCGCGCCCCTGCAGTGTCCCGCGGTTATCCAGTTGCTGGCGGGCGTCGACGCCGATGCGGTCGGCATAGGCCTGCCCTGTATTGTCCAGCGTGCCGGCGGCCACGCTGAGGTTGCCGGTGGCGTCCAGCCGGCCACGGTTGCCGACGCTTTCGGCGACGATATCCAGGCCTTGCCCGGGGATACGCTGTTCCCCATCGATGCCGGCGACGATCTGTCCATCGTTGTTCAGGGTACCGGCCCGCAGTTGCACGCCCTGCCTGGCGGCCAGGCTCTGCGCATTGCTCAGCGCACCGCTGGCCTGCACGCTCGCGCTGCCGCCGGCATAGGCCGGGCCATTCAGCGCCACGTCCTGGCCCTTCAGCACGAGATCGCCGCTGGCCGCCACCTGGGCCAGTTCCAGCTTGCCGTTGGCGTCGATGCGGATGTCGCCGGCGCTGGCCGCCATGTTGCCGGCCAGTTTCACGCCCACGCCCTGCTCGGTGCCCACCAGGCGGATGGTGTTGGCGTACATGCCGCCCAGCGCCGCGCTGTCGATGGCCAGTTGCGGCTTGGCGCGGCCGTCGTCGGCCTTGGCGCTGGCGGCCAGGGTCTCGGCATCCACCTGGTTGCGCCCGGCCACCACGGTCAGTTGCTTGGCGTACAGGTCGGCGTTGAGTTTGGCGCTGCGGGTAATCAGCTCGAACTGGTCGAGGTTGCTGGCGTTGAGCCCGGCGCCTTCGATGGCGATTTCGCCGCCATTCACGTCGTAGCCCTGCAGGCGCTCGCCGGCCAGGATCGGCTTGCCGGTGGCGAGGGTGGCGCGCGGGGTGTTGATGAAGCCGCAGCCGTTGCAGGTGATGCCATTGGGGTTGGCGACGATGACGTGGGCGCCCTGCCCCGCCACCTCGGTGTAGCCCTTGAGCTGCGAGGGGCTGCCGCCGGTGACTTCGTTGAGGATCTTCTGCGCCGCCTGGCCCTTGAGGTTGGGGTTGCCGATGATGATCCCGCCCAGCTGGGTACTGGCGGTCTTGCCGGTGGCGTTGTTGAGGATCAGGCCCTGCTGGCCCACCGAGTAGTCGCTGAATTTGTTGTGCGACAACCCCGCGCCATTGGGCGTGGCGATGTTGACGATGGGCACGCCGTTGCCTGCCGCGCCGAGCTGTGTGTTGCCACCGGCGGCCGCATCCACCGCCAATTGGGCAGCGGCCGCGACTATGGGGTTGAGGAACAGGAGGCCGGCCAGGGCGCTGGCGATGGCCTGGTGGAGGGGGCGGCGGATGTCCATATCTCGGTCTCCGTGGCGCGGGGCGCAATATCAGAAGAACAGGTCGACGCGGAAGTACACCGGGTGTTCGCGCTTGTCGATCACGCCGGGCCGCTCCAGGGAGCGGGCGAAGCTCAGGGTCGCGGCCAGGTACTGGCCGCGGGCGTTGAACTCCAGCGCGTGGCCGCTCAGGCGGCCGTGCAGTTCGGGGTTGTGGCGGCCGTTCTCGATGGCGCCGAAGTCGTAGCCGTAGCCCAGGCCGTACTCCTGCAACCACGGCTGCAGCGCTGCCCAGGTCACCGGGCGGCGCCAGCGCAGCTGGTTGCGCCAGTAGTAGCCGCTGTCGCCGGACAGGCTCTGGTCCTTGAAGCCGCGCACCGAGTTGAGCCCACCCAGGCTGATGCGCTGCGGGCTGTAGAGCACGTCCTCGCTCTGCTGCGCGGTGGCCAGGGCGTCGAAGCTGAAGTGCTCGCCCCACAGCTGGAAGGGCTGCAGGTAGCTGAGGGTGAGGGTGTACTTGTCGTAGCGGGCGTGGGGCTGGCCCGGCCGCGGCTCGTGCTCGCCCTGGGCGCCGAGCGCGCCTATGCCCTGCTGCCAGCCGGCGTCGAGGTTGACGAAGGCGCTGCCGATGCGCCGGCCGTGGTTGAAGCCCAGCTGGCTCTCGGTGATCTGGCTGCTGGAGACGCCGATCTTCTCGTCGTCGATGTAGTTGTTCGAGCGCACGTGGGCCAGGCCGAAGTTGACCGCGGTCTTGCTCAGGCTGTCGCGGTGCAGCACGCGCTCGGCGCCGAACTGGTGGGAGCGGCTGTCGCCGTCGAGCTTGAAGGCGAAGCCGCTGCCTTCGTTGCGGGTGCGGTAGTAGCTCTGGTTGTAGCTGTAGCGGAAGGTCCACCAGCCGTAGGGCAGGCTGTAGAACAGGCCCTGGTTGTCGGAGTGCTTCCAGTGGTCGCTGACCACGTCCTCGGCCACCCGCAGGCCGAGCTGGTCGGCCAGGCCCAGCGGGCTGTCCCAGTCCAGGCCCAGGCCGGCCTGCTGCTCGCCGCTGCTGCGGTCGCCGTTGTTGTCGCGGAAGGCCGAGACGCGCCAGGGTTTGCCGCGCTCGCCGGCCAGCTGCACGCGGCTGCCGCCGACCTGCTCGCCGGGCACCAGCTCCAGCTGCGCCTGGCGCGAGGGCAGGCGGTTGACCTGGTCCACCAGCTGTTCCAGCTCGCGCAGGTTGAGCAGCTCGCCGGCCTTGCCGGGGAAGCCCATGGCCAGTTCCCGCGGGCTGGCCACGGCGGAGTCGTCGAAGCCTTCCAGGCGGCCCTCGACCACGATGATCTTCAGCGTGCCGCCGGAGAGGTCCTGCTGCGGCAGGTAGGCGCGGGTGGTGACGAAGCCGCGGGCCAGGTAGTGGTCGGTGATCGTCCGGAGCAGCTCGTTGAGCTGGGCCACGCCCAGGCACTGGCCGCGGTAGGGCGCCAGCAGGCGCTCGCGGGTGGAGGCGGCGAGGTGCCCGGCGCCTTCCAGGGTGATCTCGCGGATGTCGAAGCAGCGCGTGTCGGCCGGCTGCGCGGCGGGGGCCTGCGGCGCAGCCTTGCCGGGCAGTTGCTGCAGTTCCTCCAGGCGCTTCTGTTGTTCGCGCAGCAGCTGCTCCTGGCGGTCGCGCTGCAGGTCACGGTCGCCCGGGGTGGTGGGCAGGGGCGCGGCGGAAACATCAAGAACGACGGCCAGGGCAAGGCCCGGCATCCAGAAACGGGAAATGGACTGCATCCCTTCGATCCCTCGAGTACGACATCCGGTTACAAACTGACCTGATTAAAACATGGCCACTTGATGCCAAGGGAGTGTCATTCGGCGACTGACGTCACTTTTAGGACTATTCCTACAAGCCGGATTTCGCCTCAGACCGCAGAGGGCAAGCGGTAGACCCAGATCCGCCGCAGCACCGTGGCGAATTGCCGCGACAGGCGCCCGCTGTTGTAGGTCTGCCCGTAGCGCGCGGCGATCTGGCGCACCTCGCGGGCCAGTTCGGCGTAGCGGCGCGCCGGCAGGTCGGGGAACAGGTGGTGCTCGATCTGGTGGCTGAGGTTGCCGGTGAGCAGGTGCAGCAGCGGCCCGCCCTCCAGGTTGCTGGAGCCGCGCAGCTGGCGCAGGTACCAGTGGCCGCGGCTCTCGCCCTGCAGCACGCTGGCCGGGAACACCACGGCCTTCTCGGTGAAGTGGCCACAGAAGATCACCGTGAAGGTCCACAGGTTGCGCAGCAGGTTGGCCAGGGCGTTGCCGCAGAACACCGCCCAGAAGCCACCGCCGAGCAGGCCCAGCAGGGGAAAGGCCAGGTAGTCCCTGGCCCACTGGCGGCCGAGCTTGGCATTGAACTGGCGCAGCAGCGGGCGCAGTTCGTCCTTGCCCAGGCGGCCCTTGAAGTACTTGTCCAGGCGCAGGTGCTGGATGGCCACGGCGTACTGGAACAGCACGGCCTGCAGCGTCACCCACAGCGGCTGCCAGCGGTAGAAGGGCTTCCACTTCTGCTCGGGGAACAGGCGCACCACGCCGTAGCCGACGTCGTCATCCTTGCCTAGGACGTTGGTGTAGGTGTGGTGGATGTGGTTGTGGGTGTGCCGCCAGAAGTCGGCCGGGCCGGCGATGTCCCATTCGTACTGGCGGCCGGCGAATTCCGGGTCGTTCATCCAGTCGTACTGGCCGTGCATGACGTTGTGGCCCAGCTCCATGTTCTCGAGGACCTTGCCCAGGCCCAGGAGCAGGCTGCCGAGCAGCCAGGTGGGCGGGAACCAGCCGAGCAGCAGCAAGGCGCGGCCGCTCCAGCAGCAGGCGCGCACGGCGCTGCGCACGCGGCGGATGTAGCGGGCGTCGGCCGCGCCGAGGTCGTCCAGGGTGCGTTGGCGCAGGGCGTCCAGTTCGGCGCCGAAGGCGGCCAGCTCGGCCGGGGTGAGGTCGCGGTCTTCGCGCATGCTGGGGTTCCGAAAGAGGCTAGAGGTCGAGGCTGACGTCGCCCTGCGGGGCGCTGACGCAAAGGCGAATGGGCTGTTGCGGCTCGCTGTGCAGCGCGCCGCTGCGCAGGTCGCGCACGCTGCCGGCGAGCAGGGTGCAGGTGCAGCTGGCGCAGATGCCCTGGCGGCAGCCGTGGGCCGGGCGCAGGCCGGCGGCCTCGGCCTGCTCCAGCAGGCTGCGCTGGTTGTCGCCGGCAGCCTGGCGGCCGCTGCGGGCGAAGTGCAGGCGGACCTCGCGGCGGGCCTCGTCGGTGGACCACGCCGGCGCGCTGAAGGCTTCCCACTGCAGGCTGGCGGCGCGGGGTGCGAGGGTGTCGCGCACGGCGCCGACGAAGCCGGCCGGGCCGCAGGCCAGCACGTGCTCGCCGGCCAGGCCATCGAGATGCTCGGCGCGGAAGCGGCCCCGCAGTTCGCCGGCCGCCGCCGCGCCGCCGCTGATGGCCCAGCGCGGGCTGAAGTTGGGGTACTCGCGGGCCAGTGCCTGCAGGGCGTCGACGAAGGCGCGCTGGCTGCGTTCGCGCACGTAGTGCAGCAGCGTCACCGGGCCGCGGTAGCCGTCGGCCAGGGCCTGGCGCAGCAGGCCGAGCAAGGGCGTCAGGCCGCTGCCGGCGGCCAGCAGCAGCACGCTGCGCTCGTCCTGCGGCCAGTGCAGCTCGCCGCCCGGCGCGCCCAGCTCCAGCACGTCACCCACGCACAACCGGCCCAGCAGCAGCGGCGAGACGCGCCCGCCGGGCTGCAGCTTCACCGCGATCTCCAGGCAGCCGTCCACCTCGGCGATCAGGCTGTAGCTGCGCCCCAGGCGCACGCCGTCGTGCTCGACGAACAGCTGCAGGTGCTGGCCCGGCCGCGCGCCGCGCCAGTTGGCGTTGGGCCGCAGGCGCAGGGCGAGCATGTCGTCGGCCACCCACTGGCGGCCTTCGACGCGGGCGAACACCCGGTTCAGCGCCCAGGCCGGGTTGAACGCGGCCAGCACGGCATCGACGTCGGCCTCGCGCAGCCAATGCCGGCGCACCAGCGCGCGCAGGGGGCCTAGCAGCGGGCGCAAGGCGCGCAGCCAGGCCAGGGGAAGCAGGGACATGGACGGCATCCAGACAGTAAACACTTGTTCACTAAACTGGCATGCCGCCACTTTTCAGTCAACAGTCGTTCACTGAAGCCGTCGGCGCAGTCGCCGATTTCCCCGGCCATTTGCTAGAGTGCCGGGGCCCCACGCCATGGAAGCCCCGATGCCCTCTCCCCGCGCCGAACAGAAACAGCAGACCCGCCAGGCCCTGATGGATGCCGCGCGCGGCCTGATGGACAGCGGCCGCGGCTTCGGCAGCCTGAGCCTGCGCGAGGTGGCGCGCGCCGCCGGCATCGTCCCGGCCGGCTTCTACCGGCACTTCGCCGACATGGACGCCCTCGGCCTGGCCCTGGTGGCCGACGTCGACGAGACCTTCCGCCAGACCCTGCGCGTGGTGCGGCGCAACGAGTTCGAGCTGGGCGGGGTGATCGAGGCCTCGGTGCGCATCTTCCTCGACGCGGTCAGCGCCAACCGCACCCAGTTCCTGTTCCTGGCCCGCGAGCAGTACGGCGGCTCGCTGCCCATCCGCCAGGCCATCGGCACCCTGCGCCAGCGCATCACCGACGACCTGGCGGCAGACCTGGCGCTGCTCAACAAGCTGCCGCACCTGCAGGCCCGGGACCTCGACGTGATCGCCGACCTGGTGGTGAAGACGGTGTTCGCCACCCTGCCCGAGCTGATCGACGCGCCGGCCGAGGCGCTGCCGGCGCACCTGACGCCCGAGGCCAAGGTCACCCAGCAGCTGCGTTTCATCATGATCGGCGCCAAGCACTGGCACGGCATCGAACCGCGCGGCTGAGGCTGGGGCTTCCTTGTAGGAGCGAGCTTGCTCGCGAACCAGCCGGTGGTACCTGCGCACAGGTTCAACTCCGCCCCTCTCCCCAGCCCTCTCCCTGAAGGGAGAGGGAGCCTGTCCGTGCCGGCTGACAGCAAGGCTTCAGCCGGGTATCACAGCATCCGGCGAACTCCAGAGCATCCAGGCACACCGAGCGCTCCCCTCTCCCTTCAGGGAGAGGGTTGAGGCTGGGCCTCCTTGTAGGAGCGAGCTTGCTCGCGAACCCGCCGGTGGTACCTGCGCACGGGTTCAACTCCGCCCCTCTCCCCAGCCCTCTCCCTGAAGGGAGAGGGAGCCTGTCCGTGCCGGCTGACAGCAAGGCTTCAGCCGGGTATCACAGCATCCGGCGAACTCCAGAGCATCCAGGCACACCGAACGGTCCCCTCTCCCTTCAGGGAGAGGGTTAGGGAGAGGGAATGGAGCCAAACCCCGAACACCAACGTCACCGGCCAGCCCCCTTCGCGAGCAAGAGCTAGGCGCCTCCCTCGATCCTACGAAAAGCCCATTCCGCCCCGCATTGGTGCGCACCATTTGCGTGCGCACCAGCAACGCGCACGCGCACCATTCCTGATCACTCGGACAGCCCGCCCAGGTCCCGCCGTTGCTGGCCGCGCCCGCCTCTGGCAAGGCCCTTGCTGTAGCTCGGCCATTGCCTACTGCCGGACACCACCATGCTGGTCATCCACCAACGCATCGAGCCCCGCGACCGCTGGGACGCCGAACTGCACCTGAACTACGAGGCGCGCAGCAAGAGCCGCCTGCGCTGCTACGCCCGCGACGGCGAGGACGTCGGCCTGTTCCTCGAACGCGGCCAGCCACCGCTGGCCGATGGCGACTGCCTGCTGGCCAACGACGGGCGCGTGGTGCGCGTATGCGCCGCGCCCGAGCAGCTGATGCACGTGACCTGCGCCAACCCTCGCGAGCTGAACCGCGCCGCCTACCACCTGGGCAACCGCCACGTGGCGCTGCAGGTTGGGGAGGGCTGGCTGCGCCTGCTGGACGACTACGTGCTCAAGGCCATGCTCGACCAGCTGGGCGCCACGGTGGAAAGCATCGAGGCGCCGTTCCAGCCCGAGCATGGCGCCTACGGCGGCGGGCACCACCATTCGCACCAGGGCGATGCGGAGTTCAACTACGCGCCGAAGCTGCACCAGTTCGGGGTACGCAAGTGACCGGCACAGGCCTCTGGCCCCTGCTGCGCCTCGCCAGCCCGCAGCTGCCCATCGGCGGCTACAGCTATTCCCAGGGCCTGGAAGCGGCGCTGGAACACGGCCTGGTGACGGACGCCGAAAGCGCCTTCGCCTGGCTGGCCGACCAGTTGCAACTGAACATGGCGCGCTTCGAGGGCCCGCTGCTGGCCGAGCTGCTGCGCGCCGCGCTGGCCGCCGACTGGCTGGCCCTGGGCGACGCCGCCGAGCGCCACCGCGCCAGCCGCGAGACCCGCGAGCTGGCCCTGGAAAGCCGGCAGATGGGTTTCTCCCTCGCCCAGCTGCTGGCGGCCCTGCCAGAACTGGACGAAGCGGCCCGCGCCTGGCTCGCCGCGCAGCCGGAGCCCTCCCTGGCCGCCACCTGGGCCCTGGCCGCGCGGGCCTGGGGCCTGGATGCGGAGCAGGCCCTGGGCGCCTGGTTGTGGAGCTGGGCGGAGAACCAGCTCGCGGTGCTGATGAAGGCCCTGCCCCTGGGCCAGCTGGCCGCGCAGAAACTCACCTCGCGCCTGCTCCCCGAACTCGAGCGGGCCTGCGCCGCCGCGCTGGCGGAGGACGCGCCCGGCGGCGCGCCCTTCGGCCTGGCCCTGGCGAGCATGGCCCATGAATCGCAATACAGCCGTCTGTTCCGTTCCTAGGAGAACCCAGCATGAACTCCCAACCCCTGCGCGTCGGCATCGGCGGCCCGGTGGGCTCCGGCAAGACCGCCCTGACCCTGGCCCTGTGCCGCGCCCTGCGCGAGCGCTACGACCTGGCCGTGGTGACCAACGACATCTACACCCAGGAGGACGCGCAGTTCCTGGTGCGCAACGAGGCGCTGGAGCCCCAGCGGATCATCGGCGTGGAAACCGGCGGCTGCCCGCACACGGCGATCCGCGAGGACGCCTCGATCAACCTGGAGGCGGTGGACCAGCTCAACCGCCGCTTCCCCGGGCTGCAGCTGATCCTGGTGGAGTCCGGCGGCGACAACCTCTCGGCCACCTTCAGCCCGGAGCTGTCGGACCTGACGCTGTACGTGATCGACGTGTCCGCCGGCGACAAGATCCCGCGCAAGGGCGGCCCGGGCATCTGCAAGTCCGACCTGCTGGTGATCAACAAGATCGACCTGGCGCCGATGGTCGGCGCCTCGCTGGAGGTGATGGAGCGCGACGCGAAGAAGATGCGCGGCGAGCGGCCCTTCGTGTTCAGCAACCAGAAGACCGGCCAGGGGCTGGACGAGATCATCGCCTTCATCGAACGCCAGGGGCTGCTGAGCGCGGCCTGAAGCGGTTTCCCAGACAATCCCACCCAGGAGTTCCCATGTCCCTGCGCAAAAGCCTTTTCGCCCTGGCGCTGTGCCTCGCCCCGGCTCTCGCCTTCGCCCACCCCGGCCACGGCGACCACGGCCTGGCCGCCGGCGTGCTGCACCCGCTGACCGGCCTCGACCACCTGCTGGCAATGTTCGCCGTCGGCCTCTGGGCCGCCCAGCAGCAGGGCGCGGCGCGCCTGGCGCTGCCCTGCACCTTCGTCGGCGCCATGCTGCTCGGCGGCCTGCTCGGCTTCGACGGCGTGCAACTGCCCTTCGTCGAGACCGGTATCGCCGCCTCGGTGCTCGCCCTGGGCCTGTGCGTGGCCCTGGCGGTGCGCCCGCCACTGCCGCTGGCCATGGCGGTGACCGCACTGTTCGCCCTGGCCCACGGCATCGCCCACGGCCTGGAGCTGCCGGAACTGTCCAGCCCCTGGGCCTACGCCGCCGGCTTCGTCGGCGCCACCGCCGCGCTGCATGCCGCAGGCTATGCGCTAGTGCGCTTCCTGCCGCAGGCCGCGGCGCCGCTGGTGCGTGTGGCGGGCCTGGCTTCGGCCGGTGCCGGGGTTTGGTTGCTGGCGGGTTGATGGGTATCGCGTCGCTCCCCCGTAGGGCGCATAACGCCTACGGCGTTATCCGCCGATTGGCCCGGCCGTGGAGGTCGCCAAGGTTCGCCGCGAAGCCGGGCCGAGCCGAGGTGTAGCGGCGGATAACCGCGAACGGTTATTCGCCCTACGCACCGTCCTCCCGTAGGGCGCATAACGCCTACGGCGTTATCCGCCGATTGGCCCGGCCGTGGAGGTCGCCAAGGTTGGCCGCGAAGCCGGGCCGAGCCGAGGTGTAGCGGCGGATAACCGCGAACGGTTATTCGCCCTACGCACCTGCACCGTAGGAGCGGACTCTGTCCGCGATGGGTCGCCCCACGCACCGACCCGCGAATGCCCCTCGTCGTCAGAGCGAAATGGGGTAGTTGAAGATCACCCGCGTCTGGTCGAAATCGCTGTTGAAGCTGCGCCGGTTGCTGGCGTGGTTGACGCGCACGTTGAGCTTCTTCAGCGGCCCGCTCTGCACCGTGTAGCCCAGCTCCACATCGCGTTCCCATTCCTTGCCGCCGCTGCCGACCTTGGTGGTGGCGTTGTCGCCCTTGCCGTAGCGCACCATGCTCACCAGGCCGGGCATGCCCAGGGCGGCGAAGTCGTAGTCGTAGCGCAGCTGCCAGGAGCGTTCGTCCTCGTTGGTGAAGTTGCCGTTGAACATGTCGTTGCCCATGGTCCTGCCGCTGCTGCCGTAGACCGACTGCCACATGCCCGTGCCGCCGACCTTCTGCAGGCCGACGTAGAAGGTGTGCCCGCCATGGTTGGCCGAGAGCAGCGCGTAGGCGGTGTGGCTGTCGATGTCGCCGGCCAGGGCGCGGCCGTCGTCGCGGTCGAAGAACAGGCCGAGGTTGGCGCCCAGCAGCCAGTCGCCCACCGGCTGCTTGTGCAGCAGGTTGAAGTAGCGCTGGGTGTAGATGTCCTCCAGTTGCGCGTACCAGGCGCCGACCAGGGTGCGCTGGTCGTTGAAGCGGTACTCCGCGCCGGCGTAGTTGAAGGCATCGGATTTCGCCGTGGGCGCCGACCAGGACGACAGGTCCTGCAGGTCCGCCGAGTTGCGCAGGCTGACCTGGTCGTAGCGCCCGCCATGCAGGCTCACTCCGTCCCACTCGCGGGACACCAGCGCCGCGCCGCGGAAGGTCTGCGGCAACAGGCGGCCGTCGTCGTAGCGCAGCACCGGCACGTCCGGGAGCATCTCGCCCAGCTTCAGCTCGCTGGCCGACAGCCGCAGCTTGGCGGCCACCGCCACACGCCCGTATTCGTCGGCGGCCTTGCCGTCGTCGTGCACCGGCAGCAGCTCGGAGCCGCTCTGGTCGCGGCTGCTGTTCAGCTTCACCCCGTACAGGCCCAGGGCATCCACGCCGAAGCCCAGAGGGCCGCGGGTATAGCCGGAGGTGAATTTGAGGATGAAGCCCTGGGCCCATTCGTTGACCAGGCTCTTGCCGGCGCTGTGGTCGCGGAAGTCGCGGTTGAACACGTAGTTGCGCAGTACCAGGTCGGTGCGCGCGTCCTCGAAGAAGCCGCCCTCCTCGGCCTGCGCGGGCAGGCAGGCGAACAGCGGCAGCGCTGCGCAGGCGAGGGACGGCAATACGGCGGTGTGACGGCTTTGCATTGTTATTGTTCTCCGTTTTTCAGGGTGCAGCGGCCCACGGCGCGCCTGCATGGGCGCACCGTGGGTGGGGTTACTGGCAGAACCGGCTAGAGCATCAGAACGGGTAGTGGCGCGCCTCCCGTTGCACGCTCACCCAGTGGTCGCAAGTGAACTCGTCGATCGCCCAGTCGCCGTTGAAGCGGCCCAGGCCCGAGTTCTTCTCGCCGCCGAAGGGCGCGTTGGCCTCGTCGTTGACCGGTATGTCGTTCACGTGGGTCATGCCCGCGCGCACCTGGCGGGCGAATGCCACGCCACGCTCCAGGTCGCGGCTGAACACGGCGCTGGAGAGGCCGTATTCGCTGGCGTTGGCCAGTTCCAGGGCATGGGCCTCGTCGCGGGCGCGCAGCAGGCCGATCAGCGGGCCGAAGATTTCGTCGCGGGCGATCTCCATCTCCGGGCCGACCTCGCCGTAGACGTGGGGCGCCAGCAGTTGGCCCTGCACGCCGCCCTCGTAGAGCGGCTTGGCGCCTTCGCGGCGGGCCAGCTCGATCTTCTCCAGCAGGCCTTCGAGCTGGCGAGCGTTGATGATCGGGCCGATGGCGGTTTCGGCCGCCTGCGGGTCGCCGACCTTCACCTGCTTCACGCGCTCGACGAAGCGCGCGGCGAAGGCGTCGTACAGCGCGTCGACCACGATGATGCGGTTGATCGCCATGCAGATCTGCCCCTGGTGCAAGAACTTGCCGAACACCGCGGCGTTCACCGCCTGCTCCAGGTCGGTGTCCTCCAGCACCACGAAGGGGCTGTTGCCGCCCAGCTCCAGGGCCACGTGCTTGAGGTGCGCGCCGCCGCTGGCGATGCGCCCGATGTTGCGCCCCACCGGGGTGGAGCCGGTGAAGGTCACCAGGCCGGGCACCGGGTGCTCGACGAAGGCGTCGCCGATCTCGCTGCCGGCGCCGACCACCACGCTGAGCACCCCGGCCGGCAGCCCGGCCTCCTCGAAGATGCGCGCCAGCAGCAGGCCGCCGCACACCGGGGTGTCGCTGGCCGGCTTGACCACCACCGCGTTGCCCAGCGCCAGGGCCGGGGCCAGCGAGCGCTGGGTCAGGTGCAGGGGGAAGTTCCACGGGCTGATGACGCCGACCACGCCGATGGCGCTGCGGTACACGCGGCTTTCCTTGCCGGGGATGTTGGAGTCGACGATGCGCCCGTGCACGCGGCTGGGGAAGGACGCCGACTCCAGGGTGATGCCCCGCGCCGCGCCCCATTCCAGGGTGGCCTTCAGGCGGGTGCTGCCGGACTCGCGGATGATCCAGTCGATGATTTCCTCGCGGCGCCGGTCGAATACTTCCACCACCCGGTAGAGCAACGCGGCGCGTTCCGCCGGCGGCAACGCGGCCCAGGCCGGCTGCATTTCGGCGGCCTTGCGGTAGGCGGCGTCCAGGTCCTCGCGGCTGGCCTGGGGGATTTCCACCAGCAGGCCGCCGTCGTATGGGTTGCTGTCGCGCAGCGGCTTGCCGGTGCTGCCGGTGCGCCATTCGCCGGCGAGGGGTTGCAGGTGGAAGTCGGTGTAAGCGGTCATGGACGGTCTCCTGATCAAACGGTTTTTTCCGGGGCGGCGAAGGCCGCGCCGACGGCGCGCGGGCGTACGCGGATGCAGCCGATCGCCAGCGCGCCGATGACGCCGGGCAGGGCGAAGGCCAGGAAGTTCTCCTGGAACGGCAGCTCCAGGGCCAACAGGCTGCCGCCAAGCATGGGCCCGGCGATGGCGCCGAGGCGGCCGATGCCCGCGGCCCAGCCGACGCCGGTGGAACGCACGTGGGCCGGGTAGAACTGCGAGGCGTAGGCGTGGATCACCGCCAGGGTGCCGATGGTGGTGGCGCCGGCGATCACCAGCAGGGTGTTGAGCAGCCAGGGGCCGGGGTTGACGCCCAGCGCCGCCAGCGAAGCCGCGGCCAGGGCGAAGAACAGCACCAGGGTGCGCTGGGTGCCGAGGCGGTCGGCCAGCCAGCCGCCGAACAGCGCGCCGAGGGTGGCGCCGACGTTGAGGGTGACGAGGAACACCAGGCTGGAGGTCAGCGGGTAGCCGCCGTTGGCCATCAGCTTCGGCAGCCAGGTGTTGAGGCCGTAGCTCATCAGCATGCACATGGCGAAGCCCACCCACAGCAGCAGGGTGCCCAGCGCCTGGCCGGCGTTGAACAGCTGCGGCAGGCGTGCCTTGTCGGCATCGGCATCCACCTCGGCGATCGCCAGTTCGGTGCCCGGGCGGTAGCTCGGCTCGACCTTGGCCAGCAGCGTGTCGAGCTCGCCGCGGCGGCCCTTGAGTTCGAGGAAGGCCGCCGACTCCGGCAGGTAGCGCAGCATCAGCGGCACGGCCAGCACCGGCAACACGGCGACGTAGAACACCGACTGCCAGCCCCACTGCGGGATCAGCGCGATGCCCACCAGCGCCGAGAGCACCGCGCCCACCGAGTAGAAGCTGGACATCACGGTGATCAGCGTGGCGCGGCGCCCGGCCGGGGCGAACTCGCTGATCAGGTTGACCGCGCTGGGCACCAGGGCGCCCAGCGCCAGGCCGGTGCCGAAGCGGCAGACGCCCAGCTCCAGCGGGTTGCGCGCATGCCCGGTGAGGAAGGCGGCGAGGCTCGCCAGCAGGGTCATCAGGATCACCAGGCGGCGCCGGCCGAAGCGGTCTGCCAGGGGCGCCAGCAGGGTGCCGCCGAAGAGCATGCCGAACAGCGCGCAGCTGCCCAGGGTGCCGGCCTGCACCGGGCTGAGCTGCCACTCGTGCATCAGCCTGGGCACCACCGAGCCGTAGACCACCATGTCGTAGCCGTCGAACAGCATGATGAAGCAGCCCCAGGCCAGGATCAGCCAGTGGGTGCGGTTGAAGCGGGCGGCGTCGATCACCGCCGCGACTGTCGTCTTGTGCATAACCACCTCTTGTTATTTTTCTGTGGGTGTAGCGGGGAGCGCCCCAGGCAGGGCGCGCACGCGTCAGGGCTCGATGGTCAGGGTGGGCACCTCGATCAGCACCGGCTCGTCGCCAGCCAGGGCGCGGGCCAGTTCCTCGCGCAGGCTCGCGGCGTCGGCCGCCTGCACCGAGCGCACGCCGTAGCCGCGGCCGAGCTGGCAGAAGTCCAGGCCGGGCACGTCCAGGCCCGGCGCGTCGGGCACGTCGAGCACCCCGGCGAACCAGCGCAGCGCGCCGTAGGTGCCGTTCTTGAGGATGATGAACACCGCCGGGATGCGGTATTGCGCGGCGGTCCAGAGCGCGGTGATGCCGTAGTTGGCCGAGCCGTCGCCGATGATGCCGATCACCCGCCGCTGCGGCTGCGCCAGCTGCACGCCGACCGCCGCCGGCAGGCCGAAGCCCAGGCCGCCGGCGGCCGGGAAGAAGTAGCTGCCCGGCTCACGCATCTGCACGCGCTGCCAGAAGGCGGTCACGGTGGAGGTGGATTCCTTGACGAAGATGGCATCGTCCGGGGCCAGTTCGTCGATCACGTCGAACACCGTCTCCGGGTGCAGCGGGCCGGCTTCGGCGGCGCGTGGCGCCGGGCGCGGCAGGGCCTCGGGCAGCGGCCGGGCGCTGGGGCGGACGGCTTCCACCAGGGCCTCCAGGGTGAGGAAGATATCGCCGACCAGGGCATCGCCCATGGGCGCGCGGGCGGCCTCGCCGGGGTCGCAGGTGATGTGCACCAGCTCGGCGCCGGCGGGCAGGTAGTCGCCCGGGGCGAACTGGTGGTAGCGGAACACCGGGGCGCCCACCACCAGGATCAGGTCGTGCCCGGCGAGCAGCCTGGAGATGCCGGCGATGGCCGCCGGCAACACGCCGCGGAAGCACGGGTGGCGGGTGGGGAACGGGCAGCGCGAGGCAGACGGTGCGACCCAGGCCGGCATGCGCAGCTTCTCCGCCAGTTGCACGGCCAGCGGGTTGGCGCGGGCGCCATCGACGTCCGGCCCCAGTACCAGCACCGGGTTGCTCGCCCGCGACAGGCGCCCGGCCAGTTCCCCCAGTTGCGCCGGCGAAGGCAGCCCGGCGCTGGCCACGTTGCGCGCGGCCAGGTGCTCGACGCCCGCCGGCGCCGGCTGCGCCCAGTCGTCGTAGGGAATGGACAGGTACACCGGGGCCCTGGGCGCCAGGTTGGCCATGTGGATGGCCTGGCTCAGCGCGCGCGGCACGTCCTGGGCGCAGGCCGGCTCGGCGCTCCACTTCACCAGCGGCTTGGGCAGCTGCGGCGCCTCGACGTTGGCCAGCATGGCCTCCACGCCGATCATCGAGCGCACCTGCTGGCCAGCGCTGATCACCAGCGGGCTGTGGCTGTACCAGGCATTGGTCAGCGCGCCCATGCCGTTGCCGGTGCCGGCGGCGGCATGCAGGTTGACGAAGGCAGGCTGGCCGCTGGCCAGGGCGAAGCCGTCGGCCATGCCGACCACCGCGCCCTCGTGCAGGCCGAGGATGTAGCGGAAGTCCTCGGGGAAGTCCTTGAGGAACGGCAGCTCGTTGGAGCCGGGGTTGCCGAAGATGGTGGTCAGGCCGTGGCGCCGGAGGATGTCGTAGGAGGCGGAGTGGACGGTTTTCATGCTGGCCCTTCAGGCTCGTTCTTGGGTTTGCGCTACTGTCGCAGCGGCCTGATAATCGATCAAATCGATAGTCTTTCTATCGAAAATAAAAACTATCTATGCGAATGCCATGGCCCAGATCGACCTCAACCTGATCCGCACCTTCGTCACCCTCTACGAGGCCGGCAGCGTGACCGCCGCCGCCGAGCGCCTGTTCGTCACCCAGCCGTCGGTGAGCTACGCCCTGGCGCGGCTGCGCGAGCTGTTCGACGACCCGCTGTTCAGCCGCAGCCGCGACGGCATCCAGCCGACCTTCGTCGCCGAGCAGCTGTACGGCACCCTGCGCGAGGCGCTGACGCGCATCGAGGGCGCGGTGCAGAGCACCCGCCAGTTCGACCCGGCGAGCACCGAGCGGCGCTTCCGCATCGCCCTGTCCGACCTCGGCGAGCTGGGCTTTTTGCCGCTGATCCTGGCGCGGCTGAACCGCGAGGCGCCGCTGGCCGAGGTGGAGGTGCTGCCGCTGCAGGTGGACGAGGTGGGCGACTGGCTGGCCAGCGGCAAGGTGGACACCGCCATCTGCCGCCAGGCGGTGCCCGGCAGCCGCAGCCGGGTGCTGATCCAGGAGCGCTACGTGTGCCTGCTCAGCGCCGACCACCCGCGCATCGGCGAGCGCCTGGAGCTGGCCGGCTACCTGGCCGAGCGCCACGTGGTGGTGACGCGCACCTCCGGCCACGGCATCGCCGAGGACGTGCTCCAGGCGATGAAGCTGGAGCGCCGCATCGCCCTGCGCGTGCCGCACTTCTCGGTGCTGCCGAAGATCATCCCCGGCACCGACCTGCTGACCATCCTGCCGGCGCAGATCGCCCGCATGTTCGTCGCCGAGGGCGGGCTGAAGATGCTCGAACTGCCCTTCGCCGTGCCGGCGTTCGAGGTGTCCCTGCACTGGCGCGCCAGCAGCGAGCACTCGGCGGCGCTGGAGTGGTTCCGCAACAGCATCGCCGAGGCGATCATCGACGGGCAGCATTGAGGCGCCCTCAGTGCGCGGCCAGCGGTTCACCGGCCGGCGCCGGCGGGCGCAGGCCCAGCAGCACCAGGGCGGCGGCGACGAAGACCACGGCGAACACCCCGTACAGGTGCAGCGGCTGCCAGCCGCCGTCCAGCAACAGCCCGGCCACGGTGGGCGAGAGGATCGCCCCCAGGCGGCCGACGCCGATCGCCCAGCCCACGCCGGTGGCGCGCACGTCGGCCGGGTAGACCTGCGGCGACAGCGCGTAGAGCCCGGCGATGCAGCCGTTGACGAACACCCCGATGAGCAGGCCCAGGCCGAGCGCTGCGGCCAGTGACGACGCCGAGCCGAGGAACAGCACCAGCAGCACGGCGGTGACCAGCATGAAGCCCTGCAACACCCGCGGCAGCGGCACGCGTGCCGAAAGCGCGCCGACCAGGGCGGCGCCGAAGATGCCGCCGAAGCTCAGCAGCACGCCGCCGGTGATGCCCTGCTGCGCGGTGAGGCCGGCGGCGGTCAGCAGCTTGGGCGTCCAGCTCATGATGAAGTAGAAGCCGAACATGGCGAGGAAGAACAGCAGCCAGATCAGCAGGGTCGAGCGGCGCAGCGCGGGGGCCAGCAACTGCAGCGCGGCCACGCCCCCTGCCCCGCGCACCCGCGCCGCCGGCAGTTCGTCCAGCTGCCCCAGGCCCAGGCGCGCGGCCAGGGCATTGACCCGCGCCAGCGCGTTGGCCGGGCGCCGGGCGAGCAGGAAGTCGAGGGACTCGGGCAGGCCCGCCAGCACCAGCGGGATGGCCGCCAGGGAGACGACGCCGCCGGCGAGGAACACCGAGCGCCAGCCCCAGTGGCCGATCAGCCACACCGCCAGCAGCCCGCCGAAGGTGGCGCCCAGGGCATAGCCGGTGGACTGCAGGCTGACCGCCAGCGGGCGCCAGCGACGGTTGGCGTACTCGGCGGCGATCACGTTGCTGCTGGCGAGGATGCCGCCGATGCCAAGGCCGGTGAAGCCGCGCAGCAGGGCCAGCTGCGTCGGGCTCTGGGCGAAGGCCGAGAGCAGCATGCCGGTGCCGCACAGCAGCAGGCAGAAGAGGATCAGCGGGCGGCGTCCGAAGCGGTCGGCGCGCGGGGCGATGAACAGCGAGCCGGCGGCCATGCCGAACAGCCCGGCGCTGAGCAGCAGGCCGACCTGGGCGCCGTTCAGGCCCCATTCGGCGGACACCGAGGCGGCGGTGAAGGCCATCACCAGCACGTCGAAGCCGTCGATCATGTTGAGCAGGATGCAGATGCCGATGGCCGTCCACTGGAAGCGGTTCATCGGGCCCTGGTCGAGGGCGGCGCGCAGGTCGCGGTTCATGGGCGCACCCCCTGGGTCGACGGGGCGTGGGGCTGGACGCAGCACGGGCAAGGCAAGGCCGGCATGGCAGGTTCCTCTTGTTGTTCTTGTGGAGGCTTGGTGGCGCACACCCTGGCAGCAGTGGATCCCGAAAACAAGCCTCATTGGATCCCAATATCGGCAAGGCATCGCTGGCCGCCCCCCTTTCCGGCACCGCAGCCCAAGGAGAAACCAAGCAAATATCGGAGTTTTCGCCTACCCCGGAAAATCGTTCGATTAACGAACTGATTATTCGACCATGCGGGTTGACAGTCTTCGCCCTCGAAGCGAACCATTGGATCCAATAACAACCACAAGATGAGGATCGCCCCATGTTCCCGAAGAACGCCTGGTACGTCGCCTGCACCCCCGACGAGATCACCGACAAGCCCCTGGGCCGGCAGGTCTGCGGCGAGAAGATGGTCTTCTACCGCGGCCCCGAGGGCCGGGTGGCGGCGCTGGAGGACTTCTGCCCGCACCGCGGCGCGCCGCTGTCGCTGGGCTTCGTCGAGGATGGCAAGCTGGTCTGCGGCTACCACGGCCTGGCCATGGGCTGCTCGGGCCACACAGAGTCCATGCCCGGCCAGCGCGTACGCGGCTTCCCGGCGATCCGCAGGTTCGCCGTGGAGGAGCGCTACGGCTTCGTCTGGGTGTGGCCGGGCGACGCCGCCGAGGCCGACCCGGCGCTGATCCACCACCTGGAATGGGCCGACAACCCGGACTGGGCCTACGGCGGCGGCCTGTACCACATCCAGTGCGACTACCGGCTGATGATCGACAACCTCATGGACCTCACCCACGAGACCTACGTGCACGCCAGCAGCATCGGCCAGAAGGAGATCGACGAAGCCGCGCCGAAGACCCGCGTGGAAGGCGACGAGGTGATCACCGAGCGGCACATGGAAAACGTCATGGCCCCGCCCTTCTGGCGCATGGCCCTGCGCGGCAACGGCCTGGCCGACGACGTGCCGGTGGACCGCTGGCAGATCTGCCGCTTCACCCCGCCCAGCCACGTGCTGATCGAGGTGGGCGTGGCCCACGCCGGCCACGGCGGCTACCACGCGCCGGCGCAGCACAAGGCGTCGAGCATAGTGGTGGACTTCATCACCCCGGAGACCGAGACCTCCATCTAGTACTTCTGGGGCATGGCGCGCAACTTCCAGCCCCGGGACGCGGCGCTCACCACGACCATCCGCGAGGGCCAGGGGAAGATCTTCGGCGAGGACCTGGAGATGCTCGAACAGCAGCAGCAGAACCTGCTGCGCCACCCGCAGCGGCCACTGCTGAAGCTGAACATCGACGCCGGCGGCGTGCAGTCGCGGCGCATCCTCGAACGCCTCTGCGAGACCGAGCGCCAGCCTGCCGCCGCGCTGATCGCCAGCGCCTGACCGCCCTTCCAGCGCCGGCCCGCGGGGCCGGCCAAGCGTGAGACCACCACCGTGCTAGACGTCGTCATCACCCGCGTGCAGCGGGAAACCCCGGACATCCTCAGCCTCGACCTGGCCCGCGCCGACGCCGGCCCCCTGCCGGCCTTCAGCGCCGGCTCGCACATCGACCTGCACCTGCCCGGCGGGCTGGTGCGCCAGTACTCGCTGTTCAATGCGCCGGGCGAAACCCACCGCTACCGCATCGCCGTGCTGCGCTGCGCCGACTCCCGCGGCGGCTCGCGCACGGTGCACGGGTTGCAGGCCGGGCAGCCGCTGCGCATTGGCGAACCGCGCAACCTCTTCCCCCTCGCCGAAGGCCCGGGGCGGCGCCTGCTGCTGGCCGGCGGCATCGGCATCACGCCGCTGCTGAGCATGGCCGAGCACCTGGCCCGCAGCGGCGCCGACTTCGAACTGCACTACTGCGCCCGCTCGGCGCGGCAGGCGGCCTTCGTCGAGTACCTGGCACAGTCCGCCTTCGCCACCCGCGTGCATTGCCATTTCGACGGTGGCGAAGCGGCGCGGCGCCTGGACGTGGCCGCGCTGCTGGCCGCCCAGGCGGGCGATGCGCAGCTGTACACCTGCGGCCCGGCGGGCTTCATGGCGCACGTGCTGGACAGCGCCCGGGCCCTGGGCTGGGACGAGGCACGCCTGCACCGCGAGTATTTCGGCGCCGAGCCGGACGTCGGCGGCGAAGCCTTCGAAGTGCAACTGGCGAGCAGCGGCCAGGTGGTGCGCGTGGAGGACGGACAGAGCGTGGTTGAAGCGCTGCGCGGCATCGGTGTGGAGGTGCCGGTGGCGTGCGAGCAGGGTATCTGCGGCACCTGCCTGACCCGCGTGCTGGAAGGCGTGCCGGAACACCGCGACCAGTACCTGACCGAGGACGAGCAGGCTGCCAACGACCAGTTCACCCCCTGCTGCTCACGGTCGCGGAGTGCGCGGTTGGTGTTGGACCTGTAGGGCGCATGAGGCGGCGCCGGTGCTGCGGCCGACGGCGGATAGCCGCCCTACGCTCGGGTGGGCTTGGGCGTGGGGCGCATAACGCCTATATCCTCGGGCGCCGGAGCTCCGGCCGGCGGCGGATAACCGCGAACGGTTATTCGCCCTACGCTCGGGGTGGGCTTGGCGTAGGGCGAATAACGCTCCGCGTTATCCGCCGTTTGACCTTGGCCCAAGGCCGCTCGGGGTCGCGGATAACCGCGAATCGCGGACGGAGTCCGCTCCTACGACCAGTCCTTTTCCGGCGCGGCGGGTTTCTTCAACACCGCCACGCCCTCCCGCGGCGGATGGAAGTACGCGGCGTAGCGCAGGGTGGCGTTGGCGTGCTCGCGCATGATCGCCTCGGCCCGCGCGCCCTGGCCGTTGACCAGGGCGTCGTAGGCGGCGTGGTGCTGCATGTGGGCGAAGTTGAAGCGCTGGTATTCGCGCGGGAGGTTGTCGCGGTCCACCGCCAGCGAGCTGACCGAGGCGAACGGCAGGTGGTCGTTGCGCGCCAGGGCCTCGGCGATGGCGCGGTTGCCGCTGGCCTCGATGATCGCCTGGTGGAAGCGCATGTTGAGGCTGTGGTAGGCCTCCAGGTCCTCGGGCAGCACGTGGCCCTTGGCGAAGATGCGGTCGCCTTCGTCCAGGCAGGTCTGCAGGACCGCCCGGGTGCCTTCGGAGATGCCGCGCTCGGCGGCCTGGCGCGCTGCCAGCCCTTCCAGCACGCCACGCACTTCGACGGCGCCGGCGATGTCCTCCTCGGTGACTTCGCGCACCGTGTAGCCGCGGTTGCCGGCCTTGACCAGCAGCCCTTCCTGCTCCAGCACGCGCAACGCCATGCGTACCGGCATGCGCGACACCTGCAGGCGCTCGGCGGTGGGAATCTCGACGATGCGCTCGCCGGCGGCCAGCTCGCCGGAGGCGATCATCTTGCGCAGTTCAGCCAGCACGCGTTGGCCTGGTTTGCTCATCGAGGGGGCTCTTGTGGCGGGGAGGAGTTGGCGGATGATAACGCGGTGTGGCGCTTTTCGTAGGATCGAGGGGGGCGCCTGGCTCTTGCTCGCGAATGGTGTTATCAGGTGACGTTGGTGCTCGAGGTTGGCTCCGCTCCCTCTCCCTAACCCTCTCCCTGAAGGGAGAGGGGACCGTTGGGCAGACACGGATGTTCTGGAGTCAGCCGGCAACACCGTTGGTTTCCGACTGAAACCATTTCCTCTCTCGGCACGGACAAGCCCCCTCTCCCTTCAGGGAGAGGGCTGGGGAGAGGGGGCGGAGTCAAACCAACGCAGAGGAATCGCCGGGAAACTCCGTTCGCGAGCAAGCTCGCTCCTACAAAAACCCACCCCTCACCCCTTGCGATGCACCGAGAAGCCGGCCCAGGCCTGGCTCACCGGCATGATCTCCAGGCTGTTGATGTTGATGTGCGGCGGCTGGTTGACGATCCAGTGGATGGTCTCGGCGATGTCCTCGGGCTGCAGCGCCTCGGTGCCGGCGTAGGTCTTGTCGTAGCGGGCCTGGTCGCCGCCGAAGCGCACCAGGGAGAACTCGCTTTCGCACAGGCCCGGCTCCAGGTTGCTGACGCGCACGCCGGTGCCCTGCAGGTCGCAGCGCAGGCTCAGGGAGAACTGTTCGACGAAGGCCTTGGTGGCGCCGTAGACGTGGCTGCCCGGGTACGGCCACTGGCCGGCCACCGAGCCGAGGTTGAGGATGCTGGCGCCGCGGCCGTGGGCGATCAGCCGGGGCAGCAGCAGGCGGGTGCAGTACATCAGGCCCTTGATGTTGGTGTCGACCATGGTGTCCCAGTCGTCCAGGTCGCATTCCTGCGCGGGGTCGGCGCCCAGGGCCAGGCCGGCGTTGTTGATCAGCGCGCGCAGCTTGTCGAAGCCGGCCGGCAGGTTGTCCACGGCATGGGCCACGGCGGCGCGGTCGCGCACGTCGAGGGTGATCGGCAGCACTTCGGCCTGGCTGGACAGTTCCTTGGCCAGGGCCTGCAGGCGGTCCTCGCGGCGGCCGGTGATCACCAGCGACCAGCCGTCGCGGGCGAAACGACGGGCGCAGGCTTCGCCGAAGCCGGATGTGGCGCCGGTGATGAACAGGGTGGGAGTCATGGGCCAATTCCTCTGCTGGCGGGATGTTCTGTCGGACCTGGCAGGATAGCAGCCCTCCCCGCCCGACCTGCGCTACAGCCGCCGCCAACAACGGCCAAACAGTTCGGCAAGCGCCCGGGGCTGGACCGCAGGGAAGTTTGCTCCCAGGTTTTCCACAGGCTTTTCAACAGCAGCCGGGGACAAGCGCAGCGGTGGCCTGGCCGGCATTCCCCAGCCAAGGGCCAGGCGAAAAACCGGCCAATGCCCCACACCCCGCGCAGGGCATGGGCCGGCGCCGGCTTTCCCAAGCTTATCCACAGATTGCCCAACAGATTCCGTGGACAACCCGCACGGCCCGCCGACGCCCACGCAAGCCGCCCAACTGTCTGTATATACAGGGCTTTACGCCACCTGGCGAAAAAACCGGCGACGCCCCGCAGGCGGGCCGGGGCGGTGCTTTGCGGCAGCTGCCCCAACCTTATCCACAGCGTCCTCCACAGTTTCGCTGGATAACCCGCTAGCCCCCCTGCTCCACCAGCAGGCGCGCGGCAATCAGGTCTTCCAGGGCGTAGCCGACCGACTTGAACAGGGTGATCTCCTGGTCGTCGCGGCGCAGCCCGCGGCCCTGCAGCAGGTCGCTGAGCTGGGTGTGGATGGCCGATTCGGCGATGGCGCCCTCGGCCAGGGGAATCAACAGGTCGCCGGCTTCCTCCAGCGCGCCTTCGCGGGTGTCGACGACGATGCGCGCGCGGCGCACGGCCTCGCTGTCGGTCTCGCGCATGCTCGGCAGGAAGGCGCCCACCAGGTCGAGGTGGGTGCCGGGGCTCAGCCACTCGCCGTGCACCAGCGGCTCGCGGGAAGTGGTCACGCAACTGACGGTGTCGGCCGCGGCCACGCCTGATGCGAGGTCTTCGCAGGCCCGCACCGGGTAGCCCTCGGCGGCCAGGTGCTCGACCAGCGCGGCGACCTTCGCCGGGTGCCGCCCCCAGATGGCGACCTCGCGGTACCCGCGCACCGCGCAGTGGGCCCGCACCATGTGTGGCGCCAGGGTGCCGCTGCCGACGATGAGCAGGCGCTCGGCATCGCGCCGCGCCAGGTGGTCCGCCGCCAGCGCGGAGGTGCAGGCGGTACGCCGGGCGGTCAGTTCGGAGGCTTCGAGCAGCGCCAGGGGGCGGCCGTCGACACCGTCGAACAGGCAGAACAGCGCGGCCACCGCCGGCAACCCGCGCGCGCCGTTGCCGGGGAACACGGTGACCAGCTTGACGCCGATGTCCTGCCCCGGCCGCCACACCGGCATGGTCAGCAGCGTGGCGTCGCCGGGCAGCGCATGGCAGCCACGCACCGGCGCCTCGCAGCTGCCGGCCAGCCCCTGGCGCAGGGCCTCGATCAGCTGTGGATAAGCCAGGCGCTCGGCGACGTCGGCGTTACTCAGAAAACGAACAGTTGCCATGAGATCCTCCGGATCAGCTCCAAGCCGCAAGCCACAAGCTGCAAACAGCGCTCTCGCTTGCCGCTTGCAGCTTGCAGCTTGCAGCTGGCACGTCAGTGCCCTCCCAGATAGGCGTCCCGCACCTCCTGGTTGCCCAGCAGCTCCTGGCCCGTGCCGCTCATGCGGATCTCGCCGTTGACCATCACGTAGCCGCGGTCGGAGAGCTTGAGCGCGTGGTTGGCGTTCTGCTCGACGAGGAACAGCGTCATGCCGGTCTGCGCCAGTTCGCGCAGGGTCTGGAAGATCTGCTTGACCACGATGGGCGCCAGGCCCAGGGAGGGTTCGTCGAGCAGCAATAGCCGCGGCCGGCTCATCAGCGCGCGGGCGATGGCGAGCATCTGCTGCTCGCCGCCGGACATGGTCATGGCGCGCTGGTTGCGCCGCTCCTTCAGGCGCGGGAAGAGGTCGAACATGCGCTGCATGTCTTCCTGGGCGTGGTCCATGCCGACGGGGATGGTGCCCATCAGCAGGTTCTCCTCCACGCTCATGTCGGGGAACACCCGGCGCCCCTCCGGCGACTGCGCGATGCCGTTGGAGGCCACGTAGTGCGCCGAGCGCCGGGCGATGTCCTGGCCGCGGTAGAGGATCTGCCCGGCGGCCGCGCGCGGCTGGCCGAAGATGGACATCAGCAGGGTGGACTTGCCGGCGCCGTTGGCGCCGATCAGCGCCACCGTCTCGCCTTCGCCAACGGTCAGGGAAACCTTCTTCAGCGCCTGGATCGGCCCGTAGAACACATCCACATCACGGAATTCCAGAATCGGCGCCGTCATGCGACCTCCTCTTCGTCTGCGCCCAGGTAGGCGGCGATCACCTTGTCGTTGCTGCGGATCTCCGCCGGCAGGCCGCGGGCGATCACATCGCCATGGTCGAGCACGATGATGTGGTCGGAGATGTTCATCACCATGCCCATGTCGTGCTCGATGAGCAGCACGGTGATCCCGTGGTGGTCGCGCAGGAAGCGCACGATGCGGCTCAGCGCCTGGGTCTCCTGCGGGTTGAGGCCGGCGGCCGGTTCGTCCAGGCAGACGATTTCCGGGCGCGTGCACATGGCCCGGGCGATCTCCAGGCGGCGCTGCTGGCCGTAGGACATCTCGCCGGCCAGGCGGTTGGCGCAGTCCACCAGGTCGACCACCTCCAGCCAGTAGAAGGCGTGGTCCAGGGCGTCGTTTTCGGCGCGGCGGTAGCCGGGGGTGTTGAGGATGCCGGAGACCAGGTTGCGGTTGGCGTACATGTGCTGCGCCACCAGCAGGTTCTCCACCACCGACATTTCGCGGAACAGGCGGATGTTCTGGAAGGTGCGCGCCAGCCCCGCGCGGTTCACCAGGTGGGTGCCGCCGAACATCTTGTAGTACAGGCGGCTGCCGAACTGCGCCGGGTTGACGAAGTCGCCGCCCTGGAACGGCTGGCCGAGGATCTTGATGACGTCGGTGGTGCTGCCCTGGGTGTTGAGCAGGATCTTCCCGCCGGTGGCCTTGTAGAAGCCGGTCAGGCAGTTGAACACCGTGGTCTTGCCGGCGCCGTTGGGGCCGATCAGCGCGGTGATGGAGCCGCGTTCCACGTCCAGGTTGACGTCGTTGAGCGCCTTGATGCCGCCGAAGTGCATCATCAGGTGCTCGACGCTGAGAATCTTGTCGCTCATGGCGCCACCCCCTTGCGCTTGGCAAAGCCCCTGCGGTTGATGCGGATCAGCCCGCGCGGGCGCCAGATCATCATCAGCACCATGAGCATGCCGAACAGCAGCACGCGGTAGTCGGCGAAGCTGCGCAGCAGCTCCGGCGTCACCGTCAGCACGAAGGCGGCGATCACCACCCCGACGGTCGAGCCCATGCCGCCGAGCACCACGATGGCGAGAATCAGCGCCGACTCGAAGAAGGTGAACGACGACGGGTTGACGAAGCCCTGGTAGCTGGCGAAGAACACCCCGGCCAGGCCCGCGGTGGAGGCGCCCAGCATGAACGCCGAGAGCTTGACCAGCACGTGGTTCAGGCCCAGCGAGCGGCAGGCGATCTCGTCCTCGCGCAGCGCTTCCCAGGCGCGGCCCACCGGCATGCGCGTCAGCCGGTGCTTGATGTACAGCACCAGCAGCACCACCAGGAACAGCACGGCGTAGATGAAGATGAACTTGAGGTTCTGGTTGTAGTCGATGCCGAGGAACTCGTGGATGGGCGTGCCACCCTCCTTGGCCCGGCGGCCGAACTCCAGGCCGAAGAAGGTCGGCGCCGGCACCTGCATGCCGTTCGGGCCGCCGGTGAAGGACAGCCAGTTGTTGAGGATCAGGCGGATGATCTCGCCGAAGCCCAGGGTCACGATGGCCAGGTAGTCGCCATGCATGCGCAACACCGGGAAGCCCAGTAGCGCCCCGGCCATCGCCGCGGTGATGGCGGCCAGCGGCAGCACCGTCCAGAAGCCCAGGCCGAGGTACTGGTAGCCCAGCGCCAGGCCGTAGGCGCCGATGGCGTAGAAGGCCACGTAGCCCAGGTCGAGCAGCCCGGCCAGGCCCACCACTATGTTCAGGCCCAGGCCCAGCAGCACGTAGATCAGGCCGAGGATGACCACCGTGAGCAGGTACTTGTTGGCGAAGAACGGCAGGGCCACTGCGGCCACCACCAGCAGCGGGACTATCCAGCGCAGGCGCGTCTTGTAGCCCGGCGGCAGCACCTGGATGCCGGAGTCGGAGCCCTCGAAGCGGTCGAGGACGCGGCTGCCGGCGGCGGTCTGCAGGAACAGGCTGAGCACCAGGCGCCCGGCCATGACCGCGCCGACCATCCAGGCCAGGCGCACCGGTTGCAGGTTGAAGCTGTAGCCGTCGAGCACGATGCCGACGATGGGGCCGAACACAATGAGGGCGACCAGGCCGGCGAGGACGGTGTCCACCAGGCTCTGCTTGAGGTCGATGCGCGGGGCGGAAGCGGTTGCGGTAGCCATGCTCACACCTTCGATACCTGGGGCCGGCCCAGGAGTCCCTGCGGTCGGAAGATGAGGATGGTCACCAGCAGCCCGAAGGCGAACACGTCCTTGTAGTCGGTGTTGACCATGCCGGAGAACTGCGCCTCGGCGACGCCGAGGATCAGGCCGCCGAGCATGGCCCCGGGCAGCGAGCCGATGCCGCCGAGCACCGCGGCGGTGAACGCCTTGATGCCGATGATGAAGCCGGCGTAGAAGTCGAAGGTGCCGTAGTTCATGGTGATCAGCACGCCGGCCAGCGCGGCCATGGCGGCGCCGATGACGAACACGTAGGAGATCACCCGGTCGGTGTTGATGCCCAGGATCGAGGCCATCTTGCGGTCCTGCTGGGTGGCGCGGCACATGCGCCCGAGCTTGGTGTACTGGATCACGTAGGTGAGCACGGCCATGCCGGCGAAGGAGGCCAGCAGGATGAACAGCTTGGTGTAGGTCAGTTGCACCCAGCCGTCGCCGATGTGCAGCTTGAAGGCGCCTTCGAGCAGCGTCGGCACGCCCTGCTGGCGTGGGCCCTGGGACAGCTGCACGTAGTTCTGCAGGATCAGCGACATGCCGATGGCGCTGATCAGCGGCGCCAGGCGCGTGGAGTTGCGCAGCGGCTTGTAGGCGATGCGCTCGATCGCCCAGCCGTACACGCCGGTGACGAAGATGGTGAAGATCAGCGTGCCGAGGATCAGCAGCGGGAAGGAGTGCAGGCCGAAGAAGGCCAGCAGTGCCAGGCCGATGGCGGAAAGATAGGCCGAGACCATGTAAACCTCGCCGTGGGCGAAGTTGATCATGCCGATGATGCCGTAGACCATCGTGTAACCGATGGCGATCAGGCCGTAGACCGACCCGAGGGTCAGACCGTTGATCATTTGCTGGAGAAAGATGCCGTCCACGATTGGGTACTCACGCATGCGGGGCAGGAAAAGGCTGACGTGGCGCCCTGGTGCGGCTCGTGACCGCCAGCGGGCGACGTCGACCTGCGGAGGATGCCGGCGCCGCTCGTGGCGGCGCCGGCAGTCGGCGCTTCAGGCCGGGGTCACTTCTTGAAAGCGTCCAGCTGGTGGTACTTGCCCTTGTCGTCCCACTCGTAGACCACGTAGTCGGAGACCTTCAGGTCGCCCTTCTGGTCCCACTCCTTCTTGCCCATCACGGTCTGCACCGGGTGCGACTTCAGCCACTTGGCGGCAGCCGCCGGGTCGGTCTTTCCGGCGCCGTTGAAGCCGGCCGCCAGGGCCTGCACCGAGGCGTAGGCGTAGAGGGTGTAGCCCTCGGGCTCGAAGCCGCCGGCGCGGAATTTCTCGACCACCGCCTTGCCGTCGGGGATCAGCCGCGGGTCGGCGCCAAAGGTCATCAGCACGCCCTTGACGTACTGCGGGCCGCCGGCGGTGGTGACCAGTTCGTCGGTGACGATGCCGTCGTCGGACATGAACTTGGCGGTCAGGCCCTGTTCGCGCATCTGCCGCACCAGTGGGCCGGCCTCGGGGTGCAGGCCGCCGAAGTAGACGACCTCGGCGCCGGAGGCGCGGATCTTGGTGACCAGGGCGTTGAAGTCCTTCTCGCCGCGGGTCAGGCCCTCGTACAGCACCTCCTTCACGCCGCGCTTGTTCAGCTGCGCGCGGGTGGCGTCGGCCAGGCCCTGGCCGTAGGTGTCCTTGTCGTGGATGACCGCGACCTTCTTGGCCTTGAGCACGTCGACGATGTAGTCGCCGGCGACGATGCCCTGCTGGTCGTCGCGGCCGCACATGCGGAACATGCCGGAGAGGCCGCGCTCGGTGACCTGCGGGTTGGTCGAGCCGGGGGTGATGGCGATGATGCCGGCCTCGTCGTAGACCTCCGAGGCGGGGATGGTGGAGGAGGAGCAGAAGTGGCCGACCACCGCCACCGCCTTGTCTTCGTCCACCAGGCGGTTGGCCACGGCCACGGCCTGTTTCGGTTCGCAGGCGTCGTCCGCCTTCACCAGCTTGATCTTCTCGCCGTTGACGCCGCCGGCGGCGTTGATGTCCTCGGCGGCCTGGGTCGCTCCGCGCCAGTATTGCTCGCCGAAGGAGGCGTTGGCCCCGGTGTGCGGGCCGGCGACGCCGATCACGACGTCGGCCTGGGCGAGAGAAGTCATGCCCATCGCGGCGGTTACCGCCAGGGCCAGAAAGCCTTTTCTGAAAATCTTCTGCGACATGGAGTTTTGCTCCTGAGGTTTTTTGTGATGACGCGCGAAACAACAGATGTTGGCGTCTAGCCAACAGCAAGCCGCGTGCCATCCGTTTTTGTTATTTGAAAAGTCGGACAGCAGAACCGGCCAGGGCCGGCAGAAAACAGCTTTTGGCGTGTGCAACCCCCTAAAACAAAAGGTGCAACCCAGACATCCAAAGGGTGCAACCATCCATCCCGCGAGCCGGCACAACCAGCAGCCACGGGGCGCAACCCGAGCGGTAACCTTCACTGTCACCTAACTGCACATTCTCGGTGCGCGCCCTTCGAGGTAACGCACCAAAAAGGCTAGACCAAAGTGCAGAAGGGGCCAGATGAGGCGGACGGGGCCGGGCGCCCCGCCCTGGGCGCGGCCGCTAGATCACCACGCGCAGGCACTGGCCGGCGTGGTAGAGCGAGAAGCCCGCCTCGTACAGGCAGCTGCGCAGGCCCGCCGCGGAGATTTCCTCCAGCGGCCGCAGGGGCATGGGCAGGGCGCTGGCCTCGCCGCGCAGCAGGAAGTCGGCGAAGGCCTTGCCGACCACCGTGCCGGTGGTCACTCCGCGGCCGTTGTAGCCGCTCATGGCGAGCAGCCCCGGCGCCGGCTCGAACAGGCGCATCAGGTGGTCGGGGGTGAAGTCGATGCAGCCGGTCCAGGTGAATTCCCAGTCCACCTTGCCCAGCCGCGGGAAGTAATGCTGCTGGACGCGGTCGGCCCAGCTGCGGATGAACCACTCCGGCTTGCCGGTGCCCTTGCCCAGGCTGCCGAGCAGCAGGCGGCCGTCGGCGTCGCGGCGGATGCTGCTGAGCACCTGGCGTGTATCCCAGGAGCCCTGGCCGCCGGGCAGGATGCGCGCGGCTGCCGCGCCCTCCAGCGGGCGCGAGGCGACCTGGTAGTAGTAGCCGGGGAAGAAGGTGCGGCGCAGCTGCGTCCACTCGCCCTCGGTGTAGGCGCTGGAGGCGATCACCACCTTCTGCGCCAGCACGCTGCCGTCGCCGGTGGAAACGCGCCAGGCATCGCCCTCGCGCTCCAGCGAGGTCACTGGCGAGTGGTGGTACAGCTCGCCGCCCAGGCCCACCACGGCGCGGGCCAGGCCGCTGACGTAGGCCATGGGGTTGAGGGTGCCGGCGCGGCGGTCGAGCAGCGCGCCGGCGATCCGCTCGGTGCCGCAAGCCTGGGCACAGGCCGCGCCGGTCAGCAGCTCGACCGGGGCGCCGCGGCGCTGCCACTGCTCGCAGCGGCTGCGCAGGTCGTCCAGGCCGCGCGGGTTGTGGGCCATGTGCAGGGTGCCTTCACGGCGCGCCTGGCAATCGATGGCGTACTTGTCGATCAGGGCGAAGACCAGCGAGGGCGCCGCGCCCAGCATGCGGTTGAGCCGCGCGCCGACCTCCGCGCCCATGCCCGCCTCGATCTCGTCCGGCGCAATCCACAGGCCGGCGTTGACCAGCCCGACGTTGCGCCCGGCGCCGCCATGGCCGGTGCGATGGGCCTCCAGCACGCAGACGCTGCGCCCCGCCTCCAGCAGGTGCAGGGCCGCCGAAAGCCCGGTGAAGCCGGCGCCGATGACGCACACATCGGCCTTGCGCTCCCCCAGCAACGACGGCGCCTGCGGCCGCTCGGGGGTCAGGTGTTCCCACAGACACTCTTGGCGAAGCGACATCCGCTGATCCTTGTACAAGGAGCCGCGAGCGGCAAGCGGCAAGCTCCAAGAAAGAGCCCGCCGCCTCACCCACGGCTAGAAGTCACACCCTGGTCTTGCGCTTGCAGCTTGCAGCTTGCAGCTTGCAGCTTGCAGCTTGCAGCTTGCAGCTTGCAGTCAATCGAACACTATCCCCTGCGCCAGCGGCAACTCCCGCGACCAGTTCACGGTGTTGGTCTGCCGGCGCATGTAGGCCTTCCAGGCGTCGGAGCCGGATTCGCGGCCGCCGCCGGTTTCCTTCTCGCCGCCGAAGGCGCCGCCGATCTCCGCGCCGCTGGGACCGATGTTGACGTTGGCGATGCCGCAGTCGCTGCCGATGGCCGACATGAAGGCTTCCGCCTCGCGCACGTCGGTGGTGAACACGCAGGACGACAGGCCCTGGGGCACGGCGTTGTTCAGCGCCAGCGCCTCGTCGAAGTCCCTGTAGGGGATTACGTAGAGGATCGGGGCGAAGGTCTCGCTGCGCACCACGTCGCTCTGCTCGGGCATCTCGACGATGGCCGGGGAGACGTAGAAGGCGTCGGGGAACTGCTGCTGCAACTGGCGCTCGCCGCCGAACACCACGCCACCCTCGCCGCGCGCCTGTTCCAGCGCGCCCTGCATGGCCAGGAAGCTGCGCTCGTCGATCAGCGGGCCGACCAGGTTGCCCTGCAGCGGGTGGCCGATGCGCACCTTCGAGTACGCGGCCTTCAGGCGCGCGACTATCTCGTCCTTCACCGATTCGTGGGCGATCAGCCGGCGCAGGGTGGTGCAGCGCTGGCCGGCGGTGCCCACGGCGCTGAACAGGATGGCCCGCACGGCCATGTCCAGGTCGGCGCTGGGGGCCAGGATCATGGCGTTGTTGCCGCCCAGTTCGAGGATGCTGCGGCCGAAGCGGGCGGCGACGCGCGGGCCCACTTCGCGGCCCATGCGGGTGCTGCCGGTGGCGCTGACCAGGGCCACGCGCGGGTCGTCCACCAGGGCCTCGCCGGCGGCGCGGTCGCCGATCACCACCTGGCCGAGGCAGGCCGGGGCGTCGCCGAAGCGCGCCAGGGCCTTGTCGAACAGGGCCTGGCAGGCCAGCGCGGTGAGCGGCGTCTTCTCCGACGGCTTCCACACCACCGGGTTGCCGCACACCAGCGCCAGCGCGGTGTTCCACGACCACACGGCGACCGGGAAGTTGAAGGCGCTGATGACGCCGACCACGCCCAGCGGCTGCCAGGTCTCGCGCATGTGGTGTCCGGGGCGCTCGGAGGCGATGGTCAGGCCGTAGAGCTGGCGCGACAGGCCGACGGCGAAGTCGCAGATGTCGATCATCTCCTGCACCTCGCCCTGGCCTTCCTGGGTGATCTTGCCGGCCTCCCAGGACACCAGCTCGCCCAGCTCGGCCTTGTGCGCGCGCAGCTCTTCGCCGAACAGGCGCACCAGCTCGCCGCGGCGCGGCGCCGGCACCGCGCGCCAGGCGCCGAAGGCCTGGGCCGCGCGGCCGATCTTCTGCTCCACCTCGGCGGCGCTTTCCAGGCGCACGGCGCCCAGGCGGCTGCCGTCGATGGGGCTGTGGATGACATGGTCGCCGTTGGAGTAGAGGGAGGAATCCACCCCCAGTTTCTCGAGCAGTGCGGAAATCATCGCGTCTCCTGAGCCGGTCGGTTAAGACATTGGAATGCAAGCAGTAATAACCGGCTTGCGGGCGGCCAACAAACGACGTTTCCTATGCACATCATTCCGTAAATTCATGCCAGGGGCGCCAGGCGCCCCGGCCGGACACCGAGCGATGCTGAACAAACGCCACCTGCCCTCCATGACCGCCCTGCAGTGCTTCGAAGCCGTGGCCCGGCACCTGAGCTTCACCCGCGCCTCGGAGGAGCTGGCGCTGACCCAGAGCGCGGTGAGCAAGCAGGTGGCGCAGCTCGAGGAGATGCTCCAGCACCTGCTGTTCCGCCGCGTGCGCCGGCGCCTGCAGCTGACGCCGGCAGGCGAGCTGTACCTGCAGGAGGTGCGCAAGATCCTCAGCCAGGTGGAGCTGTCCACCCGCTACCTGCTGTCCTACGGCGGCGAGACCGAGGTGCTGCGCGTGTCCACCCCGCCCACTTTCGGTGCGCGCTGGCTGATCCCGCTGCTCAACGGCTGGCGCCACCGCCATCCGAACATCCACCTGGACCTGCGCCAGGAGCTGGAGCCCGACGACCTGCTGCAGCAGCGCTGCGACGTGGCCTTCTTCTTCGGCCCCGGCACCCTGCCCGGCGCCGAATGCCTGCACCTGTTCGGCGAGGAGATGCTGCCGGTGTGCTCGCCGGCGATCCTCCCGGCGCAGCCGCTGGACGACCCGCTGCAGCTGGACGAGCTGGTGCTGCTGCAGAACGCCACCCGTCCGGAAGCCTGGCACGAGTGGTTCGCCAGCCTCGACCGGCGCAGCGAGCACAGCTTCCACGGGCCGCGCTTCGACACCTTCTACATGTGCATCCGCGCCGCCCAGGCCGGCTGCGGCGTGGCCCTGCTGCCGCGCTTCCTGGTGGAAGAGGAATTGCATGAAGGCAAGCTGGTGGTCGCCTGGCCCCACGCCCTGCACAGCCGCAGCGCCTACTACCTGGCCTACCCCGAGCACGCCGCGGCGGTGCCCAAGGTGCGCGCCTTCGTCGAGTGGATCGGCGAGCACCTGGCCAGAACCTGATCCCAGCGTCCCGCGACCATCCGGACATCGCCCGGCGCGCCGCGGGCTGGTATTTTTTCCGCATCCGACAGGCGCGTCCTGTCCACAGCCGGATCGAGGAGCCCCATGAAGACCATCCAAGACACCATCGCCAAAGACCTCAACGTGCAGCCGCCCTTCCAGTCCGATGCCCAGGTGCAGGCCGAAATCCAGCGGCGCGTCCGCTTCATCCAGGATTGCCTGCGCGAGTCGGGCACCAGGACCCTGGTGCTGGGCATCAGCGGCGGCGTCGACTCCCTCACCGCCGGCATGCTCTGCCAGCGCGCGGTGGAAGAGCTGCGCGAGCAGACCGGCAACCCGGACTACCGCTTCATCGCCGTGCGCCTGCCGTACAACGTGCAGGGCGACGAGTCCGACGCCCAGGCGGCGGTGGACTGCATCGCCCCGGACGAGCGCCACACGGTGAACATCGGCCCGGCGGTCCAGGCCCTGGCCGAGCAGACCCGCGCCCTCGACGGCCTGCCCGCCGGCACAGTGGACTTCGCCCTGGGCAACACCAAGGCGCGCATGCGCATGGTCGCCCAGTACACCATCGCCAACGCCCGCCAGGGCCTGGTGGTAGGCACCGACCACAGCGCCGAGGCGGTGATGGGCTTCTTCACCAAGTTCGGCGACGGCGCCTGCGACATCGCCCCGCTGACCGGCCTGGTGAAGCACCAGGTGCGCGCCATCGCCCGCAGCCTGGGCGCCCCGGAGTTCCTGGTGGAAAAAGTGCCGACCGCCGACCTCGAGGACCTGGCGCCGGGCAAGCCCGACGAGCACGCCCACGGCGTGACCTACCAGGAGATCGACGCCTTCCTGCACGGCCAGCCGGTCAGCCCGGAAGCCTTCGAGATCATCAAGCGCACCTACGAGAAGACCCACCACAAGCGCCAGTTGCCGAAGGCGCCGTGAGCCGGCCCGACGCCGTTCCCTGTAGGAGCGAGCTTGCTCGCGAATGGCGCACCCCGGACACCGTTGGTGTTTGGATCAACGCCGTCCCCTCTCCCCAACCCTCTCCCTGAAGGGAGAGGGGGCCGTTCGGAGCGCTCGGCGAGCCCGGCATCATCCTGATACGCCCAGCTACCCTCGTCATTCCCCCGGACGCGGGAACCCAGTGACTTTGGCGCCCCACCCACCCCGCGCCCCTGTAGAGGCAACTGTCTAATAGGTTGCCGCGTTCACAGGAATGACGAAGGTACGAGGGTGGCTCCGGTCTTTCCCCCAGCAGAGGACAGCCCCCTCTCCCGCTTGCGGGAGAGGGTTGGGGAGAGGGCGCTTTCGAACCCAACGCCTACGTCACCGGGAAACACGATTGCAGGAGCGGGCCTTGTCCGCGATGGCCGGCACCACCGGCGCGCTTCGCGGATGAGATCCGCTCCTACGCCCCCCGCGCCGGCAGCACGTAGAGCCACACCGCGATGAAGTGCAGCAGGCTGCCGGCGATCACGAACAGGTGCCAGATGCCGTGCCAGTGGCGGAAGCGCTCGTCGTAGGCGAAGAACAGGATGCCGATGGTGTAGCTGGCCCCGCCGGCCACCAGCCAGGCCACGCCGTCCGGGCCGAGGGCGCGGTACAGCGGGCCCAGGGCGATCAGTACGATCCAGCCCATCACCGCGTAGATGACGATGGACAGCACCCGCGCCTCGGAGCGCGGCTTGAGTTCCTGCAGCATGCCCAGCACGGCCAGGCCCCAGACGATGCCGAACAGCGTCCAGCCCCAGGCGCCCTTGAGGCTGACCAGGCAGAAGGGCGTGTAGCTACCGGCGATCAGCAGGTAGATCGACAGGTGGTCGAGCTTGCGCAGGACCGCCTTGGCCCGCCCGCGCACGCTGTGGTAGCTGGTGGAGACGCTGTAGAGCAGCAGTAGGCTGCCGCTGTAGACCGAGACGCCGACTATCTTCAGGGCATCGCCGAGCAGGCTGCTGGCGACCACCAGCCAGGTGCCGCCCACCAGCGCCGCCACGGCGCCGAGCAGGTGGGTCCAGGCATTGAAACGTTCACCGTGATACATGCTTCCCCCTGGCGGCGACCGCAACACGAGGCGCCGCGTACAGGGATAAGGTAAAACGAAAAAGCCCGGCTGCAAGCCGGGCTTTCGTGCGGGCCGACGAACTCACTTGAGCGCGAGGGTGCCCTTCATCATCGCCGAGTGGCCCGGGAAGCTGCAGAAGAACATGTACTGCTCGCCTTCCTTGAGCTTGGAGACGTCGAAGCTCACCGAATCCTTCTCGCCGGAACCGATGATCTTGGTGTGGGCGATCACGCGGGTGTCACCGTCCTTCAGGTAGTTCTTGTCCAGGCCCGCGGCCATGCCGTCGGCGACCACGCCCTGCATGTCGGCGGCGGTGGTCAGCACCCAGTTGTGGCCCATGACGTTCTTCGGCAGGGCGCCGGGGTGGGACAGGTTCACGGTGAAGGTCTTGCAGCTCTTGTCCACGCTGATGGCGTTGGTGTTGAACTGCATCTGGTCGTTGCCTTGAATGTCCACCGAGCATTCGGCAGCCAGCAGCGGGGCGCTGAACAGACCGAGCAGGGTGACAGCAGCGAGTTTGTGGAACATACGAGCCTCCTGGGCAGGTTGGGCGGAGAATCCGGAACGGCAGACTGCCCGATAGTCGGGCGGCGCCTGCTGATCCAGGTCAATTCGGTGCGGGCGGCGCCATGGTCTTGCCAGCATGCAGTTCTATCAGGCTGATACGAACTTTCAACGAGGCAAATTAGCGCGCCCCGTCCAGCATAGACCGTCACGGATGCCTGACGGAGAGCGTCGCCATGCCCGACAAATCGGATACAAACATGTATACAATTTTTCAGCAAGTCCTCGCATGCTATGCCCAGGGCGCCTGTGGCGGCTAGGTCGGCCATGGCGGCTTGGAGCGCGGACACGCAGCAGTTACTCTGACGACCGTTTTGACGGTCACGGAGTTCCAGGCAATGACCTTGCGTTCCATCTGCGTATTCTGCGGCGCCAGCCCCGGTGCCAGCCCCATTTACCGCGAAGCGGCCGAGAGCCTCGGCCGGCATATCGCCGAGCGTGGCCTGCGCCTGGTCTATGGCGGCGGCGCCGTGGGCCTGATGGGCATGGTGGCCGATGCCGCCCTGGCCGCCGGCGGCGAGGTGGTGGGGATCATCCCGCAGAGCCTGAAAGAGGCGGAAATCGGCCACAAGGGCCTGAGCCGCCTGGAAGTGGTCGACGGCATGCACGCGCGCAAGGCGCGCATGGCCGAGCTGAGCGACGCCTTCATCGCCCTGCCCGGCGGGCTCGGCACCCTGGAGGAGCTGTTCGAGGTCTGGACCTGGGGCCAGCTGGGCTACCACGCCAAGCCGCTGGGCGTGCTGGAGGTGGACGGCTTCTACGACCCGCTGCTGACCTTCCTCGACCACCTGGTGCAGGAACGCTTCGTCCGCGCAGAACACCGCCAGATGCTGCAGCGCGGCGCCACCCCGGCCGAGCTGGTCGACGCCCTGCAGGCCTGGAAGCCCCTGGCCGCGCCCAAGTGGGTCGACCGCACGCCGACCTAGCGCCAGCAATCCACCGCCGCCGGGCCGCGAACCCCGGTGGCGTCGAGCGTCAGGTTGCTGCAGCGGGGGTCGCTCCACTGCGGCACCGCGGTCAATTGGTAGCCGCCAGGCCCTTCCCCCAGCGCCAACCGATAGTAGCCATTGGGTGACAGGGCCTGCATGCCCAGTTGGCCGACCAGGTCGTCGCTCACCACATAGCGGAAATTCTGCGCGAAGAAGCGCTCCTGGCGTGCTGCCACCTCATGGAGCAAGGCCCGCCCCTCCGCGCGCTTGGCGCGGTTGACGTGTTCCATATAGCTGGGGTAGGCGATGGCGGCGAGTATGCCGACGATCGCCAGCGCGACCAGCAGCTCCAGCAAGCTGAAGCCGCCTGGCCGAACCTGCCGCCTCATTGCTCGACCCTCATCATCCGCCAGCTCTGCCGCCCCGGGCGGATGCCGTCGAAGAAGCGCAGCGAACCCTCGCTGCCATGGGCCAGGCCCAGGCCACTGTCGAGGTCGAAACCGATGGTGGTGCCGCCCAGGCCGGGGAACTGCAGGCCGGCGACCTTCGCGCCGCCCTCGCGGTCACGGTCGTCGATCACGCCGTTGCGGTCGTAGTCCAGCGCATCGGCCAACGGCGCCCCGCCGGTCAGCGGGTTCAGCGCCATCAGCCAGGTGCTGACGCCATCGCTGCAAGGATCGACGTTCGGCGTCAGGGTGGAGAACAATGCCAGCCGGCCACTGCCGGCCGGGTCGGCGACGACGCGTTCGCCGGTCATCGGCAGGTCCAGCAGCCAGCCATGCCTACCCGTGCCGGAAGCGCCCGGTTTCTGCGTGGCGGGTGCCCAGGCCAGCGGCTCGTCGCTGAGCGTCCGGTAGCCATCGCCGTCATCTTCGATCTGCTGGACCTGCAGGTGGCCGCGCTGCACCGTCGAGGCGCCGTCGGCCGGCTCCCCGGCGACCTGCCGGTCCCAGATGCCGTACAGGCTCATGGCCTTGCTGGTGTCGGCCTGGGCATCGTTCACCTCGAAGTACTTGCCGGTCCCCAGCAGCGCCAGCACCCCCTGGCCGGACGGGTGCCGGACCAGCCAGGGCGTCGCGCTGATCGGCTGCACCTTCTGCCTGGCATCCCGGGCCTGGAACAGCGGCCGGCCGGCCAGGCCCACCGCCTCGCCGCCGGCGCCGTGCAGGTCGAAGCGCCAGAGGTTGCCGAGCAGGTCGCCGGCATAGGCGTAGTCGACGATGCCGTCGCCATCCATGTCCGCCGCGCGCGGGCTGGACAGGCCGTTGGCGGCATCGCCGCCCTTGCTCACGTTGAGCTCGCGGATCAGCTCGCCGCTGCCGATGTCGATCAGGTAGAGCACCGCCATGTCCTGCACGCTGTCGTAGCCGTTGGCCGCCAGCACCGCCCAGCGGCCGCTGGCCAGGCGCACGATGGCCGGGCGCGGCAGGCTGTGGCCCAGGCGGGCGAACGGGCCGGCGCCGCCCTCGATTTCCCAGAGCAGTTTCGGCGCCCGCGGCTCGGTGACGTCCAGGGCGAACAGCGCCCGGCCACCGGCGCCGAGGCCGCCGACCAGCACCGTGCGCCAGGCGCCGTCGAAGAACACGTCCTCGGCCACCAGCGGGCCGTCGACGAAGTAGCGGTGCTCCGTGCTGCCGTAGCGCGGGTCGGCCAGGCGGTGCAGGTTGCCCACCACCGCCGAGGGCACGAAGGCGAAGAGCTCCTCGCCCGCCTCCGCATCGAAGGCGTGCAGCATGCCGTCGTTGGCGCCGACGTAGACCACCGCCTCGCGCGCGGCCTGGGCCGCCTTGAACTCGCTGTAGGCGCCGGGGGCTTCCAGGCTGTCCCGCGCGTGGGCCGGCCGGGAGGGCGCCGCGACCAGCAGCGGCGCCGAGTTGACGATGTCGCCGAGCAGAGCGCCGCGCGTGCGGAAGGTCCCGCCCTCCAGGTCGCGCTTGCCGCGCAGGAAGCCCAGGCGCGCCTCGCCGAGCGTGTCCTTGTCGCCGGAGAGCGTGCGGTTCAGCGCGGCCTTCTGGCTGGCATCCAGGTTGGCCCAGGTGAACTCGGCCAGGGCCCCGCCCTTGCGCATCAGGACCCTGCGCGGCGCGGTGCGCGCATCCAGTAGCCCCTTGGCACTCCACAGCGCCTCCCGGCGGCCGTCCGCCAGTTGCCGGTACTTGACCAGGTCGCCGCTCCAGTCCTCGCTGGAGAAGGACGCCGCATAGACGTGCGCCTGGTCCTTCACCTCGCCCGCCGCCACCGCCGGCCGCGCCGCCGAGGCCGTGCGGCTGGCAATCCGCGAGAGGATGCTGGCGAAGGCATCGATCATCTGCTGCGGGTCCTCGGCGCTGAAGAACTCGCCGCGGGAATTGATCGCCGCGTGCCAGAGGTCGTAGACGTTGTTGTCGCTGTCCGCGGCGGCCGCCGGCCAGGCGATGCTGCCATCGAGCAATCCCTGGTAGCCGGGCCCCTCGAAGGTGCTGCCGGCCCATTGGGGCTTCTCCAGCGCGCGCCCGAGGCCCAGGCCCATGGTGAAGGTCACCAGGTGCTGCCAGGTCGCGGGGTTGTTACGCGGGTCCCAGTACTGGCGCGTGGCGTCCGCATCGGCGGCGGCAATGTGGGGCGCCAGCTGGTTGGGGATGTCCTTGCGCGCATCGTTGGCCCAGTAGTAGAACGCCAGGTCGGCCAGGGTGTTGCCGGCCCCGTCCCGGTAGGGCGCGAGCGGCGCGTACCGCCTGCCATCCGGCAGGGTGACGTTGCCGCCATCGAGGTTGCCGACCCTGGAGCCCTCGCCCCCGTTCCACTTCCCGTCGGTCATCATCAGGTGGTAGCTGGGGCGGCAGGCGAACTGCGGTTGCTTCTGCCCACCGGGCTGGAAGTCGTAGGCCGGCCCGTCGCGCTTGGCGATGAACTTGCCGGCCCGGTCGAGCGCGACGCGCAAGGGCGTGGCGGTGTTGTAGTTGATGTCCCCCAGCCAGCGGAAGAAGTTCGCCCGGCCCTGGCTGGCGAACGGCCGGAACTGGTTGCTGCCGCTGTAGCTGACGCCGTTGCAGCCCCGCGAGGCATCGAGGGTGGTGCAGTTGCTCAGGTCCTGCCAGGTCAGGCGCACGCTCTCGGGCAGGCTGTTGAAGGCCAGGTTGGCGGCGCTCTGGGTGGCCAGGGCACGGTTGCGGTAGAAGGCGTACCAGATGGCGAAGTTGCGCCGCTCGTCGCGGCCGCCGGGCCCGGAACTGGCCGAGACGTTCACCAGGCGGTAGCAGTTGTCGTTGTCCAGCCTGCAGTTCTTCTGCAGGCTCGGGTCATACCGGTAGTAATAGGCCGGCACGCCCTTGCGGGTGCGGTCGTCGGGCCTCCAGCCGCCGGTCTTGAAGTCGGCGGCGGGGTTCTCCGCCAGGTGGTAGATGCGCCCCGTGCTCCCGCCATAGTTGGTGCTGCTGTTGAAGTTGGTGGCCTGGCCACCGGTGGGGTCGTATTGCCAGCTCACCCGATAGTCGCTGGACAGGTCGACCGCACCACGCATGCCGCTGAAACCGTTGACCTGCACCCGCCTGAAGTTGAACTGATCGCTGTCGCTGATCCGGTAGTCGCTGACCCTCAGGGCACCGTTGACGAACTCGACCTTCTTCGGCACCTGGTAGTCGATGTCCGGGTTGTAGTACATCGGGTTGTAGCTGGCCGACTTCGCCCGCCGCGTATTGCGCACCCTCGTCGATTCGTAGCCGGTGACGTCGGGCACGAAGGCCCACTTCATGCTGTTGGAGTTGTCCATCGTCAGGATCAGGTTGGGCGCCACCGTCTGGGTGAGGAACAGCGGCTGCTGGCTGATGTTCAGTTGCGCGGCGCCCGCCGGAGCGACCAGCCAGGGGGCGGCCATGCCGACGATGAAAAGGTGCAGGTGATGGCGAGGGTTCATCGGCTCTCCTCAATTGGCATAGCGCCGGGCGAACACCGACTGCAGGATGACCGGGGTGCGCCCGGCATCGCCGCTGGCGAAGGCGCCGACGTAGTAGTAATCGGTGCGCAGCTGCGGCTCGCCGAGGTTGCCGAGGTTGAGCCCGCCGCCGTCGCTGGCGAAGAAGGCGGCGTGCTGGCGCAGCCTGTGCTCGAAGCGGCTCACGTTGTCGGAGCCCAGGTAGTCGACGGCGTTCTGCGCCTGGCCCCACCAGGCGTCCGGGTCGTTGCCCCAATGCCACCGCCAACGCTCGTCGCTGACGCTGCGGACGCTGGTGGCGAGCAGTACGCAAAGCCCCTTGCGATCGATGCAGCTGGTGCCGCGGCCGTCGTCTTCCCGGGTTTCGCGGGCCAGGCGCCGCTCCACCTCGCGCAAGGCCGACTCGGCGGCGTTGAAGGTGCGCGCCAGTTCCGCGCGGTTGCCGGCCAGGCGGCTTTCCAGCTGGCTGGCGGTGATGCCGGCCAGAGCCAGCAAGGTCATCATCAGCAGCATGACCAGCGCCACCATGAGCACGGCGCCGCACTGGGCCTGGGCGCTCGGGCGGGGGCTCATGGGCTCGGGTTCCTCAGGGCGACGCCGGCCAGGCCGATCTGCAGCAGGCGGCCATCGTCGGCGGGGATGGCCGGCTTGCGGCCGCTCAGCGCCTCCCAGTCGTCCAGCACGTCGCTGGCGATGCCGCCCTGCAGGCCCCGCTCGCTGGCGAACAGCAGGTACAGGTCGAGCAGCTGCACCTTGTCGCCGGCCTTGGGGACCGGCTGGAAGCTGAAGTCCACCAGGCCGTCGACCAGCACGCCGGTGGCGCCCATGCTGCCTCCCTCCAGGGCGGATGCGCAGCCCAGTTCTCCGGTGGTGCGGTCCAGCGTCAGGCGGGCCAGCACGGTGGCCGGCGCCGCGGAGAAGCCCAGCGAGGCGCCGCTGCAATCCACCTCCTCGGCCTCCATGCCGCGCTGGTAACGCACGCACAGCGCGGCGCCAGCCTGGCTGGAGGCCAGCGCCACCGTCTGCCCCGCTGCGAACGCCGGGCAGCCCCTGCCGGCCGGGCGTGGCGGGAAGGCCTCCGCGGGCATCTGCAGCTCCGGCCTGGCCCGGTAGCCGGCGCGGGCCACCAGGCGCTCGATGGAGGCGGCGGCGAAACGGGCATTGCCCTGGTTGGCCAATTGGCCGAACTGGGACTGGGCGTGGCGCCTCTGGTCGAGGAACAGCTGGGTCACGCCGAGGATCAGGAAAGCGCCGAGCAGCAGCGCCACCATCAGCTCGACCAGCGACAGCCCCCGCTGCCGACCGCGCAAGTGGCAGGCCCGCATCTCAGGGCTCCGCCCGCAGCACGTAGCTGCACACGCTGTCGTTACACAGCCTGGAACGCTCATCGACCCAGGCGACGCGGATCATCACCAGGCTCCCTGCCCCGCTCGAACAGGTTTCGGCCGGACCGCTGCGGCAGACCACGAACTGCCTGGCCAGAACAGCCGGGGTGACCGGCAGCAACCGCTCCACCCTTTCGCGCCAGCAATGGAGGTCGGCCCTGGCGACCTCGGCGCCGCCACCGCCGCGATTGCGCGAGGCGCAGTTGGCCGACTGCGACGGAAAGGCCACGTTCTCCGCCTTGAAGTAGTCGGACTCGCCATTCAGCTGGCCCGCCGCATCGAACAGCACGTCGCGGTTGCTGCGCATCAGCTCCAGCAGCTCCTCGGCGAGCATCACCGCATTGCTGCGCAGGTTCGCGTCGACGCTGTGGCGCATCGCCTGCCCCTGCAGGGCGAGCATGCCGAGGGCGCCGACGGCGACCACCAGCAGCGCCACCAGTACCTCGATCATGCTGAAGCCGCGATGCGCCCGCCTCATGCCCCGCACCTCCCGCCGGCGGGCAGCTTCACCCGGCCGCTGCCCTGGACCCTGAGGTGGCGGCAGGACGCCTGGCTGCCCCTGGGGCAGACGCTGATGCAGAAGTCGCCGCGCACCGCGCCACCCATGCTGCCGTCGGCACGGAACTCGATTGCGGACCGCGGCGCCTCGACATCCACTTGCGCCAGCCCCGCCTGCTGGCGCAGGAGCCCGGTGCCGGCGCGCACCTCCAGCGGCCCCGCCCAGCCATCGGCCTGGGCGGCGCGGACGGACACCGGTCGGCCCCGCGTGGCCGCCTCACCACGGGCGTAGAGCAGCAGCGCGTGCAGCTGTTCCGCCGCCACCTGCGCCTGCTGGTTGCGCAGCAACTGGTTGAAGGCGGGCACGGCGAGGCTGGCAGCAATGGCCAGGAGCGCCAGGCAGACCAGCAGTTCGATCAGGCTGAAGGCGGCGGGTAGACGGAGGTTCGGCATGCTGGCCCCGGATGGCGGACGATGCGACCGGCAATCGAGCGGTCGCTGCCTATCCAGGGTGCGATGGTTGGCAATGGAGGATATGCCGGACGCATCCCTAACCTCAGCGGGATGTTCGCCACAAGTGCAAACTGAAACGTCTTACATAAATGGGAAAGGGACTACTAAAAGACCGGCCATCCCCCGCTAGCAACCACCCATCGGTTTTGCTCGCGGGAACGCCCGGGGCAGCCGTGGTGGCCGCCCCCGGCGCCTGGGCGGCGGGTTCAGCCGCCGGCCTGCTGCACGATCACCGTCTGCGCCGGCATCGGCGCCGGGAAGCCGGTGCCCAGGGCCTCCTTGATGGTGCGGTTGGTGTCGAAGTAGACCTGCCAGTAGTTGTCGTTGTGGCAGTACGGGCGCACCGCCAGCACCGGGCCGACCAGGTTGAACTCGAGAATCTCGACGTCCACCGGCGGCTCGGCGAGCACGTTGGGGACCTGCGCGATGCGTTCCTTGAGCAGCGCCGCGGCAGCGGCGTAGTCGGCCGCCCCGGACAGCTGCGCCTTGAGCTCGACGCGGCGGAAGTCGTTGTGGCTGTAGTTCTGGATGGTGTCGCCGAAGATCTTGTTGTTGCCCACCAGGGTCATCACGTTGTCCGGGGTGTTGATGGCGGTGACGAACAGGCCGATCTCCTTGACCGTGCCGGTGACCCCGGCGGCGGTGATGAAGTCGCCGACCTTGAACGGCCGCAGGACGATGATGAAGCCGCCGGCGGCGAGGTTGGCCAGCAGCCCCGACCAGGCCATGCCGATGGCCACGCCGGCCGCGGCGATCAGCGCCGCCAGGCTGGTGGTCTGCACGCCGAAGTAGCCGAGGATGCCGATCACCAGGACGATGTTGAGGGTCACGGTGATGAAGGAGCCGACGTAGCGCAGCAGGGTCGGGTCGACGCTCTGCCGGCCCAGGGCGCGCTGGACCATGCCCACCGCCATGCCGATCAGCCAGCGGCCGATCACCCAGAAGGCGATGGCGGCGAGGATCTTGATGCCGAAGGCCAGGGCGTACTGCTGCACCAGCGACCAGATTTCGTTGAACTTCTCCGTACCCACATTGACGATGTTCGTGTCGCCCATTGCCTGGCCCATCCGTTGATTGGGAAATGACCAGGGAAAAGCTAGCACGCCGTTTGCAGCTTGCCCGGACAGGTGCTCAAGCACACTGGAAGCGCTATAGTGTATTTACAACTGTAAATACAGGATATCCCATGCAGTTCGAATGGGACGAGGCCAAGAACCAGGCCAACATCCGCAAGCACGGTATCGATTTCCGCGACGTGCCGGAAATCTTCCAGCACCCGCTGCTGGCCTTGCGCGATGACCGACTCGACTACGACGAAGAGCGCTGGATCGCCATCGGCTGGCTCCGGCGGCTCGTCGGCGTGGTGGTCTATACCGAACGACGGGGCGAGGTGATCCGCATCATCTCGGCGCGCAAGGCCACACGCCAGGAGGTGAGGCGCTATGTCGAAAGCATCGAAGACTGATTGGAAGCGGCTGGTGGAACAGGGCGACGATGCCATCGACACCAGTGACATTCCCGAACTGGGCGAGGACTTCTTCCGCCACGCCGAACTGCGCGTCCCGGCCAAGCAGACCGTCACCATCCGCCTGGACGCGGACGTGCTGGAGTGGTTCAAGGCCCAGGGCAGCGGTTACCAGACGCGCATCAACCAGTTGCTGCGCCGCTACATGGAGGCCCATCGGAAGGCCTGATGACGGGGGGCGATGGGTATCGCTTCGCTCCACCCATCCTACGACGGCGTTTTTCCTGCAGTTGTCCTCGGGCACCGGTGTTCCGGTCGGCGGCGGATAACCGCGAACGGTTATCCGCCCTACGCCCATGGCGGGCTTGTCGTAGGGCGAATAACGCCCCGCGTTATCCGCCGCTTGACCTTCGCCCCATGCCGCTCGGTGCCGAGCACGAAGCCGCCCCCAAGCCGCGCCAAGCCCAACCACGAAGTTGCCGGCAAGGAAGGTGAAACGGCGGATAACCGCGAACGGTTATCCGCCCTACGGTCGGGCTCAGCCATCGCGGATCAATCCGCGCCTACACCGCCAGCTCCCAATGCGGCATCACCGTCACCCGCACCTCCGGATCGTGGCTGCCGCCGCCGAGGATCACCCCGCGCAGCGGCGAGACGTCGGCGAAGTCGCGGCCCCAGGCCAGGGTGATGTGTTCCAGGGCCGGGAGGATGTTGTTGGTGGGGTCGAAGTCCACCCAGCCGTTGGCCGGGCAGTACAGCGACACCCAGGCGTGGGAGGCGTCGGCGCCGATCAGGCGCGGTTGGCCGGGTGGCGGGCGGGTCAGCAGGTAGCCACTGACGTAGCGGGCGGCCAGGCCGCGCGAGCGCAGGCAGGCGAGCATCAGGTGGGCGAAGTCCTGGCACACGCCGCGGCGGCGTTCCAGCACCTCGATCAGCGGCGTCGCCACTTGGGTGGCTTCGGCGTCGAAGGCGAATTCGTCGAAGATCTTCTGCATCAGCGCCGCCGCGCCTTCCAGCAGTGGCCGCCCGAGCGGGAAGCAGTCGGCGGCGAACTCGGCGAACTGGCGCTTGATGCGCACGTAGGGCGACTCCATGCGGAAGCGGCAGGCTTCCAGTTCTTCCGCCGACAGGGCGCGGCCGCTGAAGGCCAGGCCGGCGACTACCCGTTCCCAGGCCGGCGAGGCCTGCAATTGCAGCGGCGGGCGCTGCAGCACCTCGACCTGCAGGCGGGCGTTCACCTGCAACTCGTCGTGGGGGCGTTCGAAGGCCAGGCGCGTCAGCGGGTTGCCGAACACGTCGAAACCGTCGCTGCGCTGGGTGGGCTGCGGCTCGATCTGCAGTTCGCGGCCCAGGCAGCGCTGCCAGGGGCATTCACGTGGCCACAGGTGCAGCAGCTGCTGCGACAGCGACACCGGCGCGGCATAGCGGTAGCGGGTGTCGTGGAACACCTGGTAGCGCGCCACTTGCGCGGGGGCGGGGCGGAGCTGGGCTTCGGCCATCAGGTGGATACCGTGCGCTGGCTGATGTCGTCGACGTGGGCGAAGTAGCGCAGGCCCAGGCGGTCGGAGACCTGGCCGGCGCCTTGCGCCAGTTCGCGCAGCAGGCGCGCCAGGCCGGCGAGCACCTCGTCCTGCCCGGCGCTGCCGAACAGCGCGTTCTCCAGGGTGGCGAAGTCGAAGGCCAGCAGGCGCGCGGTGAGCAGCGTCAGTTCCTGCTCGCGGGGCATGCCGAACTCCTGGTGCAGGCGCTCCAGGGAGCGCTCCAGGGCCTGCAGCTGGAAGTACAGGGCGTGGGGGTTCTGCTCGTGCAGCAACAGCAGGTCGAGCACCGGGATCGCCTGGGGCCCGGCGAGGTAGCGCGAACGGTAGGTGATGGTGCTGTTGCCCAGTTCCAGCAGCCACTCCAGGGCGCCCGGGTCCCAGGCCGCGCCGCCGTCGAGGAAACCGGCGATGGCGTCGGCGAAGAACTGGATGCGCTCGATGCGCCGGCCGATCATCAGGAAGCGCCAGCCATCGTCGCGGGTCATGTCGTCGAGGGCGAAGCCGGACAGCGCCGCCAGCGACATCAGCAGGCGGTTGAGGAAGTCCAGGGCGTCGCCCAGTTCGGTGTCGCGCGCGTCCAGCGCCTGCAGGTCGCGCTGCAGTTCCATCAGCGCCAGCCAGTTCTCCCGCGACAGCCGCCCGCGCACCTGGGCGGCGGCCCAGTGCAGGCGGCGCAGGTTGGCGCTGAGGCTGTTGCCCCAGTGCTCGTCCAGCAGGGCCGCCAGCAGGCGCTTTTCCAGCGGTGCCTCGCCCTGGGGGACCAGGCCCATGGCGCCGGCCAGGTCCAGCGCGCTGCGCAGGGCCTGCTCGTCGCCGTCGGCGTCGACGTAGCGCGACAGCACCACGCGCAGCAGGCGCGCGTCGTCGTCGCAGCGCTCGGCGTAGCGGCCGAACCAGTAGAGGTTCTCCACCACCCGCGAGGGCAGGTACGGGTCCTGCCGGATCAGGTCGCGCGCGCCTATGTTGCGCGGCCGCAGGGGCTCGCCGTGGACCGGGCGGTCGGCCAGCACCCAGGTGTCCTTGCTGGCCCCGCCGCGCTGCATGGAGACCACCTCGGCGTCCGCCGCCGAGGCCACCCGCGTCAGGCCGCCGGGCATCACCCAGTAGCGCCCGTCGCTGCCGGCCACGGCGAACACGCGCATGCCGATGGCGCGGGATTGCAGCTCGCCGCGCGCGCCGCGTTGCTGCCAGACCGGCGCCTGGGACAGCTGCGCCTGGCGCTGCGCCACGTAGGCATGGGGCTGCGCGCGCAGGCGCTGGCTCAGCTCGGCGCGGGCCGCCGGGCCCAGAGTGTGGCCGAACAGGGGTTCGAAGCTCTGCGAGGGGAAGGCCGGCTTGATGACCAGGCGGTCCAGTTCGGCCAGCGCCATGTCCAGGGCGCCCGGCTCGCCGCACCAGCGCGTCTGCACCGCCGGCAGCAGCAGGTCCTCGCCGAACAGCGCGCGGCTGGCCGCGGGCAGGAAGCCCAGCAGCCCCGGCGACTCCAGCACGCCGCTGCCCAGGGCATTGGCCACCAGCACGCGGCCGCGGCGCACGGCATCCAGCAGGCCGGGCACGCCGAGGGCGGAGTCGGTGCGCAGTTCCAGGGGGTCGCAGAAGTCGTCGTCCAGGCGCCGCAGCACCGCGTGGACGCGCTTCAGGCCGCCGAGGGTCTTCAGGTACAGGGTGGCGTCGCGCACCGTCAGGTCGTGGCCTTCCACCAGCGGGAAGCCCAGCTGGCGCGCCAGGTACAGGTGCTCGAAGTAGGTCTCGTTGAAGCGCCCCGGGGTCAGCAGCACCACCAGCGGCGTCTCGCCGTCGGCCGGGGCGCAATGCGCGAGGGTTTCCTGCAGGGTGCGGAAGTAACCGGCCAGGTACTGCACGCGCAGTTCACGATACAGCTCCGGCAGGGCGCGGGAGATGATCTGCCGGTTCTCCAGGGCGTAGCCGGCGCCGGAGGGCGCCTGGGTGCGGTCGGCGAGCACGTGCCAGCGGCCGTCGGCATCGCGTGCCAGGTCGACGGCATAGCTGTGCAGGTAGATGCCGCCGGGCACCGGCAGGCCGCTGCAGGGCCAGAGGAAGTTGGGGTGGCCGTAGACCAGCTCGCTGGGCAGCACGCCCTCGGCGAGCAGGCGCTGCTCGCCGTAGAGGTCGGCCAGCAGCGCATTGAGCACCCGCCCACGCTGCGCCACGCCGGCGGCGATGCCCGCCCACTCCTCGGCGGACAGCAGGTTGGGCAGCAGGTCCAGCTCCCAGGGGCGGTCGGCGCCCTTGGGGTCGGCGTAGACGTTGTAGGTCACGCCGTTTTCCTGGATCTGCCGCGCCAGCAGGGCCTGGCGCTGCTCCAGCTGCGCGGCGCTGGCGCGCTCCAGGCGCTGAACCAGGCGTTGCCAGTGCGGGCGAACGCCGCCCGCGGCGTCCAGCAGTTCGTGGTACGCCGTGGCGGACAGCGGGTAGTGGGCGAGCAACTCGGACATCAGGGACTCGGCGTGCAAGGCGGCCTGTTCACTTTAGCGGGCGGCGGCGCTCATGTCCGCCGCAGGTCGAGGGTCATCGGCAATTCGGCGTCGGCGCGCGGCGCCTCCACGCTCATCTTGCCGGGCGTGTGGCCATGCCGGAAGAAGCGCGCCAGGCGCCGGCTCTCGGCCTCGTAGGCGTTCACCGGGAAGCTGTCGTAGCTGCGCCCGCCGGGGTGGCTGACGTGGTACTGGCAGCCGCCGAGGGAGCGTTGCATCCAGGTGTCGACGATGTCGAAGACCAGCGGTGCCTGCACGCCGATGGTCGGCTGCAGGCAGGAGGCCGGCTGCCAGGCGCGGTAGCGCACCGCGGCGACGTATTCGCCGACCTGGCCGGTGGGCCGCAGCGGCACCGGGCGGCCGTTGCAGGTGACCACGTAGCGCTCCGCGGCCATGCCGCTCACCTTCAGTTGCACGCGCTCCAGGGACGAGTCCACGTAGCGCACGGTGCCGCCGCTGGCGCCCTCCTCGCCCAGCACGTGCCAGGGTTCCAGGGCCTGGCGCAGTTCCAGGTCGATGCCCTTCACCGCGTAGTCGCCGTATTTCGGGAAGCGGAACTCGAAGTGCGGCGCGAACCAGTCGCTGCGCAGCGGGTAGCCGAAGGCGTTGAGCTCGTGGATGACGTCGGCGAAGTCCTGCTCGACGAAGTGCGGCAGCAGGAAGCGGTCGTGCAGCTCGGTGCCCCAGCGCACCAGCTTCGGCGGCGCGTAGGGCTCGGCCCAGAAGCGCGCCACCAGGGCCCGCAGCAGCAGTTGCTGGGCCAGGCTCATGCGCGCGTGGGGCGGCATTTCGAAGGCGCGCAGCTCCAGCAGGCCGAGGCGCCCGGAGGCGCTGTCCGGCGAGTACAGCTTGTCGATGCAGAATTCGGCGCGATGGGTGTTGCCGGTGACGTCCACCAGCAGGTTGCGCAGCAGGCGGTCGACCAGCCAGGGCGGGCAGTCGGCGCCCGGCTCGGGCATCTGCGCGAAGGCGACCTCCAGTTCGTAGAGGGCGTCGTTGCGCGCCTCGTCCACCCGCGGTGCCTGGGAGGTCGGGCCGATGAACAGGCCGGAGAACAGGTAGGACAGCGAGGGGTGGTTGTGCCAATAGCCGACCAGGCTGCGCAGCAGGTCCGGGCGGCGCAGGAAGGGCGAATCCGCCGGGGTGGCGCCGCCGAGGACGAAGTGGTTGCCGCCGCCGGTGCCGACGTGGCGGCCGTCGACCATGAACTTCTCGCTGGACAGCCGCGACTGGCGCGCCGCCTCGTAGAGGAACTCGGTGCGCTCGGCCAGCTCGTCCCAGTTCGCCGAGGGGTGGATGTTCACTTCGATCACCCCCGGGTCGGGGGTGACGCGGAAGTTCACCAGGCGCGGGTCGGCCGGCGGCTCGTAGCCTTCCAGCAGCACCGGGCAGCCCAGCTCGCCGGCGGTGGCCTCGATGGCGGCGACCAGCTCCAGGTAGGCCTCAAGCTCCGCCAGCGGCGGCATGAACAGGTACAGGCGGCCGTCGCGCGGCTCGGCGCAGAGCGCGGTGCGGGTGATCCAGCCGGCGGACTGGTGCATCAGCGGCTGGCGCGTGGCGTCCGGCCCGCCCGGGGTGCGTTCGCGGCTCGGCTGCTGCATCTGCGCGGCGCGGCGCAACGGCGGCTGGGCCACGCTCGGGTCGGCCGGGTTGACGTAGGGATAGTCGGCTTCGCTGGCCCAGGGCTGCGAATCCAGCGGCAGGCGGTAACCCATGGCCGAGTCGCCGGGAATCAGCCGGCAATGCTCGCCGCGCAGGAACCAGCGGCCGCTCTCCCAGGCGTCGCCGGCGGCGCTGCGGGCCAGCGGCAGCACCTGGCCGACTTCCTCGCCCAGGCCGCGCTCGAATACCTTGCACAGGCGCTCGCGCTCCAGCGGATCGCTCAGGCGCGCGTCTTCCGGGGTGACGTTGGCCGGCAGCCGGCGTTCGCGCCAGAGGTAGTAGAACCAGTCCTCGTAGGCGGCGAACAGGGTGTCGCCGGACAGCCCCAGGCGCCCGGCCAGGCGGCGCAGGAAGCGTGCGGCCAGGGCGGCGTCGGCGCCGTAGCTGCGGCCTTCCTCGGCATAGAGCATGGGGTTGTTCCACAGCGGCTCGCCGTCGCGCCGCCAGAAGCAGTTCAGCGACCAGCGCGGCAGCTGTTCGCCGGGGTACCACTTGCCCTGGCCGAAGTGCACCAGGCCCTTGGGTGCGTAGTGGCGGCGCAGGCGGTGGAACAGGTCGGCGGCCAGGCGGCGCTTGTTCGGGCCCAGGGCGGCGGTGTTCCACTCGGGGTCGTCGGGATGGTCGATGGCGACGAAGGTCGGCTCGCCGCCCATGGTCAGGCGCACGTCCTGCTCGGCGAGGTCGGCGTCGATGCGCGAACCCAGCTCGCGGATCGCCTGCCACTGTTCCTCGCTGTAGGGCTTGGTCACCCGCGGCGCTTCCCACACGCGCTCCACGCGCATCTCGTGGCTGAACGTCACCTCGCACTCTTCCAGCGCGCCGCTGATCGGCGCCGCCGAGGACGGCTCGGGGCTGCAGGCCAGGGGGATGTGGCCTTCGCCGGCGAACAGCCCGGAGGTGGGGTCCAGCCCCACCCAGCCGGCGCCGGGCAGGTAGACCTCGGCCCAGGCGTGCAGGTCGGTGAAGTCCACCTCGGTGCCGCTGGGGCCGTCCAGGGACTTCTGGTCGGCGGTGAGCTGGATCAGGTAACCGGAGACGAAGCGCGCCGCCAGGCCCAGGTGGCGCGCCAGCTGGACCAGCAGCCAGGCCGAGTCGCGGCAGGAGCCGGAGGCCAGTTCCAGGGTCTGCTCGGGCGTCTGCACGCCGGGCTCCATGCGGATCAGGTAGCGCACGTCGCCGGCCAGGCGCTGGTTCAGCGCGACCAGGAAGTCCACGGTGGGGCTGGCCTCGCGCGGCACCCCGGCGAGGTATTCGGCGAACCGCGGGCTGGCCGGCTGGCGCGCCAGGTAGGGCGCCAGCTCGCGCTGCTCGTCGGCGCCGTAGGCGAAGGGGAACTGCTCGGCGTAGGGCTCGAGGAAGAAGTCGAAGGGGTTGAACACCGCCATCTCGGCGACCAGGTCCACCTCCACCCGCAGTTCCTCGGTCTTCTCCGGGAACACCAGGCGCGCCAGGTAGTTGCCCTGGGGGTCCTGCTGCCAGTTGATGAAGTGCTTGCCCGGGGCGACCTTCAGCGAATAGCCGAGAATGCGCGTGCGGCTGTGCGGCGCCGGGCGCAGGCGCACCAGCTGCGGGCCGAGGTTCACGGCGCGGTCGTAGCGGTAGTGGGTGACGTGCTGCAAGGCGACATGGATCGACACGGCGGGCCTCCTGCGGGCCTGGGCGACACAGCTTCCGCGCAAGTCCCGTGCCAGCCGCCAGGGGCCGTAGAACGGGCTGCGCACGGGCGCCGGGCACCATCGCGGGGCCCAGGGGCGCATGCCGGGCACGGGAGCGCACGGAAATGGGGCGCCCGGTGGGGATAGCCTAGACCTTGGGGTGTGACAGGGGGGAGAAGGTTGGGTGGTCTTTCGTTGGGGCGAGGTTGCTCGCGAACGGGGAGTTGGCTGGGGATTTTGGTGTTGGGCTGTAGAGCGCCCTCTCCCCAGCCCTCTCCCTGAAGGGCGAGGGGGCTTGTCCGTGCCAACGTCAACAATGGCTTTAACCGGAAGCGCCGGAGCTGCCGGCTGACTCGGGAATACCCAAGCGCTCCGAACGGTCCCCTCTCCCTTCAGGGAGAGGGTTAGGGAGAGGGAGCGGAGTCCCCCACGCACCGACGTCGCATGGAAGCTCCGGCGTCAGCTACAACTCCCCGGCAACGAAGCGATCCAGCGCTCCAGCACCTCCAGCCCTTCCTTGTGCACCAGCGCGCGCCCCAGCTCGGGCATCATCTCCCCGGGCTTGTCGCTGCCGACGCGGTAGGTCAGCACCGACAGCTCCGGGTGCCCCGGGTGGATGTCCTCGCGGCGCCCGCCGGTGCCGCCGCCGGCCGCCACCGGTTGCTTGCAGAAGCCGTAGTTCACCCCCAGCTCGGCGTGGGCGTCGAGGTACAGGCCCGAGGTACGCGCCGCGCCCTTGGGGTTGTGGCAGTGGCCGCAGTTGGCGTCGAGGTAGCTGCGCGCCTGCTTCTCCAGACTCTCGCCTTCGCGCGGGTGGCCCCACAGGGCGTTCTGCGGCACCTGCGCCAGTTCCGGCAGGCCCTGCAGGAAACCGCGCGCCTGCCAGTGGCGCAGCTGGTTGTCGCTGCCTTCGGCGTAGGCGAAGTCCTTGTTCAGGTGCCGGGCCTTGGGCCCCAGCGGGGCGATGCCGGCGCCCTTGGTCTCGGCGTGGCACTCGGAGCACTGGTTGGCGTCCGGCACCATGTAGGTGAAGGCCACCTTCTGCCCGGCTGCATCCCGCAGCTCCAGGGCCTGGCTGTCGCCGGCCAGCTCCAGGCGGGCTTCCTTCTGCCCGGCGTCCCACACGTAGGGCAGCGCCGTCCAGCCGTCCTTCTGCTTCACCAGCACGCGGGTCTCGACCAGGCGCACCTTCGCCAGGTCCAGGCCCTGCTGCGGGTCGCGGTCGTCCTGGGCGTTCTCCAGCAACTGGCCCTTGCCGTCGGTGGGGTAGTAGAAGGTCTTGGTCAGCACCGTGCCCAGCGGGTAGTCGAAGTGGTCGTCGGCATACTTCGCCGCCTGCCCCTCGGGCATCCACACCGTGCGCAGCTTGTGCGCGTAGTCGGTGAACAACGGGGTGTTGAGGTCGTAGGGCAGCACCTCGGCGGCAGGCTTCAGGTGGCCCTCGCCCAGGCGCAGCATGCCCCAGCCGCTGAGGACCTGCGGGTAGTCGTCGCCCTCGGGCTGGTAGCGCGGCTTCGCCTCCTGCCCGCACCCGGCCAGCGCGACGGCCAGGGCGAGCGACAGCCAGGCGCAGGCGGCTCGCGTCATGCCTTGCCCCCCTTCTCGCCCAGGCCAGCCTGTTCGATCTTCGGCAGCGGCTTGAGCTTGCAGCGGTGGCCGCTCATGTCGGTGCTGATGTTCTTGTAGCCGTTGGGCCCGTCGACGTTGACGATGCCGGCGTCGCCGTTGTCGATGCAGATGGCCAGGTCGTCCGGCAGCTTGCCGTCGACCAGCTTCTTCTGGTTCACGTAGCCGTCCCAGAGGATGTCCGGCAGGCGCCCGTTCAGGCCGAACTTGGCGATCTTCAGCGCCTTCAGCTCCAGGTGGTCGGGGCTGTCGCCGCCGGGACCGAAGGTGTTGCCGTGGATGTAGATGCCCTCGGGGTAGGGGTCGAAGTTCGGCTGCGTCGCCTTGTCCGAGTAGTTGGTGCTGTAGTAGCTGCTGATGATGACGTTGGCGGTCTTGTGGTCGCCGATCCTGTTGTCGAAGATCTCCACGTCGTCGTTGGAGTTCACCACCACCCCGGAACCGGCCGGGACGCTGGCCACCGGCGTGCCCTTGTGGCCGAAGTTGTCGTGGTTGTTGCCCTGCACGTCGTTGTTGAACACCCGGCTGCCACGCCCCGGCTGCTGCAGGTTGGGCATGTTGAAGACGAGGATGCCGCCGGTGTTGCCGGTGGCGACGTTGTCGTAGACGTCGGCGCCGATGGTGTTCTCGATCTCGATGCCGGCGACGTTGCGCTCGGCGCGGTTGTTGCGCACCACCACGTTGCGCGACTGGCCGACGTAGATGCCGGCGTCGGACGCGCCTATGGCCACGTTGCCTTCCAGCAGCACGTTCTCGGTCTGCACCGGGTACAGGCCGTAGGCGCCGTTCTCGGTGGCCGGGCCGTTGGTCCATTCGGTGCGCACGTTGCGGATGACGATGTTCTTCCCGCCCAGGACCTTGAGCGCGTCGCCCTTGCTGTCCTCGATGGCCAGGTTCTCGATGGTGAAGTCCGAGGCGTCCACCAGCAGCCCTTCGGCGCCGGCCTTCTGGTTGCGGAAGCTGAGGATGGTCTTGTCCATGCCGTCGCCGCGAATGGTGACGCCGTCCACCTTGAGGCTGAGGCCGCGATCGAGGTGGTAGGTGCCGGCGGGGATCGCGATGACCTCGCCGGGCTTGGCCTTGATCAGCCGGGCCTGCAGGTCTTTCTGGAAGTCCGCGCTGACCGCGGCGGTGGGTTTGTCCTGCTCGCCGCAGGCGGCCAGGAGCACGGCGAGGCTGAGGAGGGACAGGGCGGCGCGAGGCATGGCGGGGGTCTCCGGTCTTGTTTTTATGATTCTGGAACTATAGTGCCAAAATGTTTCGATGGATAGACCGGACGCGGTTCCCTTCCTGTAGGAGCGAGCTTGCTCGCGAACCGAGTTTCCCGGATACGCTGGCATCAGACCGACCTCCACCCCCTCTCCCCAGCCCTCTCCCTTCAGGGAGAGGGCTGGGGAGAGGGGCGGACTTATCCTAGGCTCCGTCGTTGCCGGTAGGCTCCGTTCGCGAGCAAGCTCGCTCCTACGAAAGCAGCCCGGGAAATGAAAACGGGGCCTTGCGGCCCCGTCGTCGGTCATGCTTCTCAGCGCGGTATGTTCGGCTGGCGCTTGGTGGTGCGCTTCTTGCCCTTGGCGTAGGCCGCTGCCTTGCCCTCCTCGTCCTTGTTCCACGGGCGCGAGCCGTCACTGGCGCGCGGCGGCAGGCCGGTGTGCTGGGTCAGCAGCGGCTTGCCGGTCTTCTTGCTGCCCACCGGCGTGGAGTTCTTGCGCCGGGCGCTCTGGTAGCCGCCGTCGCCGTCGGGCTGGTGGGTGGGGATCAGCTGGTGCTTGCCGTTGCCGATCAGGTCGGCGCGCCCCATGTCCTTGAGCGCCTCACGCAGCATCGGCCAGTTGTTCGGGTCGTGCCAGCGCAGGAAGGCCTTGTGCAGGCGGCGGTGACGCTCGCCCTTGACGATGTTCACGCCCTCGCTCTTGTAGGTGACCTTGCGCAGCGGGTTCTTGCCCGAGTGGTACATGGCCGTGGCGGTGGCCATCGGCGAGGGATAGAAGGCCTGCACCTGGTCGGCGCGGAAGCCGTTGCGCTTGAGCCACAGGGCGAGGTTCATCATGTCCTCGTCGGTGGTGCCCGGGTGCGCGGCGATGAAGTACGGGATCAGGTACTGCTCCTTGCCCGCCTCCCTGGTGAACTTCTCGAACATCTGCTTGAAGCGGTCGTAGCTACCGATGCCCGGCTTCATCATCTTCGACAGCGGGCCCTGCTCGGTGTGCTCCGGGGCGATCTTCAGGTAACCGCCGACGTGGTGCGTGACCAGCTCGCGGACGTACTCCGGCGACTCCACCGCCAGGTCGTAGCGCAGGCCCGAGGCGATGAGGATCTTCTTCACCCCCGGCAGGTCGCGGGCACGGCGGTACAGCTGGATCAGCGAGGAGTGGTCGGTGTTGAGGTTGTCGCAGATGCCGGGGAACACGCACGACGGCTTGCGGCAGTGCTTCTCGATCTCCGGGTCCTTGCAGGCGATGCGGTACATGTTGGCGGTCGGCCCGCCGAGGTCGGAGATCACCCCGGTGAAGCCCGGCACCTTGTCGCGGATCTCCTCGATCTCGCGGATGATCGAGTCTTCCGAGCGGTTCTGGATGATCCGCCCCTCGTGCTCGGTGATGGAGCAGAAGGTGCAGCCGCCGAAGCAGCCCCGCATGATGTTCACCGAGAAACGGATCATCTCGTAGGCCGGGATCTTCTCGCCGCCGTAGGCCGGGTGCGGCACGCGGGCGTACTGCAGACCGAAGACGTAGTCCATTTCCTCGGTGGTCAGCGGGATGGGCGGCGGGTTGAACCACACGTCGGTCTCGCCGTGGCGCTGCACCATGGCCCGGGCGTTGCCGGGGTTGGTCTCCAGGTGCAGCACGCGGTTGGCGTGGGCGTAGAGCACCGGGTCGTTCTTCACCTTCTCGAAGGACGGCAGGCGGATGACGGTGTGCTCGCGGGTCAGCCTGGGGTTGGGCAGCAACTGCACCACCTTGGCTTCGTTCGGGTCCTCCTGCGGGCCCTTGTCCTGCTCGATGGCGCAGGCGGCGGTGTCCTGGGTGTTGACGTAGGGGTTGATGATCTTGTCGATCTTGCCCGGGCGGTCGATGCGCGTGGAGTCCAGCTCGAACCAGCCCTCGGGGGTGTCGCGGCGCACGAAGGCGGTGCCGCGCACGTCGGTGATCGCTTCGATCGGCTCGCCGGCCGACAGCCGCTGGGCCACTTCCACCACGGCGCGCTCGGCGTTGCCGAACAGCAGGATGTCGGCCTTGGCGTCCATCAGGATGGAATGGCGGACCTTGTCCTGCCAGTAGTCGTAGTGGGCGATGCGGCGCAGCGAGGCCTCGATGCCGCCGAGCACGATCGGCACGCCCTTGTACGCCTCGCGGCAGCGCTGGCTGTAGACCATGCTGGCGCGGTCCGGGCGCTTGCCGGCATTGCCGCCGGGGGTGTAGGCGTCGTCGGAGCGGATCTTCCGGTCGGCGGTGTAGCGGTTGATCATCGAGTCCATGTTGCCGGCGGCCACGCCGAAGAACAGGTTCGGCTTGCCCAGCTTCATGAAGTCGTCCTTCGACTGCCAGTCGGGCTGGGCGATGATGCCCACGCGGAAGCCCTGGGCTTCCAGCAGGCGGCCGATGATGGCCATGCCGAAGGACGGATGGTCGACGTAGGCGTCGCCGGTGACGATGATGATGTCGCAGGAATCCCAGCCCAGCTGATCCATCTCCGCCCGGCTCATCGGCAGGAAGGGCGCCGGGCCGAAACACTCGGCCCAGAACTTGGGATAGTCGAACAGCGGCTTGGCGGCTTGCATCACGGGCACCGGGGTATCTCTAGGAATAGGGTCGCAAAATCGCGGGCGCGGAATATAGCACAAAAAGTGAACAATTCCGACCGGGACGCTGGGGTTTTTCCCGGTGCCGAATGACCGCCGGACGGGGACGATTGGCGGCGCCGCCGCGATGGCAACTGGCTATACTCGCTCCACCGTATCAACAGGCTTGGCCGCAGCGGCCGGGAACAGGGAGTGTCAGCCGTGCGTCATCTGTGGTGTCTGTTGTTTCTCCTGCTCGGTTGCGCCAGCGCCGCGGCCCAGCCCCTGGTACTCGACGAACGGGCCAGCGGGCGCTGGCTGAACGATGGCCTGATGCTGCTGGAAGACCCGGGCGCGCGCCTGGACCTGCAGCAGGCGCGCGAGCGGGACGCTGCCTTCGTGCCCGCCAAGGGCCGCACCAGCGTCGGCCAGAGCCCCAACCCCTGGTGGCTGCGCCTGGACCTCGAGCGCCAGGCCACCCCGCCCGGCGGCTGGTGGCTGGAGGTGGACGCGGTCAACCTGCTCGACCTGCGCCTGTACCTGCCCGACGGCCAGGGCGGCTACCGCGAGCTGCGCTCGGGCGAGGCGGTGCCCTTCGCCGAAGGCCGCGACCGCAGCTACCGCCGCCCGGTGTTCCACCTGCCCGCCGGCGAAGGCCCGCTGCGCCTGTACCTGCGCAGCCTGGACCCGGCCGGCAACTCCTTCCCGCTGCGCATCTGGTCGCAGGACGACCTGCAGGACCACCGTGCCGAGACCAACCTGTTCCTCGGCGGCGTCTACGGGCTGATCGCCGCGCTGCTGCTGTACAACCTGTTCATCCTGGTCAGCCTGCGCGACCGCGCCTACTTCTGGTACGTGCTCACCACCGGCTTCGCCCTGCTGTTCAGCATGGGCATGACCGGCCACGCCTTCGAGCTGCTCTGGCCGGACGCCGCGGTGCCCTGGTGGCTGAACCGCATCACCCTGCCCTCGCTGTGGGGCCTGTGCGTCACCCGCTTCACCCAGACGCTGCTGCAGACCCGCCGCAACGTGCCCTGGGCGCACCACCTGCTGACGCTGAACTGCCTGCTGTACGTCGCCTCGGTGCTGCTCAACGTCTTCGTCGGCCGCTCCGAGGCCGGCTGGGTGCTGGCCACCACCACCTTCGTCGGCATCCCGGCGGCGCTCGGCGCGGCCATCACCCGCTCGCTGCAGGGCTCCCTGCCGGCGCGCCTGTACCTGGTGGGCTTCGGCCTGGTGCTGTCCAGCGTGAGCATCTCGGTGATGCGCGCCCTGGGCGTGGTGCAACCGTCGCCGACCACCGCCTACCTGTTCCCGGTATCGGTGGCCATGGAGTCCATCCTGTTCTCCTTCGCCCTGACCTCGCGCATCCAGGAACTCAAGCGCGAGAAGACCCAGGCCCTGGAGCAGGCCAACCGCGAGAAGAGCGCGCGCATGACCCTGCTGCAGAGCGCGCAGAACGACCTGGCGCAGGCCGTGGCCGCGCGCACCGCCGAGCTGACGCAGAGCAACCGCCTGCTGCTGGAGCGCGAGGCCCAGCTGCGCCATGCCGCGCACAACGACCCGCTCACCGGGCTGCCCAACCGCCGCTACCTGGTGGAGCATGCCGAGCAGGCGCTGCAGCACGCCCAGCAGCACGGCGAGAGCCTGGCGCTGATGCTGATCGACCTAGACCACTTCAAGCCGATCAACGACAGCCACGGCCACGACGCCGGCGACTTCATGCTCCAGCACGTCGGCCACCGCCTGCGCCAGTGCGTGCGCTCCAGCGACTGCGTGGCGCGCCTGGGCGGCGACGAGTTCGCCGCGCTGGTGTCCGGCCCCGACGCCGAAGGCCACGCCCGGGAGATCGCCGTGCGCCTGCTCAGCGAGCTGTCGCGGCCGGTGCAGTTCGACCGCCTGGAGCTGAGCATCACCCCGAGCATCGGCGTGGCCATCTACCCGCGCCACGCCCTGCAGTTCGCCAAGCTGTACAAGGCCGCCGACCAGGCGCTGTACCAGGTCAAAGGCAGCGGCCGGGCCAGCTATGCGCTGGCCGGGGAGGACGGCGGCAACGGCGACTTCTGGCTGGAGACGCTGAAGACTTCGGACCGGCTGGTCTAGGCGATCGCCACCAATGACCGGAGAAGCGATGCACGCCGACACCCTGAAAGCCAAGGCCCGGGCATTGCGGGCGAGCCTGCGGCAGCACCTGGCGTGCGACCCGGCCGTCGGGCAGTTGCAGCGCGAGCTCGAGGACCTGCTCCGCCGCGCCGAGGCCGGCAGCCTGGAGGCGCCGGTGCAGTGGCGCGACATTCCCGGGCGCTACCTGTTCACCGAGCAGGGCCTGCAGCAATACCGCGAGCTGGAGCAGGCCTACGCCGAGTTCTGCATCGAGGCCAGCGGCGGCGAGTCGCCGGCGCTGCGCAAGCTGCGCGAGCGCATGGGCGACCACGGCTAGCGGTAGCGCCGCGGCACCCGCGCGGTGACCTTGGTCAGCAGTTCGTAGCCGATGGTGCCGGCGTGGGCGGCCACCTCGTCCACCGGCAGCTGCGCGCCCCAGAGTTCCACCGGGGCGCCGACGGCCACGTCGGGCAGGTCGGTGAGGTCCACCGCCAGCATGTCCATGGAGACACGTCCGGCCAGCGGCGCGCGGCGGCCGTCGACCAGCACCGGCGTGCCGCTGGGCGCATGGCGCGGGTAGCCGTCGGCGTAGCCGCAGCTGACGGTGCCGATGCGCGATGGCCGTCCGGCCACCCAGGTGGCGCCATAGCCGACGCTCTCGCCCACCGCCACCTCGCGGATGGCCATCACCTGCGCGTGCAGGCTCATGGCCGGGCGCAGGCCCATCTCGGCCGCGCCCAGGTCGGCGAAGGGCGAGGCGCCGTAGAGCATGATGCCGGGGCGGATCCAGTCCATGTGCGCCGCCGGGATGCTCAGCACGGCGGCGGAGTTGGCCAGCGAGCGCTGGTCGAAGTCCAGGTCGAGCAGGCCGAGGAAGCATTCCAGCTGCTCTTCGGTGAGCGTGTGGCCGCGCTCGTCGGCGCAGGCGAAGTGGCTCATCAGGTTCAGCTCGGCGACCTGCGCGGCGCCGCGCAGGCTCGGGAAGACCGCGCGCAGGGCCGCGGCGGAGAAGCCCAGGCGGTGCATGCCCGAATCCAGCTTGAGCCAGACGTTGAGCGGACGCGGCAGGCTGCTGGCCAGCAGCGTCGCCAGTTGCTCGGGCCCCTGCACGGCGATGTCCAGGCGCAGTTGCGAAGCCACCAGGCACTCGCTCGGCTCGAAGCAGCCCTCCAGCAGCAGGATGCGCGCGGTGCCGTGCAGCGCCCGGACCTCGGCGGCCTCCTCCAGGCAGGCCACGGCGAAGCCGTCGGCGTCGTCATGCAGCGCGGTCACCACCTCGCGCACGCCATGCCCGTAGGCATTGGCCTTGACCACGGCAAACGCCTCGCGGCCCGGCGCGCAGCGCTTGGCCAGGGCGTAGTTGTGCTGGATGGCGGAGAGATCGATATGGGCGATGAGGGGGCGCATGGGGGTCCCGAGCTACAAGCTGAGCAGAACGAGGAGCATAACCGCCCCGCCGCCGCAGCAGCAGGAAAACATGGGCGCAGGAGCGGACCTTGTCCGCGATGGCTGGAGGTTTCGGCGCGGATCGCGGATGAGATCCGCTCCTACGCCACGCCACCCGCGGCATTCACCTGTAGGAGCGCGCCCTGCGCGCGAATCGCGGGCAGGGCCCGCTCCTACAAAAACACGGCGCTCCCCGCAGGGGGCGTTATTCGTCTTCGAAGTTGTACATCCCCGGGGCGAGGTTGTCGAAGCGGCTGTACTTGCCGAGGAAGGCCACGCGCACCGTGCCGATGGGGCCGTTACGCTGCTTGCCGATGATGATTTCGGCGACGCCCTTGAACTCGGTCTCCGGGTGGTACACCTCGTCGCGGTAGACGAACATGATCACGTCGGCGTCCTGCTCGATCGCCCCGGATTCGCGGAGGTCGGAGTTCACCGGACGCTTGTTGGGACGCTGTTCCAGCGAGCGGTTGAGCTGCGACAGCGCCACCACCGGGCAGTTGAACTCCTTGGCCAGCGCCTTGAGCGAGCGGGAGATCTCGGAGATCTCGTTGGTGCGGTTGTCGCCGGAGGAGCCGGGAATCTGCATCAGCTGCAGGTAGTCCACCATGATCAAGCCGATTTCGCCGTGCTCGCGGGCCAGGCGCCGGGTACGCGCGCGCATCTCCGACGGCGAGATGCCGGCAGTGTCGTCGATGAACAGCTTGCGGTCGTTGAGCAGGTTGACCGCCGAGGTCAGGCGCGGCCAGTCGTCGTCGTCGAGCTTGCCCGAACGGACCTTGGTCTGGTCGATGCGCCCCAGCGATGCGAGCATACGCATCACGATCGAGTCCGAGGGCATCTCCAGGGAGTACACCAGGATCGTCTTGTCACTGCGCATCAGGGCGTTTTCCACCAGGTTCATGGCGAAGGTGGTCTTGCCCATGGACGGACGGCCGGCGACGATAATCAGGTCGGCCGGCTGCAGCCCGCTGGTCTTCTCGTCGAGGTCGGTGAAGCCGGTGGAGATGCCGGTCAGCGCCTCGTCGGTATTGAACAGGTGATCGATACGATCGATGGTCTTGGCCAGGATGTCGCCGATGCCCACCGGGCCGCCGGTCTTCGGCCGCGCCTCGGCGATCTCGAAGATCTTCCTCTCGGCTTCGTCGAGCACCTCGTTGGCGCTGCGGCCTTCGGGGTTGAAGGCGCTGTCGGCGATGTCGCTGCTGATGCCGATCAGTTGGCGCAGGGTGGCGCGCTCGCGAATGATCTGCGCATAGGCCTTGATGTTCGCCACCGACGGGGTGTTCTTCGCCAGCTCCGCCAGGTAGGCCAGGCCGCCGACCTGGGCCAGTTGGCCTTCGCGCTCCAGCAGCTCGGAGAGCGTCACCACGTCGATCGGCTGGTTGCCTTCGGCGAGCTTGTACACCGCGCGGAAGATCAGCCGGTGGTCGTGGCGGTAGAAGTCGCCATCGGACACCGCGTCCGAGACCCGCTCCCAGGCGTTGTTGTCGAGCATCAGGCCACCCAGCACCGCCTGCTCGGCTTCGATCGAATGCGGCGGCACCTTGAGGGATGCCGTTTGCAGGTCGTACTGCTCGGGGACGGTGATGTCGTTCATGGGCTCGGAGTAAAGGAATCAGGGGGCAGCAGAAAAACAAAGGGCACGATACCGCTCGGCGGTACCGTGCCCGATGTTAGCGAACTGCCGCGTCCACGCAAGGTGTGCACGGCGTCGCAGCGACGGATCGCTTACTCGGCGACGACGACCACGTGCAGGGTCGCTTCGACGTCGGTGTGCAGTTGCACTTCGATGTCGTATTCGCCGACGGTGCGCAGGGCACCGTTGGGCAGGCGCACTTCGGCCTTTTCCAGCGGGTAGCCGGCAGCGGAAACCGCTTCGGCGATGTCGCGGGTGCCGATCGAACCGAACAGCTTGCCTTCGTCGCCGGCGTGGGCGCCGATGGTGACGATCAGTTCGGCCAGCTGGGCGGCGCGAGCTTCGGCGTCAGCCTTCTTCGCGGCGGCAGCCTTTTCCAGCTCGGCGCGGCGCTCTTCGAAAGCAGCGACGTTGGCCGGGGTGGCGGCGGTGGCCTTGCCCTGCGGCAGCAGGTAGTTACGGGCGTAGCCGCCCTTGACGTTCAGTTTGTCGCCCAGGTTGCCCAGTTTGGCGATCTTTTCCAGCAGGATGACTTCCATTTGAGTCTTACCTCTTAACTTTTAACCTTCACCGTTCGTGGAGCCCTGGCGACGTACCAGGCGACCACGAAAATCAAACAGACTATCGACGACAGCAACCAGACAGATCACATTCCCCAGCACCAGCGCCAGGCCGTACAACAGCACCAGCCAGAACCCCGGCAGGCGTTTCAGCGCGACCAGCCCGTGGCCGAGCGCGAGCCCGGCCAACAGCAGCGGCACGGTGCACAGCGGCGCCACCACGGCGAACTGCGGGCCCAGCAACGGCACCACCAGCACGCCCAGCAGCAGCGCGACGGCCACCGGCGGCGCCAGGCGCAGCGCGCGGAACTCGCGGCCGAACCCTTGCGGGTTGTACAGCGCCGCTTGCCAGTAGCGCGCCAGCATCAGGCACAACAGGCTGATCAGCTGCAACGAGGCGGCCAGCAGGCCGGTAATGGCCGGGACCAACCCCGCTTGCAGTTCGGCCTGCTGGTCCGCCGAAAGCTTCGCTTCCGACAGCACCTGCGGCAGCACCTTGCCAAACGCCTCCGCCAGGCCTGCAACCAGGCCGGCGGACACCGTGCTCAACAGCAGCACGAAGAACACGCCCAACACCACGCTGGCCAGCATGACCCGATTCCAGGACATGCTGGTGCGCAACACCTGCGCCAGGGCCGCCGAACCCAGCATCACCAGGGTGACCGTGGGGTCGCCCAGGTACCACCAGGCCAGGGCCGGGAGCAGCGCCCAGGCCAGGATGCCAATGGCATCGCTGGCTCCACGGCGCAGCAGCACCAGGCTGCCGGCGGCGGCACCGAGCCAGAAGAACGGCTGCAGTACCGCGGCTGCGACGACCACCAGGGTCGCCTGCATGCGGCCTCGCATGACGAATTCAGCCAATGCGCGCATGCGATCTATCCATCAAAGCTACGTCGACTGCCCGATCAACGGCCGTGGCTGTCGGTGTAGGGAAGCAGGGCCAGGTAGCGAGCGCGCTTGATGGCGGTCGCCAGCTGACGCTGGTACTTGGCCTTGGTGCCGGTGATGCGGCTCGGAACGATCTTGCCGGTTTCGGAAACGTAGGCCTTCAGGGTGTTGAGATCTTTGTAATCGATCTCCTTGACGCCTTCAGCGGTGAAACGGCAGAACTTACGACGACGGAAGAAACGTGCCATGTTATCGGCTCCTCAATACTGGTCCGGGATTACTCGTCGGCGCTGTCGCGGCTGTCTTCGCCGTCAGCGGACTCGTTTTCGTTGGCGTCGGGACGCTCACGGCGCTCGCGGCGCTCGTTGCGGCTCTCTTCGGCCTTCAGCATTTCGGACTGGCCGGTAACGGCTTCGTCGCGACGGATCACCAGGTTACGGATGACGGCGTCGTTGTAGCGGAAGTTGTCTTCCAGCTCGGCCAGGGCCTTGGCGCTGCACTCGACGTTCAGCAGAACGTAGTGAGCCTTGTGCACGTTGTTGATGGCGTAAGCCAGTTGACGACGGCCCCAGTCTTCCAGGCGGTGAACCTTGCCACCGTCTTCTTCGATGACCTTGGTGTAACGCTCGACCATGCCACCGACTTGCTCGCTCTGGTCCGGGTGAACCAGGAACACGATTTCGTAATGACGCATAAATGCTCCTTACGGGTTGCAGCCTGCCGACGATGCGGTCAGGCAAGGAGTGAATGTCTTTTTGACTTGCCGACGGGTGGACGCGTAAACGCCTGCCCGGACGGCAAGGGGCGACATTCTAGGGAAAGGGGTGGGTTGGCGCAAGGCGGATTGATGAATAATTGAGCAGCTACAGGCTACAGGCGAAGAGCATGTGCGGGGCTCTTCGTAGGAGCGAGCTTGCTCGCGAACCGGGTGGGCACGGTGCCGGGTTTGGTTCGCGAGCAAGCTCGCTCCTACAGGGGGGACGGGACTGGCTCTTCGCTCTTGCCTGCAGCTTGTCGCTTGTCGCTTGTCGCTTGCAGCCGCTCTTAGGCCTTTTTCACCTGGCGCTGGCGGACGATCTCGAACAGGCAAACCCCGGTGGCCACCGACACATTCAGGCTGCTGACGCTGCCGCCCATGGGCAGCTTGGCCAGGTAGTCGCAGTGCTCGCGGGTCAGGCGGCGCATGCCCTTGCCCTCGGCGCCCATGACCAGCACCGTGGGCCCGGTCAGGTCCAGTTCGTAGAGGGTCTGGGTCGCCTCGCCGGCCGTGCCGACCACCCACAGGCCGCGTTGCTGGAGCTTCTCCAGGGTGCGCGCGAGGTTGGTCACGGCCACCAGCGGGATGACTTCGGCGGCGCCGCAGGCGACCTTGCGCACGGTGGCGTTGAGGGTCGCCGACTTGTCCTTGGGCACGATCACCGCCAGCGCGCCGGCGGCATCGGCGGTGCGCAGGCAGGCGCCGAGGTTGTGCGGGTCGGTGACGCCGTCCAGGGCCAGCAGCAAGGCCGGCCCCGGGGTGCGCTCGAGCAGTTCCTCGAGCATGTTCTCGCCCCACACCTGGCTCGGGCTGACCTCGGCGACCACGCCCTGGTGCACGCCCTCGGCCCACTCGTCGAGCTCCTTGCGCTCACGGGTGCCCACCGGCACCCGCATTTGCCCGGCCAGCTCGGCCAGCGCCTGGACCCGCGGGTCGTGCCGGCCCTCGGCCAGCCACAGCTGCTTGACGCGCTTGGGGTGATGGCGCAGCAAAGCCTCCACGGCGTGCACGCCGTAGACCTTTTCCCACTGGCTCATGGCTTCGCCTTACGCTTGCTTGCCGCGTCGCCCTGGCCGGTGCCTTCCGCCTTGGGCTTGGACGGCCCCTTGCGATGCTTGCTCGGCTTGGCGGCCTTGGCCTTCTGCTTCGATGGCTTGCGCGGCTTCTCCGCAGCGGCCTTGGCGTTCTTCGCCGGCGTGCCCTGGGCCTTGGCCGGCGGCCGCTTGCTACCCACCTTGGCTTCGTCGAGCAACGCCTGCTTCAGCGCGCGGCTTTTCCTGACGTCGGTGTTGCCGAGCATCTCGTCGGCCTTGGCGAGCATTTCCGGCGCGACCGAGGGCAACGCCTGGACCACGCCGACCTTGCGCTTGCGCGGCTGCACACCGGGCAGCGGCGGCTCCGGCACTTCCTGCGCCAGCTCGCGCGGCTGGCCCTTGGCCCTGGCCGGCTTGGCGGCCTTGGCAGGTTTGCCGGGCTTGGCCGCTTCGGCCTTGTCGCCGCGCTTCTTGCGACCGATGGGCGCGCTGAGCACGTTGTCGGCCAGTTCGAAGTCGATCTTGCGCTCGTCCAGGTCGACCCGCGCCACCACCACCTGGGTGGTGTCGCCGAGGCGGAAGCTGCGCCCGGTGCGCTCGCCGGCCAGGCGGTGGTGCACGGCGTCGAAGTGGTAGTAGTCGCCGGGCAGCGCGGTGACGTGCACCAGGCCTTCCACATAGATGTCGGTCAGCTCGACGAAGATGCCGAAGCCGGTGACCGCGGTGATCACGCCGTCGAAGGTCTCGCCGACGCGGTCGCGCATGTATTCGCACTTCAGCCAGTTGGTGACGTCGCGGGTGGCCTCGTCGGCGCGCCGCTCGGTCATCGAGCACTGCTCGCCGAGCTGCTCCAGGCGCGGCTCGTCGTACGGGTAGATGCGTGCCTTGGCCATGCTGGTGGCGCCGGCGCGCTGCACCAGGTCGGTCTCGCGCTTGGAGCGGACCACGCTGCGGATGGCGCGGTGCACCAGCAGGTCCGGGTAGCGGCGGATCGGCGACGTGAAGTGGGTGTAGGCCTCGTAGTTCAGGCCGAAGTGCCCGTGGTTCTCCGGGCTGTACACCGCCTGGCTGAGCGAGCGCAGCATCACCGTCTGGATCAGCTGGAAGTCCGGGCGGCCCTGGATGGACTCGAGCAGCGCCTGGTAGTCGCCGGGGGTCGGCTCGCCCTTGCCGCGGTAGAGGGTCAGGCCCAGCTCGCCGAGGAACTGCCGCAGGTTGTTCAGCTTCTCCTGCGGCGGGCCATCGTGGACGCGGTACAGCGCGGGGATTTCCAGCTTCTCGAGGAACTTGGCGGTGGCCACGTTGGCCGCCAGCATGCATTCCTCGATCAGCTTGTGCGCGTCGTTGCGCTGGGTCGGGCGGATCTCCGAGATCTTGCGGTCGGCGCCGAAGACGATGCGCGTCTCCTGGGTCTCGAAGTCGATGGCGCCGCGCACGTGGCGGGCGGCGACCAGCACCTTGTACAGGTCATAGAGGGTGCGCAGGTGCGGCACCACGTTCGGCAGTTGCTCGGCCAGGCGCGCGGCCTCGGGGCTGTCCGGGGTCTCCAGGTACTGGCTGACCTTGGTGTAGGTGAGCCGCGCGTGGGAGTGGATGACCGCCTCGTAGAACTGGTAGCCGGTCATCTTGCCGGCCTTGGACAGGTTCATCTCGCAGACCATGGCCAGGCGGTCGACCAGCGGGTTCAGCGAGCACAGGCCGTTGGAGAGGATTTCCGGCAGCATGGGGATGACGCGCTCGGGGAAGTACACCGAGTTGCCGCGCTTGGCCGCCTCCTCGTCCAGCGCCGAGCCCACTTTTACATAGTGGGAGACGTCGGCGATGGCGACGTACAGCTTCCAGCCGCCGCCCTTGCGCTTCTCGGCGTAGACGGCGTCGTCGAAATCGCGGGCGTCCTCGCCGTCGATGGTCACGAACGGCAGGGTGCGCAGGTCGACGCGTTTCTCCTTGTCCTTCTCCGCCACTTCGGGCTTGAGCTTGGCCGCTTCCGTCTCCACGCCCTGGGGCCAGACATGGGGGATGTCGTAGCTGCGCAGGGCGACTTCGATCTCCATGCCCGGCGCCATGTAGTCGCCCAGCACTTCCACCACTTCGCCCTGGGCCTGGCGGTGCACGCTGGGCCACTGCTCGATGCGCACCTGGACGAACTGGTTGTGCTTGGCGGTGCCGTTCTTGCCCGGGGCGATCAGCACTTCCTGCTGGATCTTCGGGTTGTCGGCGACCACGGTGCCGATGCCGCCCTCTTCGAAGTAGCGGCCGACCAGGGTCTCGTGGGCACGCTCGATCACCTCGACGATGGCGCCTTCGCGGCGGCCGCGGCGGTCGAAGCCGGAGACCCGCGCCAGGGCGCGGTCGCCATCGAACACCAGGCGCATCTGCGTGGGGCTGAGGAACAGGTCGTCGCTGCCGTCGTCGGGGATCAGGAAGCCAAAGCCGTCACGGTGGCCGGCGATACGGCCGCGGATCAGGTCGAGCTTGTCCACCGGGGCGTAGGCGCCGCGGCGGGTATAGATGAGCTGGCCATCGCGCTCCATGGCGCGCAGGCGACGGCGCAGAGCTTCTTCCGACTCCTCGTCGGCGAGCTTGAATTCTTCCAGCAGTTGCGCGCGGGTCGCAGGCGCGCCGCGTTCGGCGAGGTGCGCCAGGATGAGTTCGCGGCTGGGGATGGGGTTTTCGTATTTTTCCGCTTCGCGGGCGGCCTCGGGATCGAGGGTTTGCCAATCGGCCATCAGGGTGAGAGCACCTTATTCGTCTATAGATATGAGCGTCATCTGCTTATTGAAGCGCGAAATCCGCTCGTCGGTCAGCTTTGACCAAGAATAAATTTTTTATCGCATCAGGGGTTTACAAGCCAAAGTGGGCTCCGTATAGTTCGCGCCCACAGCGTCACTGAGACGTTGTAACACGGAAACGATGAGCAATCATCGCATCCAGTGCCCAGGTGGCGGAATTGGTAGACGCACTAGGTTCAGGTCCTAGCGGTGGCAACACCGTGGAAGTTCGAGTCTTCTCCTGGGCACCATTTTTCACGATAGAGCCAATGGCTGTATCGCGGCGGTTCGGAACCCTGATAACCGGACATTGAGACGCCGAAGCGACCGAAAGGTTGCAATACCGCAAGACGATGAGCGATCATCGCACCCCATGCTGAAAAGCATGCCCAGGTGGCGGAATTGGTAGACGCACTAGGTTCAGGTCCTAGCGGTGGCAACACCGTGGAAGTTCGAGTCTTCTCCTGGGCACCATCTTCAAGCGAAAAAGCCGAGCACTGCTCGGCTTTTTCGTTTCCGTCGTTCGCAGGTGCGGGCCGGGCACATCGCCCAGCCCCTCCCCTCATGCCTTGAACTGCCCCAGGCTGGCGCGCAGCTGCGCCGCCAGGCCATCCAGCACACGCCCGCTGCTGGCGGTTGCCGCCACGGCTTCCGCGGCGCGCCCCGCCTCGGCATGGATCACCTCGACACGCCCGCGCACCGCGACCGCACCGGCGGCCTGCTGCTCGGCGGCATGGGCCGCCGACTCGATGGCGCCATGCACCTCCTCCACGGCCCGCTGCACTTCGCGCTGCAGGCGCTCGCTGTCATGCAGCGCGGCCAGCCCCTGCACCGCCTGCTCGCGCGCCTGGCCGATGGCCTCCACCGCCTCGCGCGCGCCACGCTGCAAGGCGTCGATATGCGTCTGGATGTCGCCGGTGGATTGCTGCGTCTTGCTCGCCAGCGCCCGTACCTCGTCGGCCACCACGGCGAAACCGCGGCCGCTCTCGCCGGCGCGGGCCGCCTCAATGGCGGCGTTGAGCGCCAGCAGGTTGGTCTGCTCGGCGATGCCGTGGATCACCGAGAGCACCACCTCGATCTGCTCGCTCTGCTGCGCCAGCTTCTCGATCACCCCGGCGCCGCTCTGCACGCGGGACTCCAGGGTCTCGATGAGGCCACCGACGCGCCGGGCGATGGCGGCGTTGTCGTCGGCCGCCTTGCGGATGGATGCCACGCGCAGCAGCGCCTCCTGCATGGCCTGGCTTTCCAGCTGGGCCTCCGCGGCCATACCGGCAAGCGCCTCCAGGCTGCCCGCCACCTCGTTGCGCTGGCGGTCGGCGGCCGCCTCGGCGCTGGCGCTGCGCGAGGCCAGCGCGGCGATCTCGCTGCCGGTACGCTGCGCCACTTGCCCCGCCTCGCGGACGATGGGCTGCAATTTGTCGACGAAGCGGTTCACCGCGGTCGCCATCTCACCCACCTCGTCACGGCTGTCCAGGCGCACGCGGCGGGTCAGGTCGCCCTCCCCGGCCGCCAGGTCGTCGAGCGCATCGATCAACAGGCGCAGGCGATTGACCACCCGCCGCCCGAGCACCAGGGCCAGCACCAGCAGCACACCCAGCCCCACCAGCAACAGCCCCAGGCCGATGTGCCAGCGCAGGCTGCTGGCGGAAGCTTCCACCGCGCCGCGGGCGCCCTGGCTCATCTCGCCGGCCGCCTGCTGCGCCGCCTGCAGGCGGGCACTCAGCGCCTTGTTGCTGTCTGCGGCGGCGCCGGCCAGGCTGTCGGCCACCAGTTGGTCGCCACTGGCGATCAGGGCGGAGAAGCGCTTGTCCAGGGCCTCCACCTGCTTTTCCACCTCGGCCGTGGAAATGCCCAGGCGCACGGTACCTATCACCACGCCATTGGGGCTGATGGGCACGCTGGCGAGAATCACCGAATCGTCGTGGGCCGCCGCCTCCAGCACCTTGTCCAGGGCCCGCTCGCCCTGGCCCTTGGCGAGCAGCGCCTGGATGCGCGGGTCCTCGCGGTTGAGGTAGCGCGTCAGGTGCTGCCCCTGGGCATCGTCGTAGACCACGAAGAGCACGTTGGGGTTGGCCTGGGCGCGCCGGGCGTACTCGGAGAGCGTCGGCACGTCATTGTCCCACATGGCCTTGGGCGCCACGGCGGCGAGCAGTTGGGCGAGCTGCTCGGCGGATTGCCGCAGGCTCTGTTCGAGGCTCCGGCGGGTTTCACCACGCTCCTCCTCCAGGCGCGCCGACAAGGCGGCGCCAAGGCGCTCGCGGGTACGGGCGGACAACTCGGTCAGCCCGGAGCTCAGCTCGCCACCGGCGCGCTCCAGCTCGCCGGCCAGGCGCTGCGACTGGCCGCCCAGGCGCTCGCCCAGGTCGGCCACCAGTTGGTCCACGGTACTGCGGGTGAGCCACAGGGCGATCAGCAACTGCACCAGCAGCGCCAGGCCCAGGGCGATGAACACGGGGCGCAGCAGGCGGCTGCGCAAAAGCGAAAGGACGGCGGACACGGAGTGCCTCCTCGGGTAACGGAATACTGGCGCGGGATGCGCCGATGCCATTTGCCAGCAAGGGGCGTGCCGTCGAGGTGGCCATTTACCGGCGGAGTGGGGTTGGGGGCTTTTTCGTAGGAGCGAGGGGGACGCCTAGTTCTTGCTCGCGAAGGGTGTTTATTGGTGAGCGTTTGGCGTTCGCCCCGAGAGCCCCCTCTCCCTAACCCTCTCCCTGAAGGGAGAGGGGACCGTTCGGTGTGTTTGGATGCTTTGGAGTCAGCCGGCAATGCCGAAAGCTACCGGTTGAAATTTAGCTTTCAGCCGGCACGGACTGCCCCCTCTCCCTTCAGGGCGGGGCGCGCAGCCGAGGGCTGGGGAGAGGGAAGAGTCAAACCAAGGCACCGTAGCCACAGGCGAGCAGGGTTCGCGAGCAAGCTCGCTCCTACGAAGAGCCCCAGCCCCAAACGAAAAAGCCGCTTCCCCATCAGGAGAAGCGGCTCTTCACACCCTTCGCAGCAGCTAGCGCCGCGACGGATCAGCCGAACGGATGGCGCAGGACGATGGTCTCGTTGCGGTCCGGGCCGGTGGAGATGATGTCGATGGGCGCACCGACCAGCTCCTCGATGCGCGCGATGTAGGCGCGGGCGTTGGCCGGCAGGGCTTCCAGGGTCTTGGCGCCGACGGTGGATTCGCTCCAGCCCGGCAGCTCCTCGTACACCGGCTGCAGGCCGATGTAGCTGTCGGCATCGGTCGGCGCATCGACCAGCAGTTCGCCGGCGGCGTTCTTGTAGCCGGTGCAGATACGCACGGTTTCCAGGCCGTCGAGCACGTCCAGCTTGGTCAGGCACAGGCCGGACAGGCTGTTGATCTCGATGGCGCGACGCAGGATCACGGCGTCGAACCAGCCGCAACGGCGGGCACGGCCGGTGGTGGCGCCGAACTCGTGGCCGACCTTGGCCAGGTGCGCGCCGACGTCGTCGAACAGCTCGGTCGGGAACGGGCCCGAACCCACGCGGGTGGTGTAGGCCTTGGTGATGCCCAGGATGTAGTCCAGGTACAGCGGGCCGAAACCGGAACCGGTGGCGGTGCCGCCGGCGGTGGTGTTGGAGCTGGTGACGAACGGGTAGGTGCCGTGGTCGATGTCCAGCAGCGAGCCCTGGGCGCCTTCGAACATGATGTTCTGGTCGGCGCGGCGCAGGTCGTGCAGGGTCGAGGTGACGTCGGCCAGCAGCGGCTTGAGCTGCTCGGCGTAGGCCATGCACTCGTCCAGGGTCTTCTGGAAGTCGACCGCCGGCTCCTTGTAATAGTTCTGCAGGACGAAGTTGTGGTAGTCCAGCAGCTCGCCCAGCTTGGCGGCGAAGCGCTCGCGGTGGAACAGGTCGGCCACGCGCAGGCCGCGACGGGCGACCTTGTCTTCGTAGGCCGGGCCGATGCCGCGGCCGGTGGTGCCGATCTTGGCGTCGCCGCGGGCCTTCTCGCGCGCCTGGTCGAGGGCCACGTGGAAGGACAGGATCAGCGGGCAGGACGGACTGATACGCAGGCGCTCGCGCACCGGTACGCCCTTCTCTTCCAGCTTGACGATCTCGCGCAGCAGCGCGTCGGGCGCCAGCACCACGCCGTTGCCGATCAGGCACTGCACGCCTTCGCGCAGGATGCCCGACGGAATCAGGTGCAGCACGGTCTTCTCGCCGTCGATCACCAGGGTGTGGCCGGCGTTGTGGCCGCCCTGGTAACGAACCACGGCAGCAGCCTGGTCGGTGAGCAAGTCGACGATCTTGCCTTTGCCCTCATCACCCCACTGGGTGCCCAGGACTACGACATTCTTACCCATAACACTTGTCCCCATCGTGGATATTCGGTGCCGGCCTCGGCCGGCGGAAACTCGCGGTGCCCGTCGATCACGGGTCAGAAAGGCACCACCTGCCAATTGCCTTCGCGCAGCTGCAGTTGCGCATCGCAACCCGCCTCGCGCGCCGAAGCCGCATCCTGCCCGGGCAGCGCCTGAACCACGCGCCGTCCGTCGCGGCGCAGCTGCTGCACCGCCTGCCAGAGGCCGGCCCCTTCGGCCGGCGCCCAGATGCCTTGCACCGGCGCGTCCAACTGAGCCTGGCCCAGGGTCACCAGGGTCTTCAGGTCGGTGGAGAAGCCGGTGGCCGGCCGCGCACGGCCGAAGTCGGCGCCGATGTGGTCGTAGCGACCACCCTGGGCGATGGACTCGCCGACGCCGGGCACGAAGGCGGCGAACACCACCCCCGTGTGATAGTGGTAGCCGCGCAGCTCGCCGAGGTCGAAGTACAGCGGCAGCTGCGGGAAGCGTTGCGCCAGGGCGTCGGCAATGGCGACCAGGTCGGCCAGGGCGGCCTTGACCACCGCCGGCGCGCCGGCCAGCACCGCGGCGGCCTGCTCCAGTACCTCGCGGCTGCCGCACAGCTCGGCCAGGGCGCGGAGCATGCCGGCGAGTTCGGCCGGCAGGCTGTCGGTGAGCGCGGCGACTTCATCCACCGCCTTGCGCTGCAGGGCGTCGAACAGGGCCTGCTCAGCCTCGCCGGAAAGGCCGGCGGCACGGGCCAGGCCACGGTAGATGCCGACGTGGCCGAGGTCCATGTGCACGTCCGGCACCTCGGCCATGGCCAGCATGTCGAGCATCAGGCTGATGACTTCGACGTCGCTCGCCGGGCTGGCGTCGCCGTAAAGCTCGGCGCCCAGCTGGATCGGGCTGCGCGAGGTGGCCAGGGCACGCGGGCGGGCATGCAGCACGCTGCCGGCGTAGCACAGGCGGTTCGGGCCCTCGCGGCGCAGGCTGTGGGCGTCCATGCGCGCCACTTGCGGCGTGATGTCCGCACGGAAGCCCATGAGCCGGCCCGAGGCCGGGTCGGTGACCTTGAAGGTGCGCAGGTCCAGGTCCTGGCCGGCACCGGTCAGCAGGGACTCCAGGTATTCGATGTGCGGGGTGACGACGAACTCGTAACCCCAGCGCTGGAACAGGTCCAGCACCTGACGCCGGGCTGCTTCGACGCGCGCCGCCTCAGGTGGCAGCACTTCTTCGATCCCATCTGGCAGCAGCCAGCGGTCTACCGTTGCCATGTCGCCTCTCCCCTTTCAGCCGGGCGGCAATTCATCTAGTGAATCCAGTAAAGAAGGCCGGTGCCGAGCAGCATGCTGCCCAGCCCGATGAGCCGCAGGCGCCGGTCGTCGAGGCGACCGAGCCCGCTGACGGCCTCACGCCAGCCACGCGGATACAGGAAAGGGAGGATGCCCTCCAGCACCAGCAACAGACAGAACGCTTTGCCGAATTCCTGCCACATGGCCCTTGTACACAGATCTCGCGGACGCAAAAAAGCCGGGATTTCCCGGCTGACCCATGATAACACGTTTTCTCCGGCGGGCGCTGCCGCCCGCCGGAGAACCCCACTCAGGGCTTGGACTTCTCCAGGTAACGGAAGAACTCGTTTTCCGGGCTCAGCACCAGGACGTCCTTCTTGTCGGCGAAGCTGTCGCGATAGGCCTTGAGGCTACGGGTGAAGGCGTAGAACTCCGGGTCCTGGCTGTAGGCCTTGGCGTAGATCGCCGCCGCCTTGGCGTCGCCCTCACCGCGGGTTTCCTCGGACTGCCGATAGGCCTCGGCCAGCAGCACGCGGCGCTGGCGGTCGGCGTCGGCGCGGATGCCCTCGGCCAGCTCGCGGCCCTTGGCGCGGTGCTCGCGGGCCTCGCGCTCGCGCTCGGTGCTCATGCGCTCGAACACGCTGCGGTTGACTTCCTTCGGCAGGTCGATGGCCTTGACGCGCACGTCGATGACCTCGATGCCCAGCTCCTTCTGCGCCATGCGGTTGAGCGACGCGGTGATGTCGCCCATCAGGGCGTCGCGCTCGCCGGACACCACCTCGTGCAGGGTGCGCTTGCCGAACTGGTCGCGCAGGCCGGCTTCCAGGCGCCGCGACAGGCGCTCGTCGGCGATCTGCTTGAGGCCCGAGGTCGCGGTGTAGAAGCGCTCGGCGTCGGAGACGCGCCACTTGGCGTAGGCGTCGACCATCACCGCCTTCTTCTCCAGGGTGAGGAAGCGCTGGGTCGGCGAGTCCAGGGTCAGCAGGCGGCCGTCGAACTTGCGCACCTGGTTGACGTACGGAATCTTGAAGTGCAGGCCGGGCTGCACGTCCGGCTCGACCACGCGACCAAAGCGCAACAGCACCGCACGCTCGGTCTGCTGCACCACGTAGATGCTGCTCCACAGCGCCACGGCAGCCACCACGGCGGCGATCAGGGCGATCAGGGACTTGTTACTCATCAGCGGCTCTCCCTGGTGCGCAGGTCACGTTGCTGCAGGTCGCTGGCGACCCGCGAGCCGATGTCCGGCGTGCTGCTCGTCGTGCCCGTCGCGCCACTGCCCGGGGTCGCCGAGCCACGGCCGTCGATCATCTTGTCCAGCGGCAGGTAGATCAGGTTGTTCTGCCCCTGCTGCCCGGTGACCAGCACCTTGCTGCTCTGCGACAGCACGTCCTGCATGGAGTCCAGGTACAGGCGCTCGCGGGTCACCTCGGGCGCCTTGCGGTACTCGGCGACCAGCTTGCTGAAGCGATCCGCCTCACCCTCGGCGCGGGACACCACCTCGTCGCGGTAGCCGTTGGCTTCCTCGATGATGCGCTGGGCCTGGCCACGGGCTTCGGGCACCACGCCGTTGGCGTAGGCCTCCGCCTGGTTCTTCTCGCGCTGTTCGTCTTCACGGGCGCGGATCACGTCGTCGAAGGCTTCCTGCACCTCGCGCGGGGCGGCGGCGCTCTGGATGTTCACCTGGGTGACGGTGATACCGGTCTTGTAGGTGTCCAGGAAGCGCTGCAGGCGATCGCGCACATCGGTGGCCATCTGTTCGCGGCCCTCGGTGAGGATCTGGTCCATGGTGGTGGAACCGGCCACGTGGCGCAGAGCGCTCTCGGTGGCGTGCTGCAGGCTGACCTCGGGCTGGTCGACGTTGAGCACGAAGTCCTTCAGGTTGCTGATCTTGTACTGCACGGTCAGCGGAACCTCGACGATGTTCTCGTCCTCGGTGAGCATCTGCCCCTGCTTGCTGTAGGCACGCTCGCGGGTGACGTTCTCCTGGAACCGGCGGTCGATCGGCGGGAAGTAGAAGTTCAGGCCCGGGCCCACGGTGTCGTAGTACTTGCCCATGCGCAGGATGACCGCCTGCTCCTGCTCGTCCACCACGTAGATGGCGTTGTACAGCCAGAGCACGGCGAGCACGGCCAGGCCGATGCCGAACAGGCCCAGGCCACCGCCCTTGCCGCCGACGGGGCTGCCGCCGCGCGGTTTCTTGCCGCCGAAGATGCGATTGAGGCTGTCCTGCAGCTTGCGGAAGGCCTCATCGAGATCCGGAGGGCCCTGGCGGCCGCCACCACGGCGCCCACCCCAGGGGTCCTGATCATTCTTGTTCGAGTTGTCACCCGGCTCGTTCCAAGCCATAGCGCTCTCCATCTAGTAACGCGAAACGCGCCTGCGGCGCGACCACCCATGCTACCGAATGCCCGCCTCGGTGCCAAAAGCACCGTCCCGGGCTTTATTGCAAAGTGTGTTGCGCAATGAACTCCGCCGGCTGCCATCCCTCGCGGCTGACCAGGCGGTTCAACTCGACACGCGGCAGGCGAACCTGCAAAACGGCGCGCCCCTGCTCGTCATGGTCCTCGGACTGCACCGCACCCAGCTCGAAGAACTGTGCGCGCAGGCGCCCCAGGCGCTGCGGCAGGCAGAGCGTACCGACGAACAGGTCGTCGCCCAACAGCTCGGCCACCGCCTTTTCCAGCAGCTCCAGCCCGCGCCCGTCACGGGCGGAGAGCCAGACCCGCACCGGCTTGCCGGTCTCGTCGCGCTGGATTCGCGCGTCCATTTCCGGCAGCAGGTCGATCTTGTTGTACACCTCGAGCATCGGCAGCTCGTTGGCGCCGATCTCGGTCAGCACCGCGTGCACCTGCTCCACCTGCGCGTCGCGCTCCGGCTCGTGGGCGTCGATCACGTGCAGCAGCAGGTCGGCGTTGCTCGACTCTTCCAGCGTAGCGCGGAAGGCCTCGACCAGCTTGTGCGGCAGGTGACGGATGAAGCCCACGGTGTCGGCCAGCACGACCGGGCCGACGTCCTCCAGCTCGAGCCGGCGCAGGGTCGGGTCGAGGGTGGCGAACAGCTGGTTGGCCGCGTAGACCTCGGACGTGGTCAGGGCATTGAACAGCGTGGACTTGCCGGCGTTGGTGTAGCCGACCAGCGAAACCGAGGGGATTTCCGCCCGGCGCCGGCCACGGCGGGCCTGTTCGCGCTGGCTGCGGACCTTCTCCAGGCGCTGCTTGATCTGGCGGATGCGTGCGCGCAGCAGGCGGCGGTCGGTTTCCAGCTGGGTTTCACCCGGGCCGCGCAGGCCGATACCGCCCTTCTGCCTTTCCAGGTGGGTCCAGCCGCGCACCAGGCGCGTGCTCATGTGCTCGAGCTGAGCCAGTTCCACCTGCAGCTTGCCCTCATGGGTGCGGGCGCGCTGGGCGAAGATGTCGAGAATCAGACCGGTACGGTCGAGCACCCGGCATTCGAGGACGCGTTCGAGGTTGCGTTCCTGGCTGGGCGTCAGGGTGTGGTTGAAGATGATCAGCTCGACTTCCTGGGCTTGCACCAGGTCGCGCAGCTCATCGACCTTGCCACTGCCGATCAGGAACTTGGCCGACGGCTGATGGCGCGAAACGTTGACGAACGCCACCGACTCCGCACCCGCCGAACGGGCCAGCTCCTGGAATTCCTGCGGGTCTTCGCGCGCCTCGGGGTCCTGACCTTCCAGATGCACCAGAATGGCCCGTTCCCCACCACCCGGGCGCTCAAAGAACAAGGCGGGCTACCCTCAAGCGTTGCCCGGCTCGACCGGTTGATCGCCGCTGGGCAGACGCACCGGACGGCTGGGCACGACGGTGGAAATGGCGTGCTTGTAGACCATCTGGCTGACAGTGTTCTTCAGCAGAATCACGAACTGGTCGAAGGATTCGATCTGACCTTGCAGTTTGATGCCGTTCACCAGATAGATGGAGACCGGTACGCGTTCTTTACGCAGGGTGTTCAGGTAAGGGTCTTGTAGCGAATGCCCTTTTGACATATGCCGCACTCCTTTAGGGAATCAATAGATTTAGTAGTAGTCGAATGGCTTCTTGCCGTCGGTAACCCCAAGGATAGACGGCTGAATTATGGTCTCGAACCTATATGGAGACCGCCTCAAGATATTTCAAGGCACGCGGCAGATTGTCGCCTGCCAGACTGTCCAACCAGTGTAGATGGCCCCAGCTGCGCAGCCAGGTGAACTGGCGCTTGGCTAGTTGCCGGGTGGCAATCACGCCGCGCTCCTCCATCTCAGCGTAGGACAGTTTGCCCTCGAGGTATTCCCATACCTGTCGGTAGCCCACGGCACGAATGGATGGCAGCCCGGCGTGCAAGTCGTCTCTCGCGCGAAGTGCTTCGACCTCGGCGATGAAGCCCTGTTCCAGCATCTGACGAAAACGTTGCGCGATTCGCGCGTGCAGTACCTGGCGCTGCTGAGGTGCAATCGCCAGTTGCGCCACAGTATACGGCAATTGCGCCCCGCCTGGCGCGCTGGCACCGGCATTTTCAGCCGCCTGGCGACGACGGTGGTCGCTCATCGACAAGCCGCTGACGCGTTGCACTTCCAGCGCCCTGACCAGGCGTTGCGGGTCGTTGGGGTGGATGCGTGCCGCCGACTCCGGATCGACCCGCTGCAGCTCCGCATGCAGGGCCGCCCAGCCTTCGGCCGCGGCCCAGGCCTCGAGTTCGGCGCGCACCGCCGGATCGGCGCCGGGCATATCCGCCAGGCCTTCCAGCAATGTCTTGAAATACAGCATGGTGCCGCCGACCAGCAGGGGAATGCGCCCCGCCGCGGTGATCTCGGCCATGGCCGCCAGCGCGTCGGCGCGGAATTCCGCCGCCGAATAGCTTTCGGCCGGGTCGCGGATGTCGATCAGGCGGTGCGGGAACTGTTCGAGTATCTCCCTGGACGGCTTGGCGGTGCCGATGTCCATGCCCCGGTAGACCAGCGCCGAATCCACGCTGACCAGCTCGCAAGGCAGCAGCCGCGCCAGTTCCAGCGCCAGGTCGGTCTTGCCGGCGGCGGTCGGGCCCATGAGGAAGATGGCGGGAGGCAGGGAGGACATCGGCAACTCTTCGGCGCAACGGGCGCGCGCCAACCGCGCGCTGAATCGATTGGCGCGCAGTTTACTGCACTTGGCTTGCGGCTGGCTTTATTTCAACGCCCGCGCAGGAAGAGTTTGTCCAGCTCGTCCAGGCCCAGCTGCGTCCAGGTAGGCCGGCCGTGGTTGCACTGGCCGCTGCGCTCGGTGATTTCCATGTCGCGCAGCAGGGCGTTCATCTCCGGCAGCGTCAGGCGCCGGTTGGCGCGCACCGCGCCGTGGCAGGCCATGGTCCCGAGCAGCTCGTTGAGGTGCGCCTGGATGCGGTCGCTGGTGCCGTATTCCAGCAGGTCGGCGAGCACGTCGCGCACCAGCTGGGTCGCCTCGGCCTGCTTGAGCAGCGCCGGGACCTGGCGGATCGCCAGGGTTTCCGGGCCCAGGCGCTGCAGCTCGAAGCCGAGCCGGCTGAACCAGGCCGAGTGCTCCTCGGCGCAGTCGGCCTCGCGCTCGCTCACCGCGAGGGACTCGGGCACCAATAGCGGCTGGCCGCGCAGGCCCTCGCTGTCCATGGCGATTTTCAGGCGCTCGTAGGTGATGCGCTCATGTGCCGCATGCATGTCCACCAGCACCAGGCCGTGGGCGTTCTCGGCGAGGATGTAGATGCCCTTGAGCTGGGCCAGGGCATAGCCCAGCGGCGGGACGTCCTGGGCGCTCTCGGGCAGAGGCTGGGGCGCGGACTGCTCCGGCAGCGGCGCGAAATAGGCGCGGTAGGCGCCCTGGGCCTCGGCGGCGGGCGGCAGGTCCTGGCGCGGCGGCTGGTAGGAATAGCCGCCACCACCGCCGGAGGAGCCTCCGGAGCCGCTCCAGGTACGCGCCGCGGCCGGCGCCTCCAGGACCTTCTCGGACAGGCTCATCTCGCCCTGCGGGCCGAACTCGCCGGCCTCCAGGCCGCTCGGGCGCGGCACGGTCAGGGTGGTGGCCCCCGGCGGCGCCAGCTGGTCGTCCGGACGCACCTCGGCGAGCGCCCGGTGCAGGGTGCCGTAGAGGAAGTCGTGGACCATGCGGCTGTCGCGGAAGCGCACCTCGTGCTTGGTCGGGTGCACGTTGACGTCCACCGTCGCCGGGTCGACCTCCAGGAACAGCACGAAGGTCGGGTGGCGGCCGTTGTAGAGCACGTCGCGGTAGGCCTGGCGCACCGCGTGGGCGACCAGCTTGTCGCGCACCATGCGGCCGTTGACGTAGAAGTACTGCAGGTCCGGCTGGCTGCGGGAGAAGGTCGGCAGGCCGACCCAGCCCCACAGGTGCAGGCCGTTGCGCTCGATCTCGATGGGCAGCGCCTGCTCGAGGAAGGCCGGGCCGCACACGGCGCCGACGCGGCGCGCGCGGGCCACTTCGTCGCCGGCCTCATGCAGGCTGAAGATGGTCTTGCCGTTGTGGCGCAGGTGGAAGGCCACGTCGAAGCGGGCCAGGGCCAGGCGCTTGATGACTTCCTGCAGGTGGTCGAACTCGGTCTTCTCGGCACGCAGGAACTTGCGCCGCGCCGGGGTGTTGAAGAACAGGTCGCGGACCTCGACGCTGGTGCCCACCGGATGCGCCGCCGGCTGCACCCGCGGCTGCATGTCGCGGCCCTCGGTCTCCACCTGCCAGGCCTGCTCGGCGTCGGCGGTGCGCGAGGTCATGGTCAGCCGCGAGACCGAACTGATGGAGGCCAGGGCCTCGCCGCGGAAGCCCAGGCTCATCACCGCCTCGAGGTCTTCCAGCTCGCGAATCTTGCTGGTGGCGTGGCGCGCCAGGGCCAGCGGCAGGTCATCGGCAGGGATGCCGCCGCCGTCGTCGCGCACCCGAAGCAGCTTGATGCCGCCCTGTTCCACCTCGACGTCGATGCGCCTGGCGCCGGCGTCCAGGCAGTTCTCCAGCAGTTCCTTGATCACCGAGGCCGGGCGCTCGACCACCTCGCCGGCGGCGATCTGGTTGGCCAGCCGCGGGCTGAGCAGCTGGATGCGACGTGCTTCGTTCATTGCTGCGCCGCCAGGGAAGTCGCGGGGATGTTCAGCACCTGGCCGATGCGCACGCTATCGGTCTTCAGGTTGTTGGTGCTGCGCAGGGTGGCCATGCTCACGTCATAGCGCGCGGCGATCATCGACAGGCTCTCGCCGGCGCGCACCACGTGCTGCCGCGGCCCGCTGGAAAGCTGCCCGCCGTCGCGCAGCGAGGCGATGTAGGTGCCCGGCGGCGGCGTCTGCACGAAGTACTGGCGCACGCCCGCGGCGATCGAGCGCGCCAGGGCCTGCTGGTGCGAGGCGGTGTTGAGCTTGCGCGACTCGCCGGGGTTGGAGATGAAGCCGGTCTCCACCAGGATCGACGGGATGTCCGGCGACTTCAGCACCATGAAGCCGGCCTGTTCCACGCGGCTCTTGTGCAGCGAGGTGACGCGGCCGACGTTGGTCAGCACCTTGTGGCCGACGTCCAGGCTGGAGGACATGGTGGCGGTCATCGACAGGTCGAGCAGCACGCCGGCGAGCATGTGGTCCTTGTCGTCCAGGCTGACGCTGCCGTCGCCGCCGATCAGGTCGGAACGGTTCTCGCTGTCGGCCAGCCAGCGCGCGGTCTCGGAGGTGGCGCCGCGGTCGGAGAGGGCGAACACCGAGGCGCCGAAGGCGCTGCGGCTGGGCGCGGCGTCGGCGTGGATGGAGACGAACAGGTCGGCGCCCTTCTTGCGCGCGATGGCGGTGCGCCCGCGCAGCGGGATGAAGTAGTCGCCGGTGCGCGTCAGCTCGGCGCGGAAGCCCTTCATCTGGTTGATCTGCCGTTGCAGCTCGCGGGCGATGGACAGGGTGATGTTCTTCTCGTGCAGGCCGCCGGGGCCGGAGGCGCCCGGGTCCTCGCCGCCGTGGCCGGCGTCGATGGCGATGATGATGTCGCGCTTGCCGCCGGCCGGCACCGGCGCCTTGGCCACCGGCTGCGTCGGCGTCACCGGGGTGGCCGGCTGGTTCGGCGTGGGCGTGGCGGGCACGTCGGGGGTGATGTCCGCGCCCTGGTCGTACAGGTCCACCACCAGGCGGTTGCCGTACTGCTGGTTGGGCGGCAGGACGAAGCTCTTGGGCGTCACCTGGGCAGACAGGTCCAGCACCAGGCGCAGGTCGGTGGGCGAGCGTTGCGCCGAGCGCACCGAGGTGATGGGGGTGTTCTTCAGCTTGAGCTGGTTCAGCGCGGTGCTCATCTGCGCGCCGCTCAGGTCGATGACGATGCGGTTGGGCGCGCTGAGGGTGAACAGGCTGTGCTGCACCGGGCCGGAGAGGTCGAACACCAGGCGGGTGTTGTCCGGTGCGCGCCACAGGCGCACGCTCTTGATCTGCGTGATTTGCGCGGCGGCAAGAACCTCGCCGGCGCCCAGCGCCAGCAGGATGAACAACCCGGCCAACAGCGCCCGAAGGCGCAACCCCCAACCCATGTTTTTTCTCATGCTCCCGTAGCCAGGACGGCGCACCAGGCTTCGCCCCGCACTCCGTGCGGTTCCAGGCGCAGCATGCGGCCGCCCGCTTGCGGAGTAATGGTAATGTCCAGGTCGGCCTTTGGCAAAATGCCCGTGCCTCTTTCGGCCCACTCGATCAGGCACAGGGCGTCGCCTTCGAAGTAGTCGCGGATGCCCAGATATTCCAGCTCCTCGGGGTCGGCCAGGCGGTACAGATCGAAATGGAAGGCGCGCACCTCGCCCAGTTCGTAGGGCTCGACCAGGGTGAAGGTCGGGCTCTTCACCGCCCCGGCATGGCCCAGGCCGCGCAGAATGCCGCGCGAGAGCGTGGTCTTGCCGGCGCCGAGGTCTCCGTGCAGGTAGATCACCCCGTGCCCGCCGGTAGCCTGGGCGATCCTCGCCCCCAGTGCGTACATGGCCTCCTCGCCGTCGGCGAACAGCTTCAGTTCAGGCATGGGGCAAACTCCTCGAGCAACTGACGAACGGCAGGGATCAGGTCGCTGGCGGCGAGACCCCGCCCCTGCGCGCCGAGCACCTCGCCGGCACGGGCATGCAGCCAGACGGCCAGGCAGGCGGCGTCGAAGGGCTCGAGTTTCTGCGCCAGCAACGCGCCGACCACGCCGGACAACACGTCGCCCAGGCCGGCGGTGGCCATGGCCGGGTGACCATGGGAGCACAGCGCCAGGCGCCCATCCGGCGCGGCGACCAGGCTGCCGACGCCCTTGAGCACGGCCACCGCCTGGTAGCGGCTGGCCAGCTCGCGCGCGGCGGCGGCCCGGTCGGCCTGCACCTCGGCGGTGGAGCGGCCCAGCAGGCGCGCCGCCTCGGCGGGATGCGGGGTGATCACCAGGCTGCCCGACGGGCGCTGCACCTGGCCCTCCGCCAGCAGGTTGAGCGCATCGGCGTCCCACACCTGGGGCAGCGCCAGGCTGGCCGCGGCGCTGGCCAGGCAGCGGCCCCAGGCGTTGCGGCCGATGCCGGGGCCAACCACCAGCACGCTGGCGCGCTCGGCGGCGCGCAGCACCTCGGCGGACGAGGACACGCCGCGGGTCATCAGCTCCGGGCAACGCGCCAGCGCCGCCGGCACGTGGGCGGCGCGGGTGGCGACGGAGACCAGCCCGGCGCCGCTGCGCAGGGCCGCCTCGCCGGCCAGCAGGCTGGCGCCGCCCATGCCGTGGTCGCCGCCGATCAGCAGCAGGTGGCCGAACAGCCCCTTGTGCGCCGCCTTCGGCCGCGGCGCCAGGTGCGCCAGGCTGGTCGGCGCCAGGCGCGTGGCCTGGGCGTCCCCGGGCAGTTGCGCGGGGTCGGCGTCCAGGTTGTCGAAGGCCAGCTCGCCGCACTGGTCCGGGCCTTCGGCGGTGAACAGGCCGAACTTGAGGCCGATGAAGGTCACCGTCAGGTCGGCGCGCACCGCGCAGCCCAGCACCTGGCCGGTGTCGGCGCTGAGGCCGGAGGGGATGTCGATGGCCAGCACCGGCAGGCCGCTGGCGTTGATGCGTGCGATGGCCGTCGCGTATGGATCACGCACCGTGCCGCCAAGACCGGTGCCGAGCAGCGCATCCACCAGCACACCATGCAGTTCGGCGTGTTCGTGCCAGGGCAGGATGGTCACGCCGGCGGCCAGGGCCTCGGCATGGGCCGAGGCGGCGTCGCCGGCCAGCCGCGCGGTATCGCCCACCGCCAGCACGCGCACGTTCCAGCCGGCGCGCCGGGCCAGGGCGGCGACCAGGTAGCCGTCGCCGGCGTTGTTGCCGTGCCCGGCCAGCACCGTCAGGCGCCCGGCGTCCGGCCAGCGCCGGCGCAGGGCGCGCCAGGCCGCGTGGGCGGCACGCTGCATGAGTTCGAAGCCGGGGGTGCCGGCGGCGATCAGGCGCGCGTCGAGGTCGCGCACCTGCCGGGCGCTGTACAGCGCGGTCGGCAGGCTGTCGTGAGGATGCGAATTCATCGGGTTTCCGCGGGGAATCGGGCGCCGGTCGGCGCGGTCTGGCAGAATTATACCTACCCCGGTCCCGCTTTCCCGCCCTCCCATGCACGATTCCACTTCCGACTACAGCACCATCGCCGAGCGCATCAAGGCCTGGGGCCGCGAACTGGGCTTCCAGCAGGTGGGCATCGGCGGGCTGGACCTGGAAAGCCACGGCGAGCACCTGCAACGCTGGCTGGCCGCCGGCTACCAGGGCGAGATGGACTACATGGGCGCCCACGGCAGCAAGCGCTGGCGCCCGGACGAGCTGGTGCCCGGCACCCTGCGGGTGGTCTCGCTGCGCATGGACTACCTGCCCGGCGACACGCGCATGGCGCAGCGCCTGGCCGAGCCGGAAAAGGCCTACGTGTCGCGCTACGCCCTGGGCCGCGACTACCACAAGCTGGTGCGCAAGCGCCTGCAGCAGCTGGCCGAGCGCATCCAGGCGGAAGTCGGGCCGTTCGGCTACCGCGCCTTCGTCGACAGCGCGCCGGTGCTGGAAAAGGCCATCGGCGAACAGGCCGGGCTCGGCTGGATCGGCAAGAACACCCTGCTGCTCAACCGCAAGGCCGGCAGCTACTTCTTCCTCGGCGAGCTGTTCACCGACCTGCCGCTGCCCCTGGACGAGCCCCACGGCAGCGAGCACTGCGGGCGCTGCAGCGCCTGCCTGGACATCTGTCCGACCAACGCCTTCGTCGGCCCCTACGTGCTGGACGCACGGCGCTGCATCTCCTACCTGACCATCGAGCTGAAGGGCCCGATCCCCGAGGAACTGCGCGCGCCCATGGGCAACCGGGTGTTCGGCTGCGACGACTGCCAGATCGTCTGCCCCTGGAACCGCTTCGCCCGGCCCAGCGAACAGGGCGACTTCCAGCCGCGTCATGGGCTGGACAATGCAGAGTTGGCAGAGCTGTTCCTGTGGAGCGAGGAGGGATTCCTCAGCCGCACCGAAGGCTCACCGCTACGCCGCGCCGGCTATGAGCGCTGGCTGCGCAACCTGGCGGTGGGATTGGGTAATGCGCCGTCGAGTATTCCGGTGATAGAGGCGCTGAAGGCGAGGCGGGAGTTTCCGTCGGAGTTGGTGCGCGAGCATGTGGAATGGGCGCTGCGGCGGCATGGGGTGGGGCGGTAGGGGCTCTGCCGGTTGGGTTCGGAGCTCGCCCTGAAGAGCGCCCTCTCCCTAACCCTCTCCCTGAAGGGAGAGGGGACCGTTCGGAGTATTCGGATGCTCCTGAGTCAGCCGGTAACAACGGAGGCAGCCGGCGAGCGCCATACTCTCCGTCGGCACGGACAAGCTCCCTCTCCCTTCAGGGAGAGGACTGGGGAGAGGGAGCGGAGCCAAGCCGAAATACCTAAGCCGCCTGGAAACCCCGTTCGCGAGCAAGCTCGCTCCTACGAAAAGCGAGGGTTCAGACCTTGATGAAGGTCTCGCGGTAATAGCGCAGCTCGGCGATGGACTCACGGATATCGTCCAGCGCCAGATGGGTATTGCCCTTCTTGAAGCCGTCGCGCACCTGCGGGGCCCAGCGGGCGGCCAGTTCCTTGAGGGTGGAGACGTCGAGGTTGCGGTAGTGGAAGTAGGCTTCCAGCTTCGGCATGTGCCTATAGAGGAAGCGGCGGTCCTGGCAGATGCTGTTGCCGCAGATCGGCGAGGCGCGCTTGGGCACCCACTTCTCCAGGAAGGCCAGGGTCATGGCCTCGGCCTGGGCGGCGTCGATGGTGCTTTCGCGCACGCGCTGGGTCAGGCCGGACTGGCCGTGCTGGCGGGTGTTCCACTCGTCCATGCCGGCGAGGGCCTCCTCGCTCTGGTGCACGGCGATCACCGGACCTTCGGCAAGAATGTTCAGCTCGCTGTCGGTGACGATGGTGGCCATTTCGATGATCAGGTCCCGGTCCGGGTCCAGGCCGGTCATCTCCAGGTCGATCCAGATCAGGTTCTGTGGGTTCTGCATGCTGCGCTCCTCGGCTCAAGCCCCCTAGTTTAGCGGGAAGCGCGCCGGGGCATGCTAAACTCGCCGGCGATTTTTCACTCGGGTTGCCTATGGCCAAGCGTCATCTCACCCGCCGGCAGAGCTGGCGCATCGAAAAGATCCAGGAAGAGCGCGCCGCGCGCGCCGCCAAGCGTGAGTCACGCGCCCTGGAGGAGCTGGAGGGCGGCGACCTGGGGCCGGAGCAGAACGGCCTGGTGATCGCCCACTTCGGCGTCCAGGTGGAAGTCGAGGCGCTGGAAGGCGAGCACGCCGGTGAAGTGCTGCGCTGCCACCTGCGCGCCAACCTGCCGCCGCTGGTGACCGGCGACCGCGTGGTCTGGCGCCCGGGCAACCAGGGCATCGGCGTGATAGTCGCGCAGTTGCCGCGCACCTCCGAGCTGTGCCGCCCGGACATGCGCGGCCTGCTCAAGCCGGTGGCGGCCAACGTCGACCGCATCGTCATCGTCTTCGCCCCGCGGCCCGAGCCCCACGCCAACCTGATCGACCGCTACCTGATCGCCGCCGAGCACGCCGGTATCCAGCCGCTGCTGCTGCTGAACAAGGCCGACCTGATCGACGAGCAGAACGCCGAGCAGATCGATGCCCTGCTGGGCACCTACCGCGACCTGGGCTACCCGCTGCTGGAGGTCTCGGCCTTCAACGGCCTGGCCATGGACGCCCTGCGCGCGGCGCTGAACGACCACGTCAGCGTGTTCGTCGGCCAGTCCGGGGTGGGCAAGTCGTCGCTGGTCAACGCCCTGCTGCCGGGGGTGGACACCCGTGTCGGCGATCTTTCCGAGGTGACCGGCAAGGGCACCCACACCACCACCACGGCGCGGCTGTTCCACTTCCCCGCCGGCGGCGACCTGATCGACTCCCCCGGCATCCGCGAGTTCGGCCTGGGCCACGTCACCCGCGACGACGTCGAGGCCGGCTTCATCGAGTTCCGCGACCTGCTCGGGCATTGCCGCTTCCGCGACTGCAAGCACGACCGCGAACCGGGCTGCGCGCTGCTCCAGGCGCTGGAGGAAGGCCGCATCAGCCCGCAGCGCATGGCCAGTTATCGGCACATTCTCACCAGCCTGCCGGAAACGGATTACTGATCGACGCCCGCGCTCCGACAACCCTGCCGGAGCGCCAGGCCCCATCTCACTGCTTCTTCAGCTCGTCCAGCTTCAGCTTGCCGTCGTCGAACAGGTTGAGCTTCTCGCGCACCTGCCCGGCCGGCAGCGGCTGGGATGCAGGCGCCGGCGCGCTGCCCTGGGGTGCCGGTGCGGCGCCGGCAGGCGGCGTGGCCGGCTGGCTGGCCGCCGGTTCCTCGGCCGTGCCGTCCTGGCCTTCGATGGCGCGTTGCGCGCGCTTGGTCAGGACGATGATGTCGATGCGCCGGTTCACCGGGTTCAGCGGGTTCTTGCGGTCGAACAACTGCGACGAGGCGTAGCCCACCACCCGGGCGATCTGCCCTTCCGGGTAGCCGCCGGCCACCAGGGCGCGGCGCGCGGCGTTGGCGCGGTTGGCCGACAGCTCCCAGTTGCCGAACTCGTCGCCGGCGTAGGGTTTGGCGTCGGTGTGGCCGCTGATGCTGATCTTGTTCGGCACCTGCTTGATGGTCTCGGCCATGGCCAGCAGGATGTCCTCGAAGTACGGCTGCAGGCGCGCGCTGCCGAGGTCGAACATCGGCCGGTTCTCGGCGTCGACGATCTGGATGCGCAGGCCGTCGCGGGTGATCTCGAACAGGATCTGGTCCTTGAAGCGGCGCAGCGTGGGGTTCTCGTCGACCTTGTTCTGCAGCTCCTGGAGCAGCAGCTCGAGGCGCTCGTGCTCGATCTGCTCGGCCTGGCGCTCGGCCTCGGCGGGGTTGACCTCCTTCTCCGACTCCGGGCTGATGCGCGTCTCGTCCGCCTCCGGCTGTGCCTGGATCTGCGGGTTGAGGGTCTTGTCCGGGGCCGGCGTCGGGGTGCCGCCGAGGTCGATGACGTAGGGGCTGGCGCTCTCGGTGAAGCCGATGGGGTCCTGGAAGTAGCCGGAGATCGCCTTCTTCTGCTCCGGCGTGGCCGAGGACAGCAGCCACAGCACTAGGAAGAACGCCATCATCGCCGTGGCGAAGTCGGCGAAGGCGATCTTCCAGGAGCCGCCGTGGTGCCCGGCGGCGTAGCGCTTGACGCGCTTGACGATGATCGGCTGGTTGTTGTCCATCGCTTAGCGCCCGCGCACTGCCTGCTCAAGCTCGGAGAAGCTGGGGCGGTGCGCCGGCAGCAGCACCTTGCGGCCGAACTCCACCGCCAGCGACGGCGGCATGCCCGAGGCCGAGGCCACCAGGCAGGCCTTGATCGCCTCGTAGAGGTTCAGCTCTTCCTTGGCGTCGTGCTCCAGCGCGTTGGACAGCGGGCCGACGAAACCGTAGGCGGCGAGGATACCGAGGAAGGTACCGACCAGCGCGGCGGCCACGTGGTGGCCGATCTCCGCCTGGCTGCCCTGGCCGAGCAGGGCCATGGTGATCACGATGCCCAGCACCGCGGCGACGATACCGAAGCCGGGCAGCGCGTCGGCGACGCGGGTGACCGCGTGGGACGGATGCTCGAAGTCTTCCTTGAGGCTGCCCAGCTCCATGTCGAACAGGCCTTCCAGCTCGTGGGGGGCCATGTTGCCGGAGGACATGATGCGCAGGTAGTCGCAGATGTAGGCGGTCATGCGCTCGTCCTTCAGCACCGCCGGGTACTTGCTGAAGATCGGGCTGGAGGCGGGTTCCTCGAGGTCGGCCTCGATGGCCATCATGCCCTCGCGGCGGCTCTTGTTGAGGATCTCGTAGAGCATGCCCAGCACTTCCAGGTAGAAGACGTGGGTGAAGCGGTTGCTGAACATCTTCGGCGCCTTCTTCAGCACCGTCATGAAGGTGCTGCCGGGGTTCGCCTGGAGGAAGGCGCCCAGCGCGGCACCGCCGATGATCAGCACTTCGAAGGGCTGCACGATGGCCATGATCTTGCCGCCGGAGAGCAGGTAGCCGCCGAGGACGCTGCCCAGCAGGACAATGATGCCGATGATTTTTGCCATTGAAGAGTCGACTGGAACGGTGGACGGGACGGGGGCGCCAATATGCGCCGCCCTCTTGTTATCGGAGAAACCGCGCAAGACTATAGGCTGCAAATTGTAAAAACCAGTTCGGCGGCCCAAGCATGCCCATCCAGACACCCGACCCGCAGCGCCTCGCCTCCTGGCTCCAGTTGCTGGAGGAATTGCCGCTGCCGGTGCCCGCCGAACAGCACGAGCGCGTGCGCCGCGCCCTGGCGGACAACCGCCGGTCCCTGCGCGACATCGCCGACCTGCTGCAGGACTGCCCGACCCTGGCCCTGGCCATCCTGCGCGAGGCCAACCGCGCGCGCATGGCCCGGGACAACCCGGCGGAAAGCCTGGAGGTGGCCCTCAGCCGCCTCGGCCTGGTGCGCGCCACGGCCCTGCTGGAGAGCCTGCCCAGCGTGCCCGCCGCGCAGATGCCGCCGGCCCTGGGGCAGATGCTGCTGATCAGCCGCCACGCCATGCACCAGGCCAGCGGCCTGTTCGCCAGCCGCCTGGCGCGGCTGTGGCAGGAAATCCACTGGGGCAGCCTGCTGATCCTGGCGCCGGTCTGGGCGCTGGCCACGGCGCGCCCGGACCTGCTCGAACAATGGCAGCAGCAGGTGCTCGGCGAAGGCCGCGCCAGCGCCGAGGTGGAGCAGGAACTGCTGGGCATGCGCCTGCTGCCGCTGTGCGCGGCCCTGGCCGAGCGCTGGCGCCTGCCGGAATGGATCGGCCAGGGCCTGCACCTGCTCGGCGAGGACCATGAACTGCTGGTCCGCGCCCTGCACCTGGCCCACGCCGAAAGCGAACCGCTGGCCCAGCAGCAGCGCCTGGACGCCGACCCCGAGCTGGCGCGCTGGCTGACCCGCCCGGCCAACACCATCCTCCTGGCCAACAGCCTGGCGATGGCCGCGCACCAGTCCTGGGGCGGGCCGCACATGCTGCGCTGGCAGCGGCTCACCGCGCTCTACCTGCAGGAGCCGCTGGAGGCACTGCAGCAACAGGTCCACGCCCTGGCCGTGGAGAGCGCCCGGCGCGACGCCGACGCCCGCTACTGGCACCCGGCCCAGGCACTGCTCTGGCCGTGGGAAAGCCAGCGCTGGCAGCCGCGACACAACGCCGCGGCAGCGGATGCACCCGCCGCCGGCGACCCCGGGCAGTGGCGCCGGCTGTGCGCCGAACTGCTGCGCACGCCCAGCCCGTTCGGCAACCTGGTGCCCCTGCTGGAATGCGCGGCCGAAGCCCTGCACGCCTGCGGCCTGGACCGTGCCGTGCTGCTGCTCGCCGACCGCCAGCAGAACCTGCTGCAGGCCCGCCGCAGCTTCGGCCTGGCCCCGGCGGAGCAGAACCTGCAGCTGCCGGTGGCCGGCAGCCAATTGCTGCGCCGCCTGCTGGAACGCCCGGCGCGCCTGCACCTGACCCCGGCCAACATGGCCGAGTACTCCGCGCTGCTGCCCGGCCGCCTGAAGGCGGCGCTGCCCGGCGACCACCTGCTGCTGCGCTCCCTGGCCCGCGGCCAGCGCGTGGTGATGCTGGTGGTGGCCGACCGCCACGGCCAGCCCATCGGCAGCGTGCAGGGCCAGGCCTTCGACAAGACCTGCCAGTGCATCGAGCGCGCCCTGCAGCAATTCGGCGCGGCGCCGGCCCAGTGACACGCCCTGAAGCGATTGCCCGCCAGCGCCGCGCGCTTTTTCGTTAAACTGCTGGGTTTCGCGGGTAGCCCAGGGCGCCAGCTCACGCCATCCCGTCCCACGACACCCGCCTTCAGGGAGATGCCGACATGTCCGCCTTTTCCGACCTGCCCCTGGTGATAGAACCGGCCGAGCTGGCCGCCCGCCTCGACGCCCCCGAGCTGATCCTGGTCGACCTGACCAGCCCGGCGCGCTACGCCGAGGGCCACCTGCCCGGCGCCCGCTTCGTCGCCCCCGCGCGCACCCAGTGGGGCCAGCCGCCGGCGCCCGGCCTGCTGCCGGCCAAGGCCGACCTGGAAGCGCTGTTCGGCGAACTGGGGCACAACCCGGGCGCCGTGTACGTGGTGTACGACGACGAAGGCGGCGGCTGGGCCGGGCGCTTCATCTGGCTGCTGGACGTCATCGGCCACCCGCACTACCACTACCTGGACGGCGGCCTGCACGCCTGGCTGGCCGAAGGCCGCGAACTGAGCCGCGACGTCCCGGTGCCAGCCGGCGGCCCGCTGCCGCTGACGCTGCACGACGAACCCACCGCCACCCGCGAATACCTGCAGAGCCGCCTGGGCGCCGCCGACCTGGCCGTCTGGGATGCGCGCAACCCCAGCGAATACAGCGGCCAGAAGGTGCTGGCGGCCAAGGGCGGGCACGTCCCCGGCGCGGTCAACTTCGAGTGGACCGCCGGCATGGACGCGGCCCGCGCCCTGCGCATCCGCACCGACATGGCGCAGATCCTCCGCGACCTGGGCATCACCCCGGACAAGGAAGTGATCACCCACTGCCAGACCCATCACCGTTCCGGCTTCACCTACCTGGTGGCCAAGGCCCTCGGCTACCCGCGGGTCAAGGGCTACGCCGGCTCCTGGTCGGAATGGGGCAACCACCCCGACACCCCCGTAGAGGTTTAAGGAATGTCGTTCAAAGATCGTCTGTTCATCCTCGGCCAGTACCTGCTGCCGCACCATCTGCTGTCGCGCCTGGTCGGCTGCGCGGCCGAATGCCGCGCCGCCTGGTTCAAGAACCGCCTGATCGGCTGGTTCGCCCGCCGCTACCAGGTCGACATGCGCGAGGCGCTGGTGGAAGACCTGCAGGCCTACGAGCACTTCAACGCCTTCTTCACCCGCGCCCTCAAGGAGGGCGCGCGGCCGCTGGACGAGACGCCCGGCGGCGTGCTCTGCCCGGCCGACGGCGCCATCAGCCAGCTCGGCCCCATCGAGCACGGGCGCATCTTCCAGGCCAAGGGCCACAGCTTCAGCCTGAGCGAACTGCTGGGCGGCGACGCCGAGCGCGCCGCGCCCTTCATGGGCGGCAGCTTCGCCACCGTCTACCTCTCGCCGAAGGACTACCACCGCGTGCACATGCCGCTGGCCGGCACCCTGCGCGAGATGGTCTACGTGCCCGGCCGGCTGTTCTCGGTGAACCAGCTCACCGCCGAGCAGGTGCCGGAGCTGTTCGCCCGCAACGAGCGCGTGGTCTGCCTGTTCGATACCGAACGCGGCCCCATGGCCGTGGTGCTGGTGGGCGCGATGATCGTGGCCTCGGTGGAAACCGTGTGGGCCGGCCTGGTCACCCCGCCCAGGCGCGAGCTGAAGGCCTTCGCCTACGACGAAGCGGCCCGCCAGCCCATCCACTTGGAAAAAGGCGCGGAACTGGGGCGCTTCAAGCTGGGCTCCACCGCCATCGTGCTGTTCGGCCCCGAGCAGGTCGCCTGGGCCGAACAACTGGCCGCCGGCAGCCCGGTGCGCATGGGCCAGCTGCTGGGCAACGCCCGCCAGGCGTGAGCCGGCGCAAGCCGGGACCCCTGTAACCGGCCTGTTACCTGAAAGCCAACGGCAGGCCCGTCTCCCAACCAGGGAACGGGCTGCCTTCTCAGGTGGATACTGCTAGAGTTTGGAAAAAACCGGCGCCCAAGACCGGCACAACGGTCCAGCGAACGGCCCAGATCGTGGAGCACCTCATCCGACCATGGACAATACGAGTCCCCAGCAATTGCTGCGCGTCCCCACCCCGACGCAGGAAAGCCTGAGCTTCTGCAACGTCACTGCGCGCGATATCAAATACTGGCTGGACCACCTGCCCAAGGCCAACCTCGGCGAGACCGCACGCCAGCTGTACCAGGGCCTGATCGAGCTGAACCAGCTGAAACTCCCGGTGGAGGCCCGCCTGCAGCTGCTGGAGCTGTTCCGCCCGGAAGTCCAGTCGGTCTGCCACAACCTCGAACGCCACTTTCTCAACCAGTCCATCGTCCTCGACGAGCGCCCGCGCAAGGTCGCCAACCTCTGCCAGGCCCTGCAGAACCACCTGGCCGTGGGCTACAAGCTGGTGGTGGTGCGCGAGGCACCGCGCTTCACCCGCGAACGCGCACAGATCCTCACCCTCGCCCTGCAGCGGGCCATCCGCAGTCTCTGCGGCCCGCTGATCCGCGCCCAGCAGCTCTATTGCCCGGTGCCGGAAAGCCTGTGGCTGGAGCTGCACCAGCTCTACCAGCTGGCCCGCAGCAAGGGTGTGCAGGGCTTGGCGGTCCGCGACGACCTTGCCAAGCATGGCAACAGCCTGAACGTCGAACAGGCCTACCTGGTGGCCCTGCTGCTGGGCTGCGCCCGCTGCAACCAGATGCGCCAGGCCGGCATCGCCCAGGTGGCCGAGGCCCTGGAGGCCTGGGGCTCGCTGGTACGCCTGCAGGAGGCCGACCTGCCGTCCAGCCTGTTCGTGGTCGCCCCACAGGTGGACGGCCCACCGCGCTACCGTTCGCTGTACAAGGCCAGCGACCTGCACAACGGCCTGGGCATGGACCCGCAGCGCCTGGTGGCGGCGATCAAGGAATACCTGCAGGCCCCCGCCGAGCAACGCGACAAGCTGCCGCTCAAGGGCGGCGAGCGCATCAGCATCGACCTGCTGCAGCACCTGGCCAGCGCCTGGGGCGACATCGCCGAACGCAGCTTCCAGCGCACCTCCGGCCAGGGCCAGCTGACCCTGTGCATCGGCATGAGCGCACTGCACTACTACCTGTCCGGCCGACGCCCCTTCGCCGACCTGCTCAAGCTGCCAGAACCTGTGCAGGCGACCTTCCAGGCGGAAGTGAACGACGCCTGGGCCAATGCCTTCGACGCGCAGAAGGTCACCGACTGGCAACCGGGCATGCCGCTGGAGGAAATCGAATACCAGCCGCTGCGGTCGGCGGACCAGGGCTCGCCCGACGCCGCCGGGGCCGCTGCCAGCGACGAGTACCCGGTCTTCACCCTGTCCATCGTCAACCACAGCCCCGGCGGCTACTGCCTGACCTGGCCGAAGGAAATCCCCAGCCAGCTGCAGGCCGGCGAGCTGCTCGGCATCCAGGATGCCCCCGGGCACAGCTGGAGCGTCGCGGTGGTGCGCTGGATCCGCCAGGTCCGCGGCGGCGGCACGCAGATGGGCATCGAACTGATCGCCCCCATCGCCCAGCCCTGCGGCCTGCAACTGCTGCGCAAGTCGGAGCAGAGCAGCCACTACCTGCGCGCCCTGCTGCTGCCGGAAATCGCCGCCATCTCGCGGCCGGCGACACTGATCTCGCCACGCCTGCCCTTCCAGGAAGGCAGCCGCGTGCAGATCAACCTGCACGGCGAGGAACGCCGCGCTACCCTGACGCGCAAGCTCACCGCCACCGGCAGTTTCAGCCAGTTCGAATACAGTACCCAGGAGCGTCCGAAGGGCGCCGACGATAAGCCCGTCACAGGGACGAGCAGCCATACGGGGCATGGGGAGGAAGACTTTGACTCACTCTGGAAGTCGCTGTAGATTCGGCCGCACTCCATTCGTCGCCTCCTGGCTGCCATCCGGCGCGCTATAAGCAGCTCTTCATGGCCAATGAAAAGAAAACCGTCCGCCTGCTGATCCTGGAAGACTCGCAGAACGAGGCCGAGCGCCTGGTCAGCCTGTTCCGCAATGCCGGGCGCGCGACCCGCGTCCACCGCGTCACCTCCAGCGAAGACCTCGCCGAAGCCCTGCAACAGACCTGGGACCTGCTGATCGCCGCCCCGCACAGCGGCGCCCTGGCGCCGGACGAGGCCCTGGCCAGCCTGCGCCGCCAGGCCAAGGACATCCCCTTCATCCAGTTGGTCGAGGGCAACGACTCCGACAGCATCACCGAGGCCCTGGCCCTCGGCGCCCAGGACGCCCTGCCCCAGGGCGAGGACGAGCGCCTGGTGCTGGTGGCCAACCGCGAAATCGCCGCCCTGGAGGAACGCCGCGCCCGGCGCACCGCCGAAGTCGCCCTGCGCGAGGCGGAAAAGCGCTGCCAGCTGCTGCTGGACAGTTCGGTGGACGCCATCACCTACGTCCACGACGGCATGCACATCTACGCCAACCGCGCCTACGTCGCGCTGTTCGGCTACGAGGACGCGGAGGAGCTGGAAGGGCTGCCGATGATCGACCTGATCGCCCCGGCCGACCAGGCGACCTTCAAGGACTTCCTCAAGGGCTACCAGCACGGCGACGGCGACAACGAGCTGCTGTGCAGCGGCGTGCGCGTCGATGGCCAGGCGCTGCGAGCACGCATGGGCTTTTCCCCGGCCACCTATGACGGCGAACCCTGCATCCAGGTGGTGATCCGCGCCGAGCAGGACAACAGCGAACTGCAGGAGAAGCTGCGCGAGGTCAGCAGCCAGGACCTGGTCACCGGCCTGTTCAACCGTGCCCACTTCCTCGACCTGATGGATGCCGCCGTGGAGCGCGCCGTCACCGCCGGCCAGCCGGCCACCCTCGCCTACCTGCTGCTCGACCGTGCGCAGAACCTGCAGCTGAGCCTGGGCATCGCCAGCATCGACCTGCTGCTGGCCGACCTCGCCCACCTGCTGCGCGAGCATTTCCCCGAGAACGCGCAACTGGCCCGTTTCAGCGACGACGCCTTCAGCGTGCTGCTCGACGGCCAGACGCCGGAACAGAGCAAGGCGCTGTTCGCCAGCCTGCTGAAGCGCATCGAGGGCCACCTGTTCGACATCCACGGGCGCACCGCCCAGGTCACCCTGTCGATCGGCTGCGCCGGGCTCGACGAAAAGACCAGCCGCGCCCAGGACGTCATCGAGCGCGCCCACCGCTGCGCCGACGAAATCGCCCAGGCCGAGGGCAACGGCATCAAGCTCTACGACCCGGCCGACGAACTGGCCGCCGCCGCCAGCCGCGGCGACCTGCTGGCCATCGTCCAGCAGGCGCTGGAGAAGAACGCCTTCCGCCTGCTGTTCCAGCCGATCATCAGCCTGCGCGGCGACAGCCACGAGCTGTACGAAGTGCTGCTGCGCCTGCTCAACCCGCAGGGCGAGGAAGTGCCCGCCGCCGACTTCCTCGGCGCGGCCAGGGCCGGCGGCCTGGCCGAGCGCATCGACCGCTGGGTGCTGCTCAACTCCATCAAGCTGCTCGCCGAGCACCGCGCCAAGGGCCACGACACCAAGCTCTTCGTGCACCTGTCCGGCCCCAGCCTGCAGGATGCCGGGCTGCTGCCCTGGCTGGCGGTGGCCCTGAAGGCCGCGCGCCTGCCGGCCGACTCGCTGATCCTGCAGATCAGCGAAACCGACGCCGTGGCCCACCTCAAGCAGGCCAAGGCCCTGAGCCAGGGGCTCGCCGAGCTGCACTGCCAGGTCGCCCTCGGCCAGTTCGGCTGCGCCCTGAACCCGTTCAGCACGCTCAAGCACATGAACGTCGATTTCGTGAAGATCGACGGCTCCTACGTGCAGGACCTCAGCCGCCCGGAGAACCAGGAGAACCTGCGCACCCTGATGGCCAGCCTGCACGCCCAGGCCAAGCTGACCATAGTGCCGATGGTGGAGAGCGCCACCGCCCTGGCCACCCTCTGGCAGGCCGGCGCCAACTACATCCAGGGCCGCTACCTGCAGGGCCCGAGCCAGGCGATGGACTACGACTTCTCCTCGGAGGAGTGACGCCCGCCCACATCCCACACCTGCAGGAGCGGGCCCTGCCCGCGATTCGCGCGCAGGGCGCGCTCCTACATGGGAATCACACAGGTGGTGCGGTTCTTATCCGCCCTACCAACTATCACGAACGCGGGGAGCCAGGGTTCGCGAGCAAGAACTAGGCGTCCCCCCTCGATCCTACGAAAAGCAAAAGCGCTTTTGCTCTCGCATTTGCATTTGGGACTTCCAGAGAAACAACCGAGCGCACCGGAACGCCCCTTCAGAAGGCCGAGCGAAACCGGCGCTCAGGAGGTCATGCGACATGGATGTCGCGAGAGCCCCGAT